>JAEZCJ010000130.1 GCA_023433615.1 Bacillota bacterium | reverse complement strand
AGGAAAGCCGGCCTGCACGAAAAAAGCAGCGAATCCCATTAAGGGATTCCTGCTTTTCTTTATTTTCAGAACCAGTCGTCTGTACCGGCAAGGTCGGCTGGCCGATCGGCATGCCAGAGCAGCATCGTCTCGGTTTCCTCCACGGCGACGTCCTCCATGTGCCTAAGGCCGGCAATCGAAGCCTCTACCGTCTCGGTAACCCGCAGATTCGGATTCGTGCTCGGCGACTTGGGGACGAACAGCGTGCAGCAGTCCTCAAAGGGCAGAATCGACGTATCGAACGTACCGATGACGACAGCTTGGTCGATCACTTCCTGCTTATCCATCATGATGAGAGGCCGCAGGAGCGGCAGCTTGGTGTCTCGTCCGATTACGTGCATGCTGCCCAGCGTCTGGCTGGCCACCTGGCCTAAGCTATCCCCTGTCACGATCGCAAGAGCGCCTTGCTTGTCCGCGATTCGTTCGGCGATGCGCAGCATCGATCTCCGCATGAGGGTAATGATGAGTTGGTCTGCCCGTGCGCCTGCAATCGATGTCTGAATATCGGTGAACGGAACCAGATGCAGCCGGATCGGCTGGCCGCTATAGTAGCTCAGCCTTCTGCCCAGCTCGATCACCTTATCCTTCGCCTGCTCGCTCGTGAACGGATAGCTGTGAAAATGAATCGCCTCAAGCTCCAGCCCCTTGCGCATGGCCGTCCATCCCGCGACAGGACTGTCGATCCCGCCGGACAACAGCAGCACGGCCTTGCCGTTCGTACCGTACGGATACCCTCCTGCACCTCGCTCGACCTGGCAATACAGGTACGTATCCTTTGCCTGAATCTCCACGCGCAGCTCGATATCCGGCTTGCGGACATCCACGCGCAGCCCCGGCGCCGTGCGCAGCACATGCGAGCCGACGAGATGATTCATCGCTTGGGAGTCATGAGGGAATTGCTTCCAAGTTCGCTTAACCGATACCTTGAAGGTGCCGGTCAGCTCCGGAAAAGTGCTCATCACCTCAAGCGCTCCCGCTTGAATGGCTGCCAGTTCGGAATCTACCCGCTTCACCGGGCTGAAGGACAAGATGCCGAAGATCGTCTTTAGGCGCTCCGCGACCGGTTCGTACCGTTCGCCGTTAAGCTCGATGTAGATGCGCCCGTACGTCTTGACGATCGCAAGCAGAGGATAGGGCTTCAGCGCAGTCTCGACCTGCTTAAGCATCGCCCGCTCGAACTTCCCTCTGTTCCGTCCCTTCACGGTATACTCGCCGAACCGAATCAATATGCGGTCGAATGTCATGTTGAGCCCCCTTTTCCGATTAGCGGCTTCAGCTTCTGCGCCACGGCAGCCAGCCTCGCGAGCAGTACGTCGACATGCTCTTCCCGGTGCTCGTCGCCGAGACTGATCCGGATGCCGCTTGCCGCGCTTGCCGCATCTCTGCCCATCGCGAGCAGAACGCGGCTCGGCTTCTCGTCCTTGGACGAGCACGCGGACTTGGTCGAAACGATGATGCCGTGCTTCTCTAAGGAATGAATCATGACCTCCGGCCGCATGCCGGGATAGCAGAAATGGACGATATGCGGCGCCATCGGCCGATCGGCAGCGCCATCGCCGGAAGCCGGGCCGCTCAGCACGAGCTCTGGAATGGCGGCGATCCCGCGAGTCAGCCGCTCGCGAAGCGCGGTCATGCGCACGTGGCGTTCCTGCTGCGATTCGACGGCCATGCGAAGCGCCTTCGCTGCAGCTACGATCGCGGGCACATTCTCCGTGCCTGGACGCATCCCATCCTCTTGATCGCCTCCGTGAAGCAGCGCTTCGAGTTCGATGCCGCTCCTTACGTATAACCAGCCTGTGCCCCGCGGTCCGCGAAGCTTATGCGCGGACATCGCGAACAAGTCGACCCCCCATTCCTTCAGGCGTACCGGCAGCTTGCCGGCGCTCTGCACGCCGTCGACATGGAAGAGCGTCCGGGGGCGATCCTTCAGCAGCTTGCCGACCGCCTCGATCGGCTGTACGGAACCGACCTCGTTGTTGACATGCATCATGCTTACGAGAATGGTGTCGTCGGTCAATGCAGTCTCCACTTGCTGCGGCGATATATGCCCTGACTCGTCCGCGCGCAGGTAGGTTACGCGGAACCCCTCACGCTCTAGCGCTTGGAACGCTTCGTACACGGACGGGTGCTCGACTTCCGTCGTCACGATATGGTTGCCGCGATTGCGGTATCGCCGCACTGCGCCCAATACAGCCAGATTGTTGCTCTCCGTGCCTCCTGAGGTGAAGCGCCATTCCGTCGCATCCGTCTCGAACAGCTGCGCCGCGAGTGCGCGGGCGCGATCGAGCAGCCGCCTGGCTTGCGCGCCTTCACGGTGAAGCGAAGAGGGATTCGCGTAATGCTGCGCCATCACCTCCGCCAACGTACGGATGACATCCTCATGCGGCGGCGTTGATGCGGCATGATCGTAATACAGCATTGCTGTGCCTCCTCTCGTCGACTTGATCTTGGGTTAATTGCGAATGACCGCCTTACAAAGAAGAAGACTCCGAGACGGAGTCGTGTGTAATTGCTATAGAGAATATATCGTTCGTACAAGCGGCATCCATGCAGGAAAATCAAGCAATCGGCAAGTATTGCCTTACGGCGTCCAACACCTTGCCTACGTAGCGCTGCGTTTCGCTCGGCAGCTTGTCCAGGTGCGCTTCGAAATCGGCGTCCGTGCGGATGCCGGTTCGGTCAACCCGGCCTGGGCCGGCATTATAGGCTGCCAGGGCCGCCTTGACGTTGCCGTCGTACTTGTTCAGCAGGTAGGACAGGAATCGCGTGCCGCCATCGATATTCTGAACCGGATCGAATGCATTCGTCACGCCGAGTCCTTTGGCCGTCGCGTCCATCAATTGCATGAGTCCCTTGGCTCCCGCAGCGGATACCGCATTCGGATCGAACGACGATTCGGAGTCGATGACCGCCTTGATTAAGGATGGGCTGATGCCGTATTTGTAAGCGGACTGCTCAATGATCGGATCGAACTCGGTCGGCGTACCGCCGGACGACAGGCCATAACGCGCAAGCATGCCGCTCATGTTCATGTTCATCGCGTTCGAGAACTGAGGCTGAAGCGCGCTGCTTCCCATCGATAACAGCACGCTCGCGAACGGACTGCTGCCGTTACCGAAGCCGTAGTCTTGATCCAGACGGTAAGAAGTCATCATCGACTGACCGATATCTCCCGCTCCCGTCAATTGCTGCAGCAGCGAATCGAATAACGAGCTTTCGCCGGTGCCGGTCGTCGCGTTCCACCCGTTCGCCCCAGCGGAATCGAAATTCACCGATGGCATGAACTGCAGCTGCAGCATCGTACGGATCATCCTTGGATCTATACTCATCATGAAGACGCTCCCTCGCATTAATGCTTTCATTTTACACGTTTTCTCCGTTATGGGCTAGTCCATTTCCGAATCCAATTTGTATCGGTATGTACGACAACGGCGGATCGCAGGGATCCGCCGTTCGTTCGATCGCGTTAAGAGAGTACGGAATAGATCGGTATGAAGACCACATAAGCCGCTGCAGCCAGCAGCCCGATTGTCATCGACCAGACGCCTAATCCTCTTGCGCCCTGCCGGTAAGCGGCATAACCCAATACGGCTGCGGTTAGTCCGAGCAGCAGGGGCCATACGAATAGAGAGGCAATGGCCATGATGAGGGAGAACATGCCAAGCGTCCGACCGGCACTGGCCTGCGAAGCCAGCGCCCGCTTCTGCGCGCGTCGCAGTTCGTGGCGCTCAGGCTCTTCGCCGACCGGATTGACTCGATACGGAACGGCAATCTCTGCCGCAGCCTCCGTATCCCGGCGCTTCATTCCCGTTTCGGTGAGCCAGGCTTCTCGCGGGACTGGATGATGGCTTACATTCCCTGTGTAGGCTTGCCCGTCATCATGCAACGTCTCGTTATCGTTCAAGCTTCCTCACTCCTTCGGCTTGAAGGTATGACAGCAGGTAACGGATGAATCGGTTGCCTTGTCCTTATGATCGGTTCCCAGCCCGTCCGCGAATTCGGAGCTGTAATCGGCAGATGCATGCTTGTCCACGTCGACCATGATCTGGCTCGCTACGCACTGGTTGCCTTGCGCCCAGAACGAGCAATTGGATACGCTGCACTTTACGCCTTCCGGCATGAAAAATCACCTCCAGTAACAAGTTGCCCGCTACCGTGGTGACCTATGCTTGGTTTATTTTTGTCCCTGCAGCCTGCGCTGGGTCATATAGTCGCTCTCGTAGTAAGTCAGCTCTTCGCGAAGATCCTCGTAAATCTTGGATACGCCGAGCACGATGTCCCTTGCTGCCCGCACGGGTTTGTGACGGAAACGGATGGCGTCTTGTCCGGTGTAGGCGTATCGGCCGTCTTCCGAATACCCTTCATTCTTCGGGTAGAAATAGGCGTTGACGCTCTGATGATACGTCTCGTACAGCGCGCGTTCCGCGAATTCGGTATCGAAGTTCGGTCTGCGCAGCGCGACGCCGAGCTTCTCGTACGCGACTTCGGAGAAGACGAGCAGATGTCTCAGGTCCGAGAGCAGGCCCGAGTAGAACGCGGCAGTCGTTTCCGGATCCCCTTCTTGAACCAATTCAGGCAATGCATGATCGTTCAAGAAAGATTCGAGCTGCCCGATCGCCAGCTTAAGCTTGCTGTGTGCAGATTCCGTGATGAGCTTCACGTTAGCAGGTGTCATTATGAGTAATCCTCCTTCATGATTCAGGACGCATCAAGGTGTAATCATATCATCAACATGGTATCACAATTTCTATAGAAACGGTACTGCAAGATGACAAACCAAGGGCCGTATATTTCTCCTTGCCGCACCTCATCCTAAGCAGAGTGTCGGCATGCGTCGATTATCCCGCCGGCAGTCCGAAACGAATCATTCGAAGCAACGGGAGGTTGATCGCAACATGTCGTCCAAACGCCGGTGGACCGGTTATCTGATCACGTTGACAGCCGCGCTGCTGCTTATTCCGATGACGCCTTGGCTTGCTCCCGACAGGGAGGGCAGCCGTACAAGACAGCCGGTACCCGCCACCCCGAAGGCGGCTTCGGCTGAGCAGGAACAGAAGCTCAAGCTGGCATCCGTAACCCACGATATGGAGGACACGGCCGCGCTCTGCAAACTGGAGTGTACGCTGGAATTCCGGAAGCTCTCGAATGAGGAGGGCAGCGGCAAGCGTACGCTGCAGCACATGAAGCGCATGCATCCGCATATGACTTATATACAAGTGCATAAGAAGAACGCCGCGATCGAATCCATGGGCAGCTTGCCTAACGGACTCCAGACGGTGTATCAGCAGCACATTGCGCGGGCGAAGCGAAGCTTCCAATCGGGAAGCAAGCAGTATGCCTCCGATTCCTTCAAGCATGACGGTCATCGCTATATGGTGCTGGCTGTTGCAGCAGATACGGGGTCAGGCATGACATCCGGGTTAATTCGCCAGGATATCGTCGATCAAGTCGCGAAGCACCAGCGGCGCAATTTACGGCTCGTTCCTTATCCGGCCGAAGGCAGGTATCGCACGGAGAGCGTGGAGCCGAACACGACGCGCGATATTACGGTCAAGTCGGGCGAAGACAACGGCAATGCGAGCCACTACCACGAGCACGAAGTCGTCGTCCGATTCCGCGACTTGCCGACCGAGGCTCAGATGGAGACCATCATGGCCGCTATAAGCGGCACTTCCGTTCGCAAGCTCGGCTATTCGCATGTATTCACATCGAATGCCATGCATGCGGAGGAGATGATGCGCTACTTCACGGAGCAATGGAACCCGGTATACGTCGAGCCGCATTACCTCTATCTGACGAATGACGACGACGGTATCGCGTCCAATGCGAGCGGACAGATCGTCCCGAACGATGCGCTGTATTCGAAGTACCAATGGAATCTGCCGTCCATTCGGACGGAGCAGGGCTGGAACACGACGAAGGGCAGCGAAGAAATCATCGTGGCGGTACTCGACACCGGCGTCCAGCTCGACCATCCGGATCTTGCGGGGCGGGTGGCCGAGGGTTTCAACGTTGTCGGAGACGGCCCTCCCGATGACGACGTCGGACATGGCACGCACGTAGCCGGCGTCATTTCGGCTGCCGTCAACAATAGGGAAGGCGTGGCCGGCATGTCCTGGTATAACAAGGTGATGCCGATCAAAGTGCTGGACAGCAGCGGCACGGGTACGACCTATTCCGTAGCCGAAGGCTTGATCTGGGCAGTCGATCATGGTGCCAAGGTCATCAATATGAGCCTGGGCAATTACGCCTCTGCGGAATTCCTGCATGACGCGATACGCTACGCCTACGATCATGATGTCGTGCTGATCGCGGCCAGCGGCAATGACGATACCGACAGACCCGGCTTTCCGGCTGCGTATCCCGAAGTTTTCGCGGTAGCCGCCACGGACGAAAACGGACAGAAGGCCTCCTTCTCGAACTACGGCGACTATATCGACGTGGCCGCGCCGGGCAATAACATCCCGAGCACCTATCCGGGCAACCAGTACGCAGCGTTGTCCGGCACTTCGATGGCGAGCCCGCATGTCGCGGCGCTTGCCGGCCTCATTCGCACCATGAATCCGGCCTTGTCGAACGAGGAGGTCATGACGATCATGCGCGAGACGGCAACCGATATCGGGGAAACAGGCAAGGACATCTATTACGGCTACGGCGAGATCGATGTTGCCCGCGCGCTTCAGGCCGCGGAGCAGTCGGCCAATTCTCTCGGCGGTTATGCCGAACAGGTGAAGAGGAAGCTCGCCGCGATCAAGCTGCGATTCGGTTCATGAGTGGAGGATGGGTTCGATTATTAAAAGCGCCCGGTTCAGAGCAGTTGACTGCTCTGAATCGGGCGCTTCTGTTCGTTATGGATAGTCGTTGCGGAAAGCTTGCCGTAAGCCGGGTTCTGTACTTCCGGTGGTCATAACGGGAACGACCCTCCCACCATCGAAGCGACAATCATCTATCTAGGCCTGCCATTGCTGACAAGCTCAAGCGACACACCCGAACGCGCCTCGGGCTAAGGCTGCGGGTATTAGCCGCCGCGTTCTCTCGGTCTTGCTCCGGATGGGGTTTACCAGCCGCGTTGTCACCAACGCCGCTCGTGGTCTCTTACACCACGGTTCCACCCTTACCTGTGCCGGCTAAGCCGGCCATCGGCGGTCCGTTTCTGTGGCACTATCCTTCGGCTCGCGCCGACTGGACGTTATCCAGCATCCTGCCCTATGGAGCCCGGACTTTCCTCCCGCAGCATCAAGGCTGCCGGCGATTGTCTGTCAAGCTTTCCGCTCTTCGAACAGTATACTCGCAATCCACCCAAACCTCAACCACGAAAGTTTACCGGTTGTGATTGCGATGAGACGCTACGATGCCTACTCGACGTCGAATCTTGAACGCTGGCGCACTTTCCGGTACTCACGTAGATCTGTCTACGCTCCGTTCCTCAATTGCTACCATCGTCCAACCTTCTCGGCACTGACAACCGGTCTTTTAGAGTCGCTCTGAATTCGCGAAGTACCTTTAATAAATCGCGTATGAACGCGATCGATTACACGAAACGGAACGGCTCGGTGTCGATCGTCGATGCGACGACGTCGGTTACGTACTTGCCGGCTGCGAGGTTCGTCGACAGCCATTCGGTTACGCGCGACTTCATCAGCTTCTCGATATTGTGGCCGGGATCCACGATGGCGATGCCCGCCGCGAGCGCGTCATGCGCCGTATGGTAGTCGATGTCCCCCGTTACGAGTACATCGGCACCAGCGAACATCGCATGGCGCACGTACTTCGCGCCGGATCCGCCAAGAACCGCAATCTTGCGCACCATTCGGTTCGGATCGCCGACAAGCCGTGCCATAGGCACGTCGAACGCCTCCTTCACCTGTTCCGCGAACGCCGCCAGCGTCATGGAGGACGGCAGCTTGCCGACGCGCCCGAGTCCGAAGGACCTCCCTTTCAGGTCCATCGGATAGAGGTCATAAGCGACCTCTTCGTAGGGGTGCGCCTTCAGCATCGCCTGAACGACCCTGCGCTGCGCTTGCTCCGGCACGACGGTCTCCACGCGAATCTCTCTCGTCCGCTCAAGCCTCCCCGGCTTGCCGATATACGGGCTCGTCCCTTCGCCCGGCAGGAAGGTGCCTTCCCCTTCCATGTTGAAGCTGCACTTGCTATAGTGGCCGATCTGGCCTGCTCCGGCCTGCCATATTGCCTCGAGCACTTGGCTCTGATGATCCTCGGGCACGAATACGACCAGCTTGCTCAGCTTGTCGGTATGTACCTCTTCCAGGCAGTCCCTGCCGTCCAGTCCCAGCATTTCCGCCATCCAATCATTGATGCCGCCATCCGCGACATCCAGATTAGTATGCGCGATATAGACCGCAATGTCGTTCTTAATCAGCTTCTCGAATATGCGCCCCGCAGGTGTCGCCGTGTCAATCTTGGCTAGCGGACGATAGATGACGGCATGATGCGCAATGATGAGGTCCGCCCCTGCCTCGATTGCCTCGTCCACGACCGCATCGGTAACGTCAAGCGCTACCAGCACCTTGCGAATTTCCTTGTGGAGCGTTCCGACTTGCAGCCCGATTTTATCGCCTTCTACGGCGTAATGTTTGGGTGCAAGGCGCTCCATCAATTGAGCGACGGTCTGACCGTGTGCAAACATGCGAGCACCTCCCCGATTCGATCGATATCCGATCGTATTGCCCGGCTCTTCTCCTGCGCCTCTGCCGACTGCGACCTGTCGATCTGCGCGCATACCGTGCGCAGCTTCTCCTGTTCATCCGACCATTTGCGATAGAAGGCTTCCGGCGGCTGCCGCAGCAGCCATGGCCCCATTCGGAGCAGCCAGCCGCACTTCGTCTCTTCCGAATGCTCCACCTGCAGAAAATGCGGATCGTAGACGGACCGCTGCAGCAGTTCGGCATCCGGAATGCGCAGCGCCAGCAGCACCTCGTAGAATTTACCGTCCTCTTCGAGCAGGCGCTCTGCTGCCAAATACCAACCGTGCTTGATCAACCAACCGCGTACGATGTCCTCGCCTACGTTCGGCTGCAGCACAAGCGTGCGCACCCCTTCCAGCTTACCGGCTGCGGCGCCCTTAGCGAGGATATCCGCCATCAATGCGCCGCCCATGCCGGCAATCGTCACGCAATCTGCCTCGCCCGGCTCGAGCACGGACAATCCGTCGCCGAGACGCGCATGAATCGAGCCTGCGAGACCGCTCGCGGCGATCTGAGCGGATGCTGCCTTGAGCGGGCCTGCGTTTACTTCGCCTGCGATTGCAGACGGCGACTTGCCGGACTGTACCAAGTAGACCGGCAGCAGCGCATGATCGGAACCGATATCGGCCGTGCGCGCGCCCGGCGGCACAAGATCCGCGATTGTCTGCAGCCGTTGTGATAGTTTTAACATGTTAAGCAACCCACGCAATCCATTGTTTTCGCAGCGCGAAGATCATGACGCCGCCTACTGCAATCTTAACAATTAACTGTACTTGAATCCATGTCTGCTCGTCCAAGATGAACGCAGTATGCAGCTCCGGCATGAACCAGATCAGCGCACCCGTTACGAACAGCACGCCTGAAGCAGGCTTGGACCAGCGATGCACGAACCAGCTGAACCAGCCGAACACGAACGCCCCCGGCACCCAATACAGCTGGACCTCGTACCACTCCGGCTCCATGCTGTTTTTCGCCAGCAGCAGCGTGTAGACGAGAATAGCGGCTGCCCAGCCGCAAAAATGCAGCACCGGGATGCGTACGCCAATCCCGAACAGAATCCAGAATAAGCTGCAGAACGTCAAGTACGCCGCAGACCATCCCCACTCGTCGAAGCCATGCAGATAGAGCATGTACAAACCGATTCCGAGCATGAACACCATGCCGGTTCCGATCGACGCAAGTCCCGCAGCCTCGCGGTCATTCATTCGGCAGCGCTGCCCCCAATAAAGCAAGCCAATGATGACCGACAGCGCTACGCCGGTTTGCAATACCGGGTGAAACACGCTAAAATATAAAGCGACAATACAAATCAAGGAAAACGCGCCAAATACAAGCAGCCATTGCTTGCCGCTCGATTGCCCGATGGCATGTACGGCTTTGCCGGTCAAGCTCGCAGGAGCAGGACGCTCCCCTTGTTCGTCTAGATAAAGGTTCAACAGAAAGTCGCAATACTGCTCCGGCAGCAGTCTGCCGCGCCGCCAATAATCGATTTCTCTCACGATCGTTTTGCGCCGTTCATCATTCATTATTTCCCGTATCCTTTCAGCCCATAATCTTACAAATATAAGATTATATATCGGTGCATGCGCCCGAACTTGTGAGTCTGCCGCGAATTGCCGCCTTGCGATCGCGATCCGGCTACAAAAAAGACCTTGCTGCTCACGCAGTAAGGTCGATCAAGCTGATTCTACTCCAGAAAATCCTTCAACCGTTTGCTGCGGCTAGGGTGACGAAGCTTCCGAAGCGCCTTCGCCTCGATCTGGCGAATACGCTCACGCGTTACGCCGAACACCTTGCCGACTTCCTCCAGCGTCCGCGTCCGGCCGTCGTCCAAGCCGAAACGTAGTCGCAGCACATTCTCTTCCCGCTCGGTCAGCGTATCGAGCACGTCCTCCAGTTGTTCCTTCAGCAGCTCGTAGGCTGCCGCATCCGCTGGCGCCAACGCCTCTTGATCCTCGATGAAGTCGCCCAGATGAGAATCGTCTTCTTCGCCGATCGGCGTCTCCAGCGATACCGGCTCTTGGGCAATCTTCATGATCTCCCGCACCTTATCGGTACTCAGATCCATCTCGGCCGCGATTTCTTCAGGCGTAGGCTCACGCCCCAGCTCTTGCAGCAGCTGACGCGATACGCGTATCAGCTTATTGATCGTCTCTACCATATGAACGGGAATCCGAATCGTACGTGCCTGGTCGGCGATCGCCCGGGTAATCGCTTGGCGAATCCACCATGTAGCGTACGTACTGAATTTGAAGCCCTTGTCATGGTCGAACTTCTCTACAGCCTTAATCAGGCCCATATTGCCTTCCTGAATCAAGTCCAGGAACAGCATGCCTCGTCCGACATAACGCTTAGCGATGCTGACTACGAGCCGGAGATTCGCCTCGGCCAGACGGCGCTTGGCTTCCTCATCCCCGTTCTCGATCCGCTTCGCAAGCTCGACCTCATCGTCTGCGGACAAGAGCGGCACGCGCCCGATCTCTTTCAAGTACATCCGCACCGGATCGTTGATCTTGATGCCGGGTGGCAGAGCCAGATCATCGTCGAAGTTGAAGTCGTCGTGCTCGCGCTCTTCGTCTGCCGCGCCCGGCATCCGATGATCGTCGTCATTCTCGTTGACGACCTCGATTCCCATATCGTCCAACTGCTCGAAGAACTCGTCGATCTGCTCCGGATCTTGATCGAACGGAGAGAGCTTCTCCATAATTTCCTTATACGTCAAGGAAGAACGTTTCTTGCCTTGCTCCATGAGCTGGTCCTTCACAAGCTCCAGCTTCTGTTCCGAATCCAATTCAGTGTGCTGATCGTTCGCCATACTCCGACTCCCTCCTCCCTAGACATGCCGTCATGCCTTGCCTTTCAACTGTCTCTCTAGGGTCATAATCTCAATTGCGATTTGTGCGGCAAGCAGCACGTCTCCTGCACGCTCGGCACGTATTCGTTCTTCTACCCGTTCCTTCAATTCCTGCAGCTTCTGCTCTTTGATCACTTCTTGAGCGTAGGCATCCAGATTCTCGCTCGTATAGGGCGGTACCGTGTCCATGCTCAGGATGGAAGCTGCTGTCCGTTCCAATCGTTCGTCTTGGAGGGTCGAGAAAAATCGGGTGACATCCGGATCGTTTCCTTGCGAATAATAGGCATATAAGTATGCGGCTAGCGCTGCGTGGTCCTCGACAAGAAAGGCGCCGCCCAGCTTGTCATGAACGCTGGCAGCCGCTTCTGCATCGTGAAGCATCCAATAGAGAAGCTTGCGTTCTGTCTGATGGTACCCCGGCAGCTCCGCAGGCTTGACTTTGGACGGATGTCGCGTTTCATTCCTACCATTATTCCACGAAACATTGTTATTATCCCCCGAAGGGTTCTTTTTTTGCATCGTTTCGCGGACTTGGAAGCATTCTTGCTTCAACACGTCCAGGTCAAAATCGAACTCCCGGGCCAACTCGCGCAGGTAGAATTCCCTCTCCGTGGGAGAGTCTAGCTCGGCGATGATCCGAACCCCTTCCAGAAGGTATTCCTTGCGTCCTTCTTCTTCTAGAAGTTTATGGCTCTTTCTTAAAAATATTAGTCTAAATTTCGTTACGGTCGCCGGCTGGTCCATGACTTCGCGCAGGAACGACTGCGGTCCGTACTCGGCGATGTACTCATCGGGGTCCCGCTTGCCGGGCAGGATGGCGACTCGCACGGACAATCCGGCTTTCTCCAGCATCGGCAGCGTCTTCATTGCGGCAGCTTGTCCGGCATCGTCCCCGTCATAGCAGACAATCACTTCGTCCGCATTCCGCCGAATGACCTCGACATGCTCTTCCGTAAACGCGGTTCCCATCGTCGCCACGCCGTTGTTCACGCCGGCATGCCAGGCTTTGATCACATCCATGTAGCCTTCGAAGAGCACGATCGTGCGGGACTTGCGAATCGACGCGCGCGCTTGATGGAAGTTGTACAGCATCCTGCTCTTATGAAACAGCATCGAGTCCGAAGTGTTGAGATACTTCGGCTGGCCTTCGCCCATAATGCGGCCTGCGAAGGCGATGATCTTGCCGTCTCGATCGGCGATCGGGAACATGACGCGGTCGCGGAACCGATCGACGTAACCCGTGCCGTCGTTCTTAGCGGATAACAATCCGCCCTTCTCCATCAAGGACGGGTCGTACCCCCGCTTCTCCAGAAACTTGAGCAGCGTGTCCCAATTTTTCGGTGCGTACCCGATCATGAACTGGTCGATAAGCTTGTCCGTCATGCCGCGTTCCCGCAGGTAAGCCTTCGCTTCTCTTCCGAATTCGGTATTCTGGAGCAAGTAGTGGTAGAACTTCGCCGCATACTCATGCGCTTCAAGCAGCGTCTGACGATCCTTCTGCTCGGCGGTCGGTTCCCCCGATGGATGCGTAATGCCCCATGTGACCGGAATGCCGGCCTCCTCTGCCATGACCTTCACGGCTTCGGGGAACGTGTACCCTTCAATCTCCATCATGAATTGAATCGAGGTTCCGCTCTTGCCGCAGCCGTAGCAATGAAAGATCTGCTTCTCCGGCGTTACGGTAAAGGACGGCGTTTTCTCGGAGTGAAAAGGGCACAAGCCTTTCATGTATTTCCCGCTTTTCGAGAGATGAACGTATCTGCCGACCGTTCCGACAATGTCATGCTGCCGGAGTACCGCTTGAATCGCTTCTTCCGGAATCCTGCCGCCGGTCATCCTCCATCACCTTCATCCTAAATAACACGTAATACTATTCGCTATTGCTCACGTTTCTCCTGCATATGCGCCAAAACTTTTGTCAGCTTTTGTTGAAATCGCTCTCGGTCTTCAGCCGTCATCGCCTTAGGGCCTCTCGTCCGCAGACCGCTTCTTCTGGCCTTTGCGGATTGATGCCGGCGCTCCATCAGGAAGTCGATCGTCTCGTCCGTATACCGCTCGCCGCGGTTAGACAGCACGATGGACCGCCTCGCCAGAGCGACGGTTGCCAGCCCGAAATCCTGCGTTACGACGATATCCCCCGGGCGAATTTCGTTCGAGATATAGAGGTCGACGGATTGACTGCTTCTGTCGACCTGCTTCACCGCTACGCCGGGCTCCGGCTCAAGACGATGGTCGTAAGAAGCGACCATCAGCACGTTCACGCCGAAGGTTCTCGCCGTGTCTACGATCTCGCGTTTGACGGGACAAGCATCCGCATCGACAACGATTCGCGGCGCAGCCCTTTGATTGCTATCCATATCGTTCACCGCATCCGCCACTGTTCTTGGTCCGACTTCTACCTATTATATACGATACTCGCCCAATTAAATCCTTTATTCCTTAACCACGGACCTGTTCAAGGATGAGACTGGCCGTCTCCTCGACCGCCTTGTGGGAGACATCGATGACGACGCAGCCGAGCCGTTTCATGACATCTTCCGCGTAGGCCAGCTCATGCTCGATGCGCGTCATCGTCGCGTAGGGGGCACTGTCGGGAAGACCAAGCGCCTTTAGCCTTTCCTTGCGGATAATATTTAAGTAGTGCGTGCCGATCGTCAGCCCGATAATGCGCGACTTCGGCAGCTTGAACAGCTCAGGCGGCAGCTTAAGCTCCGGGACGAGCGGCACGTTCGCAACCTTGTATTTCTTATGCGCCAGGTACATCGAGAGCGGCGTCTTGGACGTGCGGGATACCCCGACCAGCACGATATCCGCCTTCAGAATGCCCGAATAATCCTTCGCGTCATCGTACTTGACCGCGAACTCCACCGCTTCTACCTTGCGAAAATAGTCCGCGTCCAGTACATGGTTCAATCCAGGCTCGCGACGTGGAAGCTTGCCGGTCTGCTGCTCGAGGCTTTCGAGCAGCGGACCGAGCAAATCGACGGCCCGCACGCCCCGTTCTGCCGCTATGCGTGCCATCGCTTCCCGCAAATGCTGCAGTACCAGCGTGTACAGAATGACGGCGCCGGTATTCGCGGCATGCTCGACGACGCGGGCGATCGTCCCTTCGTCCGTCACGAATGGCGCTCTTCGAATATCGGCATACGCCGGATGGAACTGCGCGACCGCGGCGCGGACGACGACTTCGCCGGTATCCCCGGCCGAATCCGAGACGACATAGATAACAATGTCCTTCGACTTCTGCTCCATCCGCACGCCCCTTTTCTTAAAGTTCATTCATCAGCGGGATGCTTCGTGATCACGAATGAACCAGCCTGGAGAAATCGGCGATGCGGCGAACATCGGCTGCAACCGCTGCTAGCGTCGCCAGGCGATTCGCGCGCACGGCCTCGTCCTCAACCATGACCATGATTTTATCGAAATAGGCGTTAATGGCATCCTTGAGCCCCGCAAGCTTCGCCAATGCGTCTGCGGCAGCACCTTGTGCCAGCAGTTGCTCGACTTCGCCGTGCAAATGCTGCCAGGCCTCGAACAGCTCGGCCTCCGCCGGATCCGCGAACAAGCTCGGGTCTGGCGCCGCGCCGCTTGCCTTAGCAGCCAGATTCGAGACGCGGTTGAACGCGTCAACGACGCCTTTGAAGTCCTCTCCGGCATGGCCGGTTACCGCTGCAACGACTGCCGATGCCCGTACGATGGTCAGCGGAAGATTATCGTAGCCCGAAGCCATGATCGCATCCACGGCATCATAGCGAATGCCCTGCTCGCTCAGCACGTTCTTCACGCGGAGCGCGAAGAATTCATACAACTCTTTACGTATCTCGACCCGCTCGCGTTTCAAACCGCGTGCCTCATGCACGTCGAGCGCCAGATCGAACAACTGTCCGAGCTCGATCGGCAGTTTGTGCGCAAGCACGGTCTGAACGATGCCAGCGGCCTGGCGGCGCAGCGCATACGGATCCTGCGAGCCGGTCGGAATAATGCCGATCGCGAAGCAGCCGACGATCGTATCCAGCTTATCCGCAAGTCCGACGACGGCACCGACGACGGATGCAGCCGTGCGATCCCCTGCGAAGCGCGGCTGATAATGCTCGAAGAGCGCCTTCGCGACCGCTTCGCGCTCGCCGGCTTTGCGCGCATAGTCCTCCCCCATAATGCCCTGCAGCTCAGGAAATTCATATACCATCTGCGTGACCAGATCGAACTTGCAGATCTCGGCCGCACGGTCGATATCGGAGGCCGCCTCGGCACCGACGTTCGCGACTTCGGCAATTGCGTTCGCCAGCTTCCGAATGCGCCGGACTTTATCGGCTGTCGTGCCGAGCTCTTCATGATAGACAATCGTCTCCAGCTTGGCGTTCGCGTCCGCAATCGCCAGCTTCTGATCCTCGTTGTAGAAGAACTTCGCGTCGGACAGACGGGCACGCAGCACCTTCTCGTTGCCCTTGGCCACCTGCTCGATCGATGTGCGATCGCCGTTCCGGACCGTGACGAAGTACGGTAGCAGTTCGCCTGCGTGATTCAGCACCGGGAAATAGCGCTGATGCTCGCGCATCGAAGTAATAAGCACTTCTTGAGGGATGTTCAGGAACGACGGATCGAACGTGCCGAACAAGACGCTCGGGGTCTCGACCAGGAACAGCACTTCCTCGAGCAGATCCTCCTTAACGGCGATATCCCAGCCGCGTTCCTCAGCCAACGCACGGATCTGGTCGACGATCATCGTCTCGCGTTCCGCGACGTCTGCAACGACATGCTGCTCGCGCAGCTTCGACACGTATTCGGACGGTTCGCCGATCGCCGTCTCGCCGCCCAGAAAACGGTGGCCCCTCGTGACGTTGCCGCTTGTAACGCCGGCGATCTCGAGCGGAAGAACGTCCTGGCCGAACAGCGCGACCATCCAGCGAATCGGACGAACGAAGCGCAGCTCATAGCTGCCCCAGCGCATGCTCTTCGGGAACGTCATCGTCGTGATGATCTCCGTCAATCCGCCGGGCAGCACGCTCATTGTTTCGTCGCCGATCCCGCTTTTGTTCGCGTAGACGTATTCGACCCCTGCCAGTTCCTTGAAGAAGAATTGCTCCGGCTCTACGCCCTGGCTGCGGGCGAAGCCGAGCGCAGCCTTGCTCCAGTTGCCGCTGTCATCGAGGGCAATTTTGCGAGATGGCCCCTTCACTTCTTCGTGAATATCCGATTGCTTCTCCGCCATGTCGCGGACCAGCACAGCGATCCTTCTCGGGGTCGCATAGGCCTCGACATCGCCGTGCGCGATGCGGGAATCCTGCAGCCATTTGGCTGTCTTGTCCTTCAGTTGGTTCATCGCGCTTCGCACGAAGCGAGCCGGAATTTCTTCCATTCCGATCTCGAGCAGCAGATCCTTAGCCATGCTGAGCCACTCCTTTCTTAAGCAGAGGGAAGCCGAGACGCTCGCGCTCCTCCAGATAGACGGCTGCGCATTGACGGGCAAGATTGCGCACGCGAATAATGTAACCCGTCCGTTCCGTTACGCTGATTGCGCCGCGCGCGTCCAGCAGGTTGAAGGAATGCGAGCATTTAAGCGCGTAATCGTATGCCGGGAACACCAGCTTCTGCTCGAGCGCCCGCTTGGCTTCTTCTTCGTATTGACTGAAGAGCGAGAATAACATCGTCGTGTCCGAGATTTCGAACGTATATTTGGAGTGCTCGTATTCCGGCTGCAAGAACACGTCGCCGTACGTCACGCCATCGACCCATTCCAGCTCGAATACGTTCTCTTTCTCTTGAATGTACGAGGCAAGGCGTTCCATGCCGTACGTGATCTCGACCGCGACCGGATTCATCTCGATGCCCCCGACCTGCTGGAAGTACGTGAATTGCGTGACTTCCATGCCGTTCAGCCATACTTCCCAGCCCAGCCCCCACGCTCCGAGACCGGGATGCTCCCAGTTATCCTCTACGAAGCGAATATCGTGGTGCAGCGGATCGACGCCAAGCCTGCGCAGGCTCTCCAGGTACAACTCTTGAATATTGTCGGGCGAAGGCTTCATGATGACTTGGAATTGATGATGCTGGTACAGCCGGTTCGGGTTCTCCCCGTAGCGTCCGTCTGCAGGACGGCGCGACGGCTCCACATACGCGACGTTCCACGGCTCCGGACCGATGGATCGGAGGAACGTCATCGGATTCAGCGTACCTGCACCTGTCTCGACGTCATACGGATTAACGACAACGCATTGCTGCTCCGCCCAGAACTGCTGAAGCGTCAGGATCATGCTCTGAAAATTCATACTGTCCATTCTCCTTCTATTCTCGTTTTCCCCATGTCCGCAGGGTGCGGCTGGTACAGCGCGAGTGACGGCTACGCCAAAAAGCTCCCGTCCCTACGTCTGATCCCAGACGTAGGGACGGGAGCTTATCCCGCGGTTCCACCCTACTTGGCCGCTCCGCTGCATGCAGTGAAGTAGCCCCCCTTGATTGCGCCGTTCTCCGGAGTGCCCTTCATCGATTCGCAGCCACCGGGCTCCCACCATCCCCGATTCGCTAAATGCTGCAGCAGTCGACTACTCGCTCCATCATCGTCCGATATTCATAATACACAAGTGTATCCATGTTAGGGTACATTGTCAAATCCCAGATTGTCCAACGCATCCAGGAAGGATCGCGTCTTCAATCGCAGTCCCAGGTGATGCTCCTGCCAGGCACGCATGCATGCCTTCAGCTCAGCCTTCGTCTCCGGCTTCACTTGAATGCTGCCGAGCCGCCTCATATCCATCGTGCCGAACAGCCGCAGCAGCTTGATCGTGCTTTCGCCCGGCTTAAGCGCATAGGGATCATTCGGTTTGCAGCGCGGACATGCAAGACCCCCAAGCTTGGGACTGAACGCAAAAGGCCCCTCCTCGCGTCCGCAGGAAGCGCAGGACGCAAGGTTGGGCGAATAACCGGCAGCCTGGAACACTTTCATCTCGAGCAAGCTGACGGTCACGCTCGGGTCTTTGCCGTCTTCGAGCGCGGCGTAGCAGGCCTTGAGCTGCTCATAGATGAATTGTCCGGCATCCTCGTCCTGCAGCGCACGGTCGATCAACTCCGCGGCATACGAGGCGTAAGCAGCCATGTCGAGCTGTTCGCGCAGCTTATGGTGGGAATGCCAGATCTCGCCCTGGTTCAGCGTGCCGAGACCGCTGCCCTTGAAGAACGTGAACTCGCCATGCGTGAACGGCTGCGCCAGCGAGCCGTGACGGCTGCGCGGCTTCGCTGCTCCCCGGATCAATACCCCGAGCTTCCCGTTCGTCGGCGTCAGAAGCGTGACGATCTTGCCGCCTTCCCCGTAATCCATCGATCGAATAATGATGCCTTCAACCTTGTACAGCACCTGCTTCTCCCCTCGCCATGCTTAGACAGCGCGTATCCTAAGCTTCCTCCCATTCATCCAGCGAATCCATGAGTTCTTCGGTCTGCTGAACGCCATCCAGCTCGCTCAGCTTATCCATCTGTTTATACAGCAAGAACGCATCCACATCTCCGGTTAACGTAAAGTAAGTCCAAGAAAAATCACGCACGCGGATCATCCTTTCAACGCTGCGCGAGCGGCAATGCAGCTTGCTGCCGCCAGCCAGCCAGAAATGCTTGCAGTCCTGTACGTGATTAGGATGCGACGCATGTCCGCTTGCTATCCTTGGATAAAAGGACCACTTGTGATCGCGATGTGTATGCTTCGTAGCTTAATCGTTGCGGAAACCGAGGTCCTTGAGGACGCGATCTTGGTTGCGCCAATCCTTCTTCACCTTGACCCACAGCTCAAGGAAGGTCTTGGAGCCGAGCAGCTGCTCGATATCTTTGCGGGCTTGCTGACCGACTTCCTTCAGAAGCGCGCCTTTCTTCCCGATAATGATACCCTTCTGCGAGTCCCGCTCCACATAGATGACGGCCCCGATGTAGACGACGCCGTTCTCCTGCACGCGCATGTCCTCGATCTGTACGGCGATGGAGTGAGGCACTTCCTCCCGCGTCATATGAAGAATTTTCTCGCGGACGAGCTCGGCGCAGACGAACTGCTCCGGATGATCCGTCACTTGATCCTCCGGATAATATTGCGGCCCTTCCGGCAAATATTTCAATAGCTGCTCGAGCAGGGTCGAGACGTTGTTGCCGCTGAGCGCGGAGATCGGCACGACCTCGGTGAAGTCATGCAGCTTCCGATATTTCTCGATGATCGGCAGCAGCGCCTCGGGATGCACTTTGTCGATCTTGTTCATGACCAGGATGACCGGCGTATCGACCTTCTTCAGACGCTCGATAATATAGCGGTCGCCGCCGCCCAGCTCTTCGGTGACATCGGTCAGGAAGAGCACCGCTTCCACCTCGCCGAGCGCGCTTTCCGCAGACTTCATCATATGTTCGCCGAGCTTCGAGTTCGGCTTATGAATGCCCGGCGTATCCAGGAACACGATTTGAGCGCCATCCGTCGTGTAGACGCCATGGATTTTGTTGCGAGTCGTTTGGGGCTTGTCCGACATGATCGCGATTTTCTGTCCGATCAGGTGATTCATCAGCGTCGATTTGCCGACGTTCGGGCGTCCTACGATCGCCACGAAGCCGGAACGGTACGCTGGTTTGTTCGTCTGTGCACACATCTAATTATCCTCCTTGATTATGCCGCCTCGGCCTGCTTCGAGCACCTCGACGTCAAAAGCGCCCGGCAGCAGCGCGGCGACCGTCGTCTCCCGGTAGCTGCCTTTCATATTGCCCAACAAGACCGGCATGTCCGGCGCACACAGCTCGACGAGCACTTGGCGGCATATGCCGCAGGGCGTGATCGGCTCTGGCGTATCCGCCACAACGGCCATTGCTCGGAACGTGCGCGGCTTCCGTCCGTCCGCGACGGCCCGAAACAAGGCGGTCCGTTCGGCGCAGTTCGTAGGGCCGTAAGCGGCATTCTCGATATTGCAGCCATAGTGGACCGAGCCGTCCGCGTCGAGCAGCGCAGCGCCTACCCCGAACCGTGAATACGGGATATACGCGCGCGTTCTCGCTTCTTCCGCTGCTCCCAACAGCATCTCGATCGTCTCTTGCGTCAGTGTTGGCGCCATCATGCAGCGTCCTCCCTTGTACTAATCAAGCGCGTGCATCAGCACGCGCCATAGATAAGGTATTAAGATAATCGCGCCGACGGCCGCAGCGGCGACAGCGGCAGCCAGAACGGCGCCCGCTGCCGTATCCTTCGCAGCCTTGGCAAGCGTATGCGTCTCATTCGTTGCGAGATCAACCGCGCGCTCGACAGCCGTATTAATCAGCTCGGTCGCGATGACCAATGCGCTCATCGCGATCAGAATCGTCCACTCGAGCGCGGATACGCCGAGCACGGCTGCGAGCAGCATGACGATCGCGGCGGCAGCCGCATGGATGCGCATGTGCAGCTCTGTGCGGAACGCATGCGCGATTCCTTGGGCGGCATATCGCACCCTCGCAGCGAAGCGTCCCATTAACGCGTCAGCCCTGCTTGCTGCAGAATCGCTTCCTGCTTCGCGGTCATGACCGCCTCTTCTTCCTCGGACTCATGGTCGTAGCCGAGCAGATGCAGGAAGCCGTGCACGAACAGGAAACCGATCTCCCGTTCGAGGGAATGCCCGTACTCTACGCTCTGCGCCTTCGCCCGTTCAACGGAGATGATGATATCGCCCAGCAGCTCCGTCACCGGAGCAGGCTCCGATTCGTCTTCGACCTCGTATACGATCTCGAGCTCCTCGTCGGTATCCTCCTGCATCGCGAACGACAGTACGTCCGTCGGCCTGTCGATGCCGCGGTATTCCCGGTTCAGCTCATGGATGCGCGCATCGTCCGTGAACGTCAGCGCGACCTCGCCGTCCTCGACATTCTCGGCCAGCCCCGCGAGCCGCAGCAGCTCCGTCAGGCGCGCGATCCACGCATCCGGCACCTCGATCGCTTCTTGCTCGTTGTTCCATTCTAACTGTAGACTCATCCCAGCTTCTCCTTCGGCTTAACGTCTTCGGGGTATTCGATCCGCGAATGGAAGATGCCGACAACCGTCTCCTTAAGCGTCTGCGCGATGCTGTCCAGCTCCTTCATCGTCAGGTCGCATTCGTTGAATTGGTTGTCGTCCAGGCGGCTTTTAATGATCTTGGCGATCATCGATTCGATATGGTCCATCGTCGGGTTGCGCAGCGACCGAACCGCCGCTTCCACGCAGTCGGCGATGCCGACGATCGCGGCTTCCTTCGATTGCGCCTTCGGACCCGGATAACGGAAATCATCCTCCGTGAAATCCGGCTCGATGCCCTCCGCTTCGGCTTCCTTGACCGCTTTGTGATAGAAGTACTTCAGGCATGTCGTGCCATGATGCTGCTCCGCGATGTCGCGCAGCGGTTTCGGGATATTATGCGCCTTCAGCATCTCGACGCCGTCTCTCGCATGCGCGATAATAATCGACTTGCTCAGCTTCGGATCGATCGAATCATGCGGATTCTCGATGTTCGTCTGATTCTCGATGAAGTAGCTCGGCCGTTTCGTCTTGCCGATGTCGTGGTAGAACGAGCCTACCCGGCATAACAAACCGTTTGCTCCGATCGCCTCGGCCGCCGCCTCGGACAGGTTGCCAACCATCACGCTGTGGTGATATGTGCCGGGCGTCTCCGTAAGCAGCTTGCGCAGAAGCGGATGGTTCGGATTCGACAGTTCGACGAGCTTCAAGGCAGATAGGATGCCGAACGTAATCTCGAAGAACGGCATCAGCCCGATCACGAGCACGGCTGTCAGGAGCCCGCTCGCGAACGCGAAGCTTGCCGCATACACAACCTCGGACCGGGCAAGCGGCTCGCCGAACATTAACAGCGCGAGCACGGAGATCGTCCCGAATAGGCTCACCATGATGCCGGCCTTCAAGATCGTCGACCGCTGGCCTGCCCGGTGTACCGCGAAGATCGCGGCGAACGATACGACCACGATAACGAAGCCGTACTTGAAATCGAACACCTGCTCGTTATCGAGATTGAACAGGACGCTGCCGACGATGGCGAACAATAACGAGCATACCATCGCCAGATGCATGTCGAGCAGCAGCGCAATCAATACCGCGCCGAGCGCAGCCGGTGCCAGGAAGCCGATATAGAACATCGTATCGGTCTGGATGAGCGCTATGATCGTCATCGTGAGCAGGTTAAGCGCGAAGATCAGCCACAGCATCAGCAGTTGGGCGTTGTTATACTTGAGGATCGGCCCGCTGCCGGGTATGCCGGAGTGCTCCAGGTAGCTGTAGATCAACAACACGGACAATAGCGATACGAGAAGGAGGCCGAGATGCGGCCAATAGTTCTTCTTATCCTGCAGAAGCCCAAGCCCGTCCAACCGGTCATAGATCGCCTGCGTGATCAATTGGCCCTTGGCCACGACAACGTCGCCTTCCTTAATGACGACTGGCGGCAAATTCTCCTTCGCCGATACGCGGGCTTCGTCCGTGGCGACCTTGTCGTAGAACCTATTCGGCATGATCGCGAACCGTGCCAGCTCCGCTACGATCTCGCGCGTCGAACGCTCCTCCAGCGAGCTGGTATTGACCAGCTCCGCCACCTTCGTGCGCGCGGTCTCGGCATCCGGCAGCTGCTCGGTCATCAGCTTGCGCACGACCTCCATCGCCACCGGCTTCATCTTGCTGAGCTGAGAGACGGAGAGCAGCGGCAGCTTGTAATACGTCTCTTCCGTAATGAGATAGCGCTGCTCCTTCACGACCGCGGCCATCTCCTCGAGCAAGGTGCCGTTGTAGACATCGGAAGTGCGATTGTTCTGCACGAACTTGTCGACGAACGTATCGTAGCGTTCCGGAATCTCGCGCCGATAAATATCGACCTTGTTCTGGAACGTGACCTGCTCTTCGCCGTTCAGCTGTTCCATGCGCTCGAAGATTTGGGCGACCAGATTCTCGCTGCGCAGCGCGACGATCGAGTACTTCGGCTCTACGCTCGCCGCGGCCTCTTCCTGCGCGATGAGCGTCGCGTTCTTGTCCTCCCATTGCTTCGGCGCCACGATATCCCTGTCGGTTACCGTATTCAATTGAATGTCATACGTCTTCGGAATAAGCTGGGGCGCCAGAATGACATAAAAGAGCAGCACGAACAGAAACAGCAGCAGCCAGCGCACGCCAGCTCCGTGCCTCCATCCGGCCGCCCTTGCCGGCAGCGCCCCGGTTCGATTCACGATTCCCGTTCCCCCGGTACGGTTCATCCGGTTCACATTCCTTCCCGTCTATCGGTTATGGATGCTTCTCCGAGTCTCGATCGTACGCCATAATAATCTGTTGCACGAGCGAGTGCCTGACGACATCCGCTTCCGTGAACGTGATGAAGCCGATGGCCCCGATGTCCTGCAGGATGCGTCTAGCTTCGATCAGCCCCGAATTTTTGCCGCGCGGCAGATCGATCTGCGTCACGTCGCCCGTAATGACCATCTTCGAGCCGAAGCCGAGTCGGGTCAAGAACATCTTCATCTGCTCGGGTGTCGTATTCTGCGCCTCGTCCAAAATAATGAATGAATCGTCAAGCGTACGACCGCGCATATAGGCCAGCGGCGCCACCTCGATCACGCCGCGTTCGAAGGCTTTGGCGGACTGCTCGGGGCCCATCACGTCATGCAGCGCGTCGTACAGCGGCCTCAGGTAAGGGTCGACCTTCTCCTGCAGATCGCCCGGAAGGAATCCAAGGCTCTCGCCCGCTTCCACGGCCGGACGGGTCAGGATGATACGCTTCACCGCACCTTCCTTAAGCGCGACGATTGCCAGCACGACCGCCAGATACGTCTTGCCCGTCCCTGCCGGGCCGATACCGAACACGATATCCTTCTTCTTGATCTCGGATACATAATGGCGTTGACCTAGTGTCTTGACTTGGATCGGCTTTCCTTTGTTCGTCGTAGTGATGACCGACTTGAACAGGTCCAGCAGTTCGTCGGCCTGAAGCTCGCGTGCCAGATCAAGCGCGTACAGAATGTCGCGTTCGGACGGCTGATATCCGCCTCTGACGAGCTGCAGCAGCACGGAGTAGAGCTGCTCGAGCGAAGCAAGCTCCCGTTCGTTTCCGGAGATGACGATCTCCGCTTCGCGCGAACGGATTTCCGCTTCGACATGGCTCTGCACCAGCCGAAGGTATTTGTCCTGCGGACCGAATACCGCAAGCCCTTCCGCAGCGTTCAAGAGCGGTACTTTGACGAATCCCGTCTTCTCTTGCAAATCTTCATTCTCCTTGTAGTTCAACTAAAGGCATTTCGGTCACGATGGATTGCTCCACTTCGAAAAGCACTTTCATATAAACTTTACCATTCTC
>JAEZCJ010000030.1 GCA_023433615.1 Bacillota bacterium | reverse complement strand
GCCCTCAAGGGCTGGCGACGCTTGCGTTAGCTTGTCCTATTCCATTACGAAATGTCGCGGAACAATCCGATGACCTTGCCGAGAATCGTGACATGCTTCAGACGAATCGGTTCCATCGTCGGATTCTCCGGCTGAAGGCGAATATGGTCGCGTTCCTTGTAGAAAGTCTTGACTGTCGCTTCGTCTTCCTCCGTCATGGCTACGACAATGTCGCCGTTCATGGCGGTCTGCTGCTGGCGAACGATGACGTAGTCGCCGTCGTGGATGCCGGCCTCGATCATGCTCTCGCCGATAACGTTAAGCATGAACACTTGGTTGTCGCCGACGAAGTGCGACGGAAGGGGGAAGTACTCTTCGATGTTCTCCGTTGCCGTGATCGGAATGCCGGCCGTGACCTTGCCTACGATCGGTACGCGGGATACCGCCAGCGGAAAATGAACCTCGCCGTTCGATTCGTCGTTGTCCAGGATCTCGATCGCGCGCGGCTTCGTCGGGTCGCGGCGGATCATGCCCTTCTTCTCCAGCCGGTCGAGATGACCATGCACCGTGGAACTGGATGCGAGACCTACGGCTTCGCCGATCTCGCGAACGGAAGGCGGGTAGCCCTTCTCTCGGACTTCGTTCTTAATAAATTCCAGGATGGCCTGTTGCCGGTTCGAAATCTTGGACACCTTCATCACTCCATCAATCATTGTTGTGACAAATTATAACACAGAACCCGAGTTCGTACAAACATAAGTTCTCGAAAACACAGGTTCGCATGCGAACGAAATAAATTGCGAACAAACGTTCCAAAAAGTGATTGACCGCAAACAGGTGTTCGTGCTATATTGGGATTGTCAAGAACAGAACAAACGTTTGGGGTGTTGGAGATGCAATACGTGGCAGGTTGTCAGAATTACGTTTCGATCCATAAGGATGGTAGCCGTACGAAGCATGGCGTACGTGCGTCGAACGCAGCTGCGAAGGCTGGCTCGGCGTCTAGATCCTTGAAATACGCATTCGTCATCCTGATTTCCATGTTGCTCTTCAGCGGTTTTGCAATCGTGCAGTCCGTCGCTTCGGTCACTACGCCGGAACCGGCGTCCGTAGTCGAGACTACCGTGATCGTATCGTCCGGCGAGACGCTATGGGCGATCGCGGCGGAGTATGCTGCGGAAGGATCTGACATTCGCAAGATGGTCTACTCGATCATGAAGCGTAACAATTTGACCGGCAGTTCGCTGCAGGCCGGCCAATCGCTCATCATACCGATGAAGTAATCGTGCTGCCGCTGGGCGGCCGCTTCAAGAGATGGAATTATAGGTTGTGCATTGTCGGCAGCGGCCGGTCATGCGCAACCTTTTTGCGTTGCCTTGACAACCATCAAGCGAAAATGTCAAAGTAAGAGATGGACTGCACAGAGGCGGCAAAGGAGGAGTCAGAATGGAAGAATTGGTCGCCAGAATCAATGAATTGTCGCGCAAGAATAAATCGGTCGGATTGACGCCGGAAGAGCTGGCTGAACGGGATGAGCTGCGGCAAAAATATCTCGCTCAGTTCCGTCGGAACTTCAGGGATCAGCTCGATACGATCAAGTGGGCAGAAGAGGAAGAGGACGGCAAGAAGCACTGAGCTGCTCGGCCTCAAGATAGCACAATAGGGAGGAACATCGATGTCACGCTCATGGGAGCGCAAGGTTCGCAAGAACTCAACCGTAATTAACAAGCAACGCAAGAAGATGGGACTGGAATCCCTTACTTCGCCCGGCGCGAAGATTGACAGGTTTCGCGGCAGGAATTACGTATGGCCGGCATTCCTGCTGATGTTCACGTTATTCTATGCTTATATGGTAACGATTCCTTCCGAGGATCCGAATGCGATTAACGCTTGGGAATCGCCGATGTTCTGGGTTACCATCGTGAGCTATGTGCTGCTCGCGACGCTATTTTATTTTCGGCGTCCGTATTTGAATGTAGCAAAGGACTACATCGGTACGCGCAAAATGACTGGCGACAAGCTATTGCAGCCGAGCGGGATCAAGCAGATTGTCGTGTCGCCGGGTTATATCGTCATCGAGCAGGTAAAGGGCGCAAGCTGGGTGTTCTCCCGGATGTTGAACCGCTATCCGATCGACCAAATGGCGGCCCGGCTGCAGGAGTTCGCGCAAGCGAACAACGTGAAATTCGAGATGCGTACGAAATAGGGATAGGGAGAGACGGAGACGAGATGGCCAAACAAGCGGTATTATTCGATTTGGATGACACGCTGCTATGGGATGAGCGCAGCGTATTGGAAGCATTCGAAGTCACGTGCAGATATGCTTCCGAGCGGACCGGCGTGGATTACGTAAAGCTTGAGGAAGCGGTGCGTAAGGAAGCGCGTGCGCTCTACGAGTCTTACGAGACATTCCCGTTCACCAAGATGATCGGGATTAATCCGTTCGAAGGATTGTGGGCGAACTTTCGCGAAGGAGAGCAAGCCGAATTCCGTAAGCTCGAGGCGCTTGCGCCCGAATACCGGCGCGAGTCCTGGACGCGCGGGCTGCGTGCGCTCGGCGTAGAAGATGCTGCTCTCGGGGCTGAGCTCGCCGAGAAATTCCCGGCAGAACGCCGGTTGCGTCCGCTCACTTATGAAGAGACTTTCGCGGTGCTGGATCAGCTGAAGGGAAGCTATAAGCTCCTATTGCTTACGAACGGTTCGCCGGACCTGCAGCGGGAGAAGCTGGCTGGAGTGCCGACGCTTGCGCCGTATTTTGACCATATCGTTATCTCCGGGGAGTTCGGTGAAGGCAAGCCTGCGGCATCGATCTTCAGCCATGCCCTTGGATTGCTGGGTATCGAGCCCGAGCATGCCGTGATGGTAGGCGACAAGCTCACTACCGATATCCTCGGCGCCAATACGATCGGCATGGACTCCGTCTGGATCAATCGCCACGGTGCGGTACGCTCGGACGAAATCGTGCCGAAGTACGAGATCAAGCATCTGCAGGAGCTTTTGCCGTTGCTTACTTAATCGCAGAGAAAGCCCGCCTTCCACAGCGTGAAGGCGGGCTTTCTTGTTGGCTTGGTTAGGCTTTATTCGCGAAAGCCGGGTCTGCGAACGGGTGAGCGATCCAGCCCTCCGTCTCGATGAAGAGGCGGACTGCGACGATCTGACGATTCTCCATCAACGTGAAGAAGTGCGGCTTATGCTCCGGTACGGAGATGACATCGCCGGCCTCGAGCTCGACGTCGAAATAGCCTACATCGTCAGTTCCCTTGATGATGAAGATGCCGCGGCCGGCCGTGATTGCGCGTACTTCGTCTTCGGTGTGCGTGTGCACGGATTCGAACTTCTTGAGCAGCTCATCCAAGTTCGGCGTAGCGTCGGACAGGGAGATGAGGTCCCATGTCCGGTAGCCGCGGCGCTCGGCGAGATCTCTGATTTCGGTGTCGAAGGTGGCGAGAATTTGCGCTTTCTCGTCATCGGACAGCACGAATTTATTCTGAAGCTCCTGCGGCAGCTTGGTAGCGTCCCAATGCTCGTACAGTACTTCTTGGTTGTTCAAAAATTCGCGAACGTTCTCTTCGCCCGAGATGCGTTGATCGGTATTGCGAATGCGGATTTCAGCCAACGTAATCCCTCTTTTCCCATATGAATTTCAATCGGTCGCTTTCATTATAGATCATCGCGCGTGGACTGTCGACTGGCGAACGCTTTTCACGTGAGGAGGATTCTGATAGACTAAGGGTTAATGATTTTTTTGTCGAGGGGTGCAAATGCGTAATGACCAAACTGAGTTTGCAAGAGGCAATGAAGCAGCGCATCCTGATCTTGGACGGCGCCATGGGCACGATGCTGCAGCAGGAAAATTTGACCGGTGAAGATTTTGGCGGGGAAGAGCTCGACGGCTGCAACGAGATGCTCGTACTTACGCGTCCGGACGTCATTCAGAAAATACATGAAGCGTATTTCGAAGCAGGCGCAGACATCATTGAGACGAATACGTTCGGCGGGGCGAGCGTCGTGCTGGCGGAGTACGACATCCCGGAGAAAGCGCGCGAGATCAACCTGGCAGCCGCGCAAATCGCAAGACGGGCTGCGGATAAATTCTCGACGCCGGATAAGCCTCGTTATGTTGCCGGCGCGATGGGACCGACGACGAAGACGCTCTCGGTTACCGGAGGCGTCACATTCGATCAGTTGGTCGACAGCTACTACGAGCAAGCGGTCGCGTTGATTGAAGGCGGCGTCGATGCCATGCTGCTCGAGACGTCCCAAGATGCGCTGAACGTAAAGGCAGGCAGCATCGGAATACGCAAGGCATTCGACACGGTAGGCAAGAAGCTGCCGATTATGATTTCGGGCACCATCGAACCGATGGGAACGACACTAGCAGGGCAGAATATCGAATCCTTCTACATCTCTCTCGAGCATCTGGAGCCGATATCGGTCGGATTGAACTGTGCGACAGGACCCGAATTCATGCGGGATCATATTCGCAGCTTGTCTGAGATTGCGCGTTCGGCCGTCAGCTGTTACCCGAATGCCGGTTTACCGGACGAGAACGGGCACTACCATGAATCGCCGGAGTCGCTTGCAAAGAAGATGGAAGGCTTTGCGCAGCAGGGTTGGCTGAACATTGCCGGCGGTTGCTGCGGCACGACGCCTGCGCATATCCGCGCGCTTGCAGAGACGTTGGCTGCCTATCCGCCGCGCGGCGCTGTCGGCGAACATCCGCCTGCGGTTTCAGGGATCGAGACGGTCTATATCGAATCCGAGAATCGTCCTTATATGGTCGGCGAACGTACGAACGTACTCGGTTCGCGGAAGTTCAAGCGCCTGATTCGAGAAGGCAAGTATGAGGAAGCGGCCGAGATTGCGCGGGCACAAGTGAAGAACGGCGCGCATGTTATCGACGTCTGCTTGCAGGACCCCGACCGCGACGAGACAACGGATATGAAGCAGTTCCTGGAGCTGGTCGTTAAGAAGGTTAAGGTGCCTCTGGTCATCGACACGACCGATCCGAAGGTAATCGAGCTTTCGCTGAAATATTCGCAAGGGAAGGCAATCATTAATTCCATTAACCTTGAGGATGGCGAAGAAAAGTTCGAGCATGTCGTGCCGCTGATTCACCGATATGGCGCGGCGGCTGTCGTCGGAACCATCGACGAGACCGGACAAGCGATTACCCGCGAGGGCAAGCTAGAGGTTGCGCGCCGTTCGCATGATCTGCTTGTGAACAAGTATGGCATGAAGCCGGAGGATATTATTTTCGACCCGCTCGTATTCCCGGTCGGAACCGGCGACGAGCAGTATATCGGCTCTGCCAAGGAGACGATTGAGGGCATTCGGTTAATCAAAGAAGCGCTGCCGGCCTGCCAGACGATTCTCGGCATCAGCAACGTCTCATTCGGCTTGCCCGAAGCTGGCCGCGAAGTGTTGAACTCCGTCTTCCTCTACGAATGTACCAAGGCCGGATTGGATTACGCGATTGTCAATACGGAGAAGCTTGAACGCTATGCATCCATTCCGGAGCATGAACGCCGTCTTGCGGAAGCGCTGATCTATGAGACGAACGACGAGACGCTGGCAGCTTTCGTGGCAGCATTCCGGAATAAGAAGGTAGAGAAGACGGAGAAGGTGTCTAACCTCTCGCTTGAAGAGCGGTTGGCAGCATATGTCGTAGAGGGAACCAAAGAAGGGCTCATCCCCGATCTGGATGAGGCACGGAACAAATACACGCCGCTTGAGATCATTAACGGGCCGCTCATGCGCGGGATGGAAGAAGTCGGCCGCTTGTTCAACAATAACGAGCTAATCGTTGCGGAGGTTCTCCAGAGCGCTGAGGTCATGAAGGCATCCGTATCCTATCTGGAGCCGTTCATGGAGAAATCGGAGACGTCGGTTAAAGGCCGCATTTTGTTGGCAACCGTCAAGGGCGACGTGCACGATATCGGCAAGAACTTGGTCGAAATCATCCTGTCGAATAATGGCTACGAGATCGTGAACCTCGGCATCAAGGTGCCGCCGGAAGTATTGATCGAAGCTTACCGGCAGCACAAGGCCGATGCGATCGGCTTGTCCGGCTTACTCGTTAAATCGGCCCAACAGATGGTCATTACGGCACAGGATCTGCGCAATGCCGGCATCCAAGTGCCGATACTCGTTGGCGGCGCGGCATTGACCCGGAAATTCACGAAGACCCGGATCAGCCCGGAATACGAGGGTCTTGTCCTATATGCCAAAGATGCCATGGATGGGCTCGACATTGCCAACAAGCTGATGGATTCCGAGCATCGTGCGCGGATGGAAGAGGAATTGCAAGCGTTGAAGGCTTCGGGCTATGCGGAGGCGGAAGAGAGTAAGCCGCTGCCGACGCTGACCAGAGCGGTGCGCTCGAATATTTCGAAAGATGCGCCGGTCTATCTGCCGCCGGACCTGGAACGGCATGTGCTGCGTGACGTGCCGATCGGGCATATTGTTCCATATATCAATATGCAGATGCTGCTCGGCCATCATCTCGGGGTGCGCGGCAAGGTAGAGGAGTTGCTGGCAGCGGGTCATGAGAAGACCGTGCAGCTGAAGGATACCGTTGACGGAATTCTGCAAGAGGCGCAGACAATGGGGACATTGCATGCCAACGCGATGTATCGGTTCTTCCCGGCGCAATCCTCGGGCGATGACATCATCATCTATGATCCGGCAGACCACGCGAAGGAAATCAAGCGATTCACGTTCCCTCGTCAGCAGGTGGAGCCATATCTATGCTTAGCCGACTACTTGAAGTCCGTAGATAGCGGTGTGATGGACTACGTCGGATTCCTCGTCGTCACGGCGGGCCAAGGCGTGCGCGAACGCGCAACGGAGCTTAAGGACAACGGCGATTACCTGCGTTCGCATGCGCTGCAGGCTGTTGCATTGGAGACGGCTGAAGCGCTGGCAGAGCGCGTGCATCATATGATGCGGGACGTCTGGGGCTTCCCGGATCCGACGGAGATTACGATGAAGCAGCGTCTCGGCGCTCGTTATCAAGGCATCCGCGTGTCGTTCGGCTATCCGGCTTGTCCGAATCTGGAGGATCAGGAGCTCCTGTTCGACTTGATGAAGCCGCAGGATATCGGCGTCGAATTGACGGACGGCTTCATGATGGAGCCCGAAGCATCGGTATCTGCCATGGTCTTCGCACATCCGGAAGCCAATTACTTCAACGTGGACAAAGCATAATAATTGTCATGGCCGCAGCCTCGCTCCTTCATGGAGTAGGGCTGCTTCTTTATGCTTTTCCTCATCAATCGCGCCTAACATCACACCGCATGTCAACGACTTCTCGTTCGATCGCCCGCCCGCCCCTCCGTTCCTCAGTTTGTATGCTCTTGAATCCCTTCTGACCACTATCCCATCGACTCAGGAAAAGAAATGGTGCGTGCCGTGAGGGATTCTCACAATGATGAACCTCATACGAAAGCCGGTCAATCGGCAATAACAGCAGCACTGTCGTAGAACGGAGAATGGACACACGTAAGCAGGCCTGCCAATAAAACATGTTGATCAGGCAAGCATATTCGTTAGTTCGGATGGGTGATGTGCATATTGGGCGAACGAAAAGGAAGAATAGCGGTTCCGATTCCTAGCGATGTAATAGTCTGGAGGAAGTACGCGAGCGTACTTCTTACCAACGAGGGCGGCATAGGTTATCCGTGAGAATCGTACGCAAATAGCGGCGATTCGTTCGAAAAGCGGCTCGTGCGAAGCTGCAGCGAGGTTCAGCCGGCAGCAATATTCATCTAGGTACGCGTTCAAATGCTTGCCGCCCAAACCATGAAACGCTGCGTTCAGCCATCTGCCGGCTTTCGCGCAAACATTCCGGATCAACGGTTGTTTGTTGGCTGCGTAGCTGCTTTTACGCCCATGGAGTTCGGCTTGTCCATCAATGAACTGCAGCGCGAAAGATTCGCGAGCGCGGTTCAGCGGGTAATTGCCGTCGCAATGCTGATCCTCGACCGTCTTGATTTTCGTTTGCAGAACTTCGCCATGCTCAGACAACGAAACCGCGGCAATCAAAGGGTGCTCCTCAGGATGGCGGTAAATGGTCGGATTGTAAGGGTGGCCATATTTGCCATTGTTCATGCGCACGGTTCCGGTCAACAATTGCCGGTCTTCATATTGACCTAATGCGTGCCGGATCTTGTGCAGCATGAGCCATGCCGTCTTGTAGGTGACTTGAATCGTCCGCGACAGCTCTACCGCTGTAGTGCCCTGCGCGAGTCGAGCAACAAGATCGATTGCGATGAACCATTTGGTCAGCGGCGTGCGGCTGCCCTCCATGATCGTGCCCACGGTCAAAGATGTCTGATGGCGGCAGTCAGCGCATTCGAATAGCGGATGCCTCCGCGTCTGGATGGTGTAGCAGCGGCCGTACCCGCAGCGTGGACAGACGAATCCGTTGGGCCACTTCAATTGAAAAAGCTTATGCACGGCATGAAGCTCCAACGCAGCATCCTTATGTTGAGCGCGATTTTCCATCTGCACACCACCTTGATCGGAACGTTTGTTCTGTTACTACTATATCAAACATACGTTCCCTTATCAATGGTTCATTGGTAATTTTTATGTGTTTTTTTGCTGTGCGAGAGGGCTATCGTGTCCTTATTTCTGAGTAATGGGGATAGTGGTCAGAGGAATGGAGTAAGACGAGGCTGGATGCATTCCTGAATGAACGGGATAATGGGCAGAAGGAATTTGGAATATCGAACAGGCAGTGGCTGTAGGAGGGGATATTTTACTTTCCTGATTGATAGGGATAACGAGAGATGATGAAGTGGTGGAGGTGGCTATACAGAGGACGATGAGTCAGGCAGGACAGCAGAGGGCTTGAGAGAGTGATCAATTTTTCTTGATAAAAGCGTAGCCGCGTGCAAGTTGGTTCACACTATTCAAACGGAGGTGCGGGGGTGGAAATAACGTTTCTAGGTACCGGCGCAGGGCGCCCGATGAAGGGAAGGAACGTGACGGGGATTGCGCTTCAGCTGCCGCCTCAACATGGAGGCACGTGGTTGTTCGATTGCGGCGAAGGGACGCAGCATCAATTGATGCAGACACCGCTCAAGCTCAACAGTGTGAATCGGATTTTCATCACGCACTTGCACGGCGATCATACGTTCGGGCTACCAGGGCTTCTCAGCAGCCGGGCTTTCGCGGGCGGTACCGACCCGGTCTGGCTGTATGGCCCGACCGGTATTCGGGCATTCGTGACGAGTTGCTTGGAGCTGACGGAGACGAATCTCGGGTATGAGCTTCATATTCAAGAGGTTGAAGCCCCTGGTGTCGTGATGGAGGATGAGTTTGGGCTGGTTGAGGCAGCGGAATTGTCGCATCGGATCGCATGCTTCGGTTATCGGATCGTAGAGAAGCCGAAGCCAGGCAAGCTGGATGCGGCTAAGCTGGCGGAGCGCGGCATTATGCCCGGACCTCTATATGGCCGATTGAAGCAAGGTCAGGACGTCCAGTTGACAGACGGAGTTATTATACGTGCGAGCGAGGTGACAGGGCCTGAGCTGCCCGGACGCATTGTCGCGATCCTGGGGGATACGGCCCCTTGCGATAACGCGATACGGCTTGCCAAGGACGCAGACGTGATGGTGCATGAAGCGACCTTTGAAGCGGAATTGTCGGATAAAGCGATCGAATACGGCCATAGTACGACGCTGCATGCGGCGGAAGCTGCGAGGAGCGCAGGAGCGAAAAGACTCGTCCTGACGCATTTCAGCACGCGTTACAAGGCGGAGGATGCGGCCCGCTTGGAGCTGGAGGCGAAAACGATTTTCCCTCCTACGATTGCCGCTTTCGATCTGCTGCGGTTTCGCATTCCAAGAAGCTGATGGGTGAGCAAAGCCCCCGCGCTGCCGTGCTGCAGGCGGGGGCTCCTTCAAGCCGGAATCAGTGGTCGTGCGCTTCGTCCTTGATTTCCTCGCGGAAGCCTTGGATGCTCTCGCGGCGTCGTTCGTTCTTCGATCGGATCTGGTTCAGTTCCGTCGAACCGATTTCCTCCGCATGTTCAGCCAGATAGTCCTCAGCCTCATTCAAGTTCTCCACGGTGTTCTGGACCGCCTTCTGAAGATGCTCTACGTTATCTGCGCGATTGTCCGGTTTAGCCATGCTTCACACATCCTTCGCTATTGGGATTGGGGCACTCGCCGCTCGGAGACGTCTGCTCCGCCCTATAGGTTGCTCCCATTCGATGCGAATATGCGGACGACTGCCGCCGATTCAAGGTCAAGGGATTGGCATAAAAAGTCATGGCATCTCTCGGCTTATAAGCATTGCGGCACGAACATATATTCTGTAAAATAATGCGTATATATCGATGCAGCCGGCATGGCTGGTTATCGACGAGGAGAGAGATACGCATGAACCGATGGACCGGCAGGGCCGAAAGCCTGGAGGATTGGCTTGCCTTCCTGCGCACGCAGCCGCAGATCATGGAGAACGTCACGCACTGGCACACGATTCCGCCGCGCGAAGCTCGTACTGCGCCGATGCCGTCCGAAATTCACCCGAAGCTGGCGGAAGCGCTTCGCACGAAGGGGATCGAACGGCTGTTCACGCATCAAGCGGACGCTTATACGGCGGTACGGAGCGGGAATCACATCGTCGCGGTGACGCCTACGGCATCGGGCAAGACGATGTGCTACAACCTGCCCGTACTTCAGTCGCTCCTGGAGAACGAGAGCGGTCGCGCCTTATATATGTTCCCGACGAAGGCGCTCGCGCAGGATCAGGTCGCGGAGCTCCAACAGCTGGCCGATCTGATGGAGGCCGATATCAAGACGCATACGTATGACGGCGATACGCCGCCGACGGTGCGCCAAGCGATCCGCAATGCGGGTCATATCGTCGTGACGAATCCGGACATGCTCCATTCGGCCATACTTCCTCATCACACGAAATGGGTCAAGCTATTCGAGAACGTCAAGTATATCGTGCTCGATGAGCTGCATGCCTATCGCGGGGTGTTCGGCAGCCATGTCGCGAACGTTATCCGGCGGCTGAAACGGATCTGCCGCTTCTACGGCTCGAACCCGGTCTTCATCTGCGCATCCGCCACAATCGATAACCCGGGCGAGCATGCGGAACGTTTGGTCGGTGAACCTGTGCGGGTGATCGACAATAACGGGGCGCCAACGGGCGAGAAGCACTTTATATTCTACAATCCGCCTGTCGTGAACCAGCAGCTCGGCATTCGAAGGAGCAGCGTGCTCGAGACGCAGCGGCTTGCGGCCATGCTTTTGAAGCAAGGCGTGCAGACGATCGTCTTCGCAAGGAGCCGCGTCCGCGTGGAAATATTGCTCACGTACCTGCAGGATACGATCAAGAGCGAGCTCGGCAAGCCTTCGATTCGCGGCTATCGCGGCGGCTACTTGCCTAAGCTGCGGCGCGAGATCGAGCGCGGGCTGCGCAGCGGCGAAATCCGCGGGGTCGTCAGCACGAACGCGCTGGAGCTCGGCATCGACATCGGCCAGCTGCAGGCCTGCGTCTTGAACGGCTATCCCGGCACCGTGGCAAGCACCTGGCAGCAATCGGGCCGCGCCGGCCGACGGCACGGGAGCGCCGTGACGTTCATGGTGGCGAGCAGCAACCCGCTCGACCAATACATGATCCAGAACCCGGATTTCTTCTTCAATCGGCCGCCGGAACGCGCCCTGATCCATCCGGATAATCTTCTGATCCTGATCGATCACGTGAAATGCGCCGCTTACGAGCTGCCGTTCGAAGCGGACGAGCAGTTCGGCAGCGAATCGCTCCGCGACATGCTAGAGTTCTTGACGGAGGAGAAGGTACTTCATCATGTCAAGGATCGGTGGTACTGGATGGAGCAGTCGTTCCCCGCGCACAACATTTCGCTTCGCTCCGCGGCACAGGAGAACTTCGTCATCGTGGACGTGACGAACGGCAATCGCGTGCTCGGCGAAGTCGACCGCTTCGGCGCGCCGACGCTGATTCACGAGGAAGCCATCTATCTTCATGAAGGCGTTCAGTATCAGGTGGAGAAATTGGATTACCCCGAGAAAAAAGCGTACGTGCGCGAGGTCGACGTCGATTATTTCACGGATGCAAGCCTAGCCGTCGAGCTGAAGGTGCTGCATGTGGACAAGGAGAGGGAGAGCGGCGAAATCGTGAGGCAATACGGCGAGGTAACCGTGAATGCCAAGCCGACGATATTCAAGAAAATCAAGCTTCGCACGCACGAGAACATCGGCTCCGGGCCGATTCACCTGCCCGAGGAGGAGCTGCATACGAGTGCATACTGGTTCTCCTTTAGCGAAGAGGCGGCTGCGCGGAAAGGCACCAACGAAATGCAGTGCGCGCTGCTCGGCGTCGCGAACGTGCTGATTCATATCGCGCCGCTCTACCTGATGTGCGATCCGTTCGACATTCGAGTCTACCCGCAGGTGAAGTCGACGCATACGAAGCGTCCGACGATCTACTTCTATGACCGATATCCCGGCGGAATCGGACTGAGCGAGCGGTTGTTCGAAGTGCATGACGAGCTGCTGCGAAGAGCGGGGGACCTGATCCGCAATTGCAACTGCCTCAGCGGCTGTCCCGCATGCGTGGGTCCGATCGAGGAGGTCGGCTTGCTCGGCAAGACGCAGGCGCTTCAGCTCCTCGAGGAGACGGGAGGCGCGTTATGAGCGGCGGCATTCGCGAACGGATGCGGCTCCTGCGTGGACAAGGGTCAAGTGAGCGGGAGTCTGCAACAGCAGGGAACGATACGGAAGAAGTGCTGGAAGCGGCGGTTAGCGGCGGCGACGCGGGAAATGAATCGGTTGGTGCCGTTGCTCCAACCGTTCTAGATGCGCCTGATGCTGCGAGCAATGCCGGCGCCAGCTTGCTTTCGCCGGAATGGGATGCGCTGCAGGTCACGCTTCGCGAGAACGAATATGGCGAATATTTGCTAAGGCGCGTGACGTATCCTCTGGGGCATCGGCATGGCGACCATCGGCTGTCCGAGCTGGCGGAAGCGGCGCCTCATCTTGCGGCATTCCATGAAGGCGAGGCCGAGGCGCCGGAGATGGAACGCCTGCTCTTCCTCGATCTTGAGACGACGGGGCTGGGCGTCGGAACGGGCAACGTCCCGTTCATGACGGGCATCGCCTACGTCGATGACGGCAGCTTTGTCGTGGAGCAGGTGCTGATTCGGCATCCGGCGGAGGAACGCGCGATGCTGGCTGACTTGAAGGAGCGCCTGGGCGTTCGCCCTTATCTCGTCACGTACAACGGACGCACCTTCGACTGGCCGGTGCTGGCCGGACGCTATATCATGAACGGGCTCGGCCAATACGGCAGCGAGCCCCGCCATCTCGACCTGCTGCATCCTTCGCGCAGCGTATGGCGCAATACGCTCGTGTCATGCAAGCTCAGCCATGTCGAAGAGGAACGCCTCGGCATTCACCGCGTGGATGATTTGCCGGGCTCTCTGGCGCCGGCGATCTATTTTCGGTTCCTAAGCGAAGGTCAGCCGGAGCTGCTGCAAGGCGTCTTTCATCATAATGAGCTCGATATGCTGGCGCTCGCCTGTCTTGCGGTGAGGTTCGGACGCTTATTGGGCGGCGGTCTAGGGGATACTGTGCCCTATCCGACAGAACCGGAGGAGCTGCTGCGCACCGGACTGTGGCTGGAGCGGATGGGGCGCACTGCCGAAGCGGAGACGCTGTTCGCCCGTCTTGACGGCGCAGAGCCTGCCATATCCTGGTGCCTGCCTCTGGCAGCGCGCGACAAGAAGTGTGGAAATTGGCAGCGGGCTGTGCTATTGTGGCAGAAGGCCGCCCTTGCGGCGGAACAGACATCAATGCCGCACTATGAGGCGCATATCGAGCTCTCCATGTATTATGAGCATCGGGCCAAGGACATGGAGGCCGCCCTGCAATATGCCAGCCGCGCGCTGGACCAGGCGGTCCGCCGAGCGGGCTTCGCACGGCATGACCCGAAGAGCCGCGCGGAGCTTGCCGCGATCCGGAAGCGTCTCGAGCGTCTGAACAGGAAGGCCGGGAGGAACCATGCATGAATAATAGGGAACATCAAGCCCGATTCGCCGTTATCGGCTTCGGCAACATCGCTAGAACCCATATGACCGCACTGCGCGCGCTGCCGATCATTAAACGGACTCCGCTGGTGCCGGTACTCGATACATTGGTCACGCGGGATCCGGCGCGGCATGCCGCGCAAGCGGAGGCGATCGGCTTCCGTTCGGTCGTCTCTTCCCCGGAAGAAGCGGCCGCAACCGGGTTCGTCGACGCGTTCGATATTTGCACGCCGAATGCACGGCATTACGAGGATGCAGAGCCTGCTTGGGAAAGCGGGATCGCCGTCTATTGCGAGAAGCCGCTCTCGGAATCCTATGAGCGGTCCGTACTGCTGGCGGAAAAGGCGAAGAGCAATCCGCAGGTCGTGTCGCAGTTGGCTTTTACGTTCCGCTACCATCCGGCGGTGATGCGCATTCGCGAGATCGTCGCGCAAGGCGTGGTCGGCGATATTCTGCAATGCAAAATTTCGTACCGCCGTTCCGGCTATCTGAGCCCGGAACGACCGATCAGTTGGCGGCTTCAGAGCGGCATGTCCGGCGGGGGCGCGATCAGCGATCTCGGCGTGCACGTGCTGGACATGCTCCGGCATTGGTTCGGCGAGCTCGAGCATGTCGAAGGCCGCACGGCCATCCACGTCGCGCAGCGCAGGGACGCTTCCGGCAGCGGATGGGCAGCCTCCGAAGTCGACGACTGGGCTGTGATGCACTATCGCAGCGTATCAGGCGTTCAGGGCATCGCTGAGGTGTCGCGCATCGCGCTGGGGTCCGACGCCTTCGACATCCAGATCGTCGGCTCGCGCGGCAGCATCACGTGCGACCTGGAGCGGCATACGATGCCGCAGGTGCATCTGCTTGCAGGCGGCAGCGGCGCGCTGCCGGTACCGGCAACGCTCGAACTGCTGCCGGACGAGAAGTCTACGATGGGCTTTGCCGTAGACACGCATTTTGGCGCGCTGCATCACTTCATTCTGCGTCTCGCGGGCGACGATCGCCATGCCAGCCTGGCTCCGTCGTTCGAAGACGGCTTGATCGTCGAACACTGGATCGAGCAGATTCTGAAGCAGACTGCGCCGGAGGGCGCTCGATGAAGCGCACAAGGGCACTGCTCATCGATCTGGACGGAACGCTGTATCACGGCGACCGGATGATCGATGGAGCGGACACGCTCATCCTGCAGCTGCGAGAAGCCGGCATTCCGTATCTGTTCGTTACGAACAATTCGACGGCCGCACCCGAGACGGTGGCGGCCCGCTTGAATGCGATGGGCATCCCCGCCGAGGCAGAGCAGGTCTGCACAAGCGCGCAAGCCGCGGCCGATTATGCTGCTGCCCAGCACCCGGGGGCTAGGGCAATGGTCATCGGCGAGGCCGGTCTGCGGCAGGCGATCGCGGATAGCGGACTCGTCCTCTCGGACGAGCAGCCGCAGGTCGTCGTTCAAGGCTTGGACCGATCGTTCTCGTACGACACCGCGGTTAAGGCTGTCGAAGCGATTAGGAGCGGCGCAGCCTTCATTCAGACGAATCCGGATCTGCTGCTGCCGACAGCGGACGGCTTCAGGCCCGGCGCAGGCTCTGTAGGCGCCATGCTTCAAGCCGCTTCGGGCGTAGCGCCGGTCGTGGTCGGCAAGCCGTCCTCGATCCTGATGGATTATGCGTTGCGACGTCTCGGAATATCCGCGGATCAGGCCTTCGTCGTCGGCGACAATCTGGCGACCGATATCGCTGCCGGCGTCAGGGCAGGCTGCGCGACGGCGCTCGTGCTGACCGGGCTTACGAATGCCGATAATTATGAGCGGCTGCGCGGCGCAGCAGGGGTCACGCCGGATCGGATTTTCTCGGACCTGAGCGAGCTCCTGGCCTATATGCGCGATACATACAGATAGAAATTAAATAAGACCGCTTGTCTGCACCGTACGCTACGCAGCGCTACTTCGTGATCACAAGCGGTTCAGTGAGGTGTGATCGTTATGCCGGAATGGCCGGAGATGGAAAACTATCGCAGGCTGCTGTCCGAACGGGTCGCGGGTGCGCGCATTATAGGAACGGAAATTGAACGGGAGAAATCGATCAACGTCGAGCCGGAGCGGTTCGACAGGGAATTGACCGGAACGTCGGTCTGGCATGTCGAGCAGCGCGGCAAGCATCTGATCTTCCATCTCGACAACGGCAGAAGATTGCTGCTCCATCTCATGCTGGGCGGCATTCTCGTCTTCGGTACGGATGAGGAGAAGCCGAGCCGCAGCGTGCAGATCACGATTCGGTTCCCGCATGGCAACCTGTATTTCATCGGGCTGCGGCTCGGTTACCTGCATCTGCTCTCGGCCAAGGAGACGATCGCGAAGCTGGCGGACCTTGGCCCCGAACCGATGCGGCTCGATGAAGCGACCTTCAAGAAAAGATTCGCGGGCAAGCGCGGCAAGCTAAAAACCGCAATGACCGATCAATCGGTCCTCGCGGGAATCGGCAATTGCTACGCCGACGAGATCTGCTTCTCGGCAGGCGTGCTGCCGACGGCATCGATCCCGTCGCTGCGGCCGGAGACTTGGACGAAGCTCTACCGCGCCATGCAAGAAGTGCTGCTGAACGCCGCAGATGCCGGCGGCTATATGGAGCTGCCGCTCTATAAGGGAGACACGCTGACCGGCGGCTACAACAGCCGCTGCCTCGTGTACGACCGCGAAGGCGAAGCCTGCTTGCGCTGCGGCGCTCCGATCGTCAAGACGGAGTCCGCTGGACGCAAAGTGTTCTACTGCCCGAGCTGCCAGCATGCGTCCTGACCATCGCGATTCGATTCGCGCAGGGAGTCATGTGAGCATCCGCCGCGGCTATAAGGAAGCGGCTGTCAGCGCTGCGGCAATCGGCGGAAACGCATATCAATATTTTCCGAAAAATCCGCGTTCGATCGGCGTTAAGGCATACGATCATGCGGATGCCGCAAGCTGCAAGGCATACTGTCTGGAGCATGGCCTCGTCTCGATCGCGCATGCGCCTTACCCCGTTAATTTGGCTGCGTCGGACGGCGAACAGCGTGCACGCACGGCGATTTCGCTGCTGAATGACCTTGCCATCGCGGAAGCATGCGGCTCGCTTGGGGTCGTGGTGCATTTTGGCATCTACAAGGGACCGGACCTGCTCGAAGGATATCGGAGCATTATCGGAATGCTCGATTCGGTGCTGGAGCAATGGACTGGCGGAGCGAAGCTGCTGATCGAGAACCAAGCCGGCGATCATGCCATCATGGGGACGACGTTCGAGGAGCTTGTCCAGATCAGGAGCTTAAGCAGGCATGCCGGCAGCATCGGCTTCTGCTTGGATACTTGCCATTTGTTCGCGGCCGGCGGCTGGGACGGCACGAATGAGGCGGAGTGGGCGGCCAAAGCGCGCGACACCGGTTATTTTGACCAGTTGGCGGCGATTCACTTGAACGATTCCGTCTACGGAAGCGGGGCGCGCAAGGACCGGCATGCGCCGGTAGGGCGGGGGAATATCGGCGCGGACGCGCTGAAGAGGCTGCTGGCGATCCCGGAGATTCGGCGGACGCCGCTGGTGCTGGAGACGCCCGAGGCGGAAGGGTTCACGCACCGCGACCAAATTCGGCAGGTCCAAGCCTGGGCCAGGGAGGGCCGCTCATGATTCATGTCTATCTCGACGACTACCGGCCGAAGCCGGAGGGCTTCGTGCTTGCTCGAACGATCGAGGAATGCGTCTTGCTGCTCGATACGGAGGAGATCGATGTTCTCTCGCTCGATTACGATCTCGGCTGGGGACAGCCGACCGGGATCGAAGCGGCGTTGCACATCGTTGCGACGGGCCGATATCCTCGTCGAATCTATTTGCATACGTCCAGCCCATCCGGTCGCATGCAGATGTACGGCTTGCTCATGGAGCATGCGCCGCAAGATGTGAAGCTGTACAACGGGCCGATGCCGGAACGGGTTGTGCAGGAAATCGGAAACAAGAACAGAGAAGCCGAATAGGCGATACGTGAAGGCTGGTGAACCTGTACGAATGATTACCTTACATAATCTAGTGCTGCGAACGGAGGAACGCGTCATTCTGAACGGCGTGAACCTCGAAGTACAGAAAGGCGAGCATTGGGTCATCCTGGGACGGAACGGCTCTGGCAAAACAACGATCCTGGAAATGGTGACCGGGTATCAGTTTCCTTCGTCGGGAACGGTCGACGTACTCGGCCACCGCTACGGGCGCGTCGATATTCGCGAGGTACGAAAGAAGATCGGCTACATCAGCCAAGCTGTCATCGAGAAGCTGTCGCTGAGCGACCCGGTATGGGAGGTCGTGGCGACGGGCGAGTATGCTTATCTGCGCTTCTACCAGGAGATCGATCCGGCCGTTATCAAGAAAGCGCGCCGCATGTTAGCGGATATGGGCATCGGACATCTCGCGGACCAGCCGTTCGGCACGCTGTCGCAAGGCGAGCGGAAGAAGGCGACGCTGGCGCGCGCGCTTATGGCGAACCCGGAGCTGCTCATCATGGATGAGCCTTGCGCAGGCCTCGATCTGTATGAGCGCGAAAAGCTGCTTGCGGACCTCGAACGGCTCGGCGGACGGGCGCAAGCGGTGCTGTACGTGACGCATCACATCGAGGAGATTATCCCGCTCTTCACGCATGTAGCATTGGTCCACGACGGGAAAATCATTGCCGCAGGTCCGAAGCGCGACGTGCTGACGAGCGAAGTGCTAGGCGGCGCATATGACTTGCCGATCGAAGTCGACTGGGTGCATGACCGTCCCTGGATCCGGGTTGCCCCGTTAGGAGCGGCGCGCTGATGCGGTTCATCGGTACGGCCAATCACGGTTTTGCGAACTTCGCCATGGAGGAGCTGCGCCGGCTCTTCCCCGGCATCGCCTTCCAGCAGCTCGTAGCGGGTGAAGTGTTCTCGGCGGAGGCGGCTGCCGAGCGCGATGAGGCGCTGATGGCGATCCGCGCGCGCGAACCGATCTTCCTGCGGCACGTGCAGCCGGTCGATCGGACGCTGCCGATCACCGGCGGCGCCGACGATCTGCAGCATTTGTCCGACATGGTGCGCTATGCCGCTTCGTCGTTCGAAGACCGGCGCACGGCGGTCCATATTCGCCGAACGGAGAAGAGCCCGTTCCCTTATTCGCCTGCCGACACGAAGGCGGTGCTCGATGCCGTGCTGACCGAGATCGGCAGCGAGCCGGTCGTGCAAGAGGCCGAGATGATTCTCTCGGTGTACGCGACCGGTGACCAATTGCTGGCCGGCTGGGGCACGCCGGACGAGATGCTGTCCGACTGGCCGGGCGGCGCGGTGCGCTTCCAGCGGGAGGAAGGCCAAATCTCTCGCGCCAAGTTCAAGCTGCTCGAAGCCGAACGGGCCTTCGGGCTGCGTCTGGGCGCATATGCGCAAGCGCTCGATATCGGCGCCGCGCCGGGCGGCTGGACCTCGCTGCTGCTTGAGCGCGGCACAGCCGTCACGGCGATCGACCCGGCCGAGCTGCACCCGTCTCTCGCGGGCCATCCGCGGTTGACCTATCTGAAGCGCAATGCGAGCGAGGCGAAGCTCGCTGCCGAATCGTTCGATCTGCTCGTCTGCGACATGAGCTGGAGCCCGATGCTGATGGTAAAGCTCGTGCTTGAGCTCGAACGTGCGCTGAAGCCCGGTGCGGAGGCGATCATTACCGTGAAGCTGATGCATAAGAAGCCGATGCAGACGATTCGCGACGTGATCGCGAAGCTGGAGACGGCCTTCGTCTTGAACCGCGCGAAGCAATTGTTTCACAATCGGGACGAAATTACGTTATACTTAACGAGAAGATAGCGGCAATGCCATTCATCCCGGGAAAGCATCCCGGTTCGGCCCCTTAGGGGCCGGACCGGGATTTTTTGGCATTTCAATGCGGCATGAGGAGGCATTCGAATGAATAGCAGGCAGGAAGACAGGACGAGCATCGTGTCCGGCGACCGTATTGCGGGGCGATACGAGATCATCAAGCCATTGGGCAAGGGAGGAATGGGCCAGGTGTTCCTGGCCTGCGATCTGAGGCTTGGCCGCAAGCTGCGAGCGGTCAAGCTGCTGCGGCCGGCCGAGGGAATGGCGGCACAGGCGGATGCCGAGCTGCGCATGCTGCTCGCCGTCAATCATCCGCGTCTGCCCCAGATCGTGGATTATGTGCCGCCGGATGGAGCGCGTTCCGCTGCGCTCGTGACCGATTATGCCGAAGGCGAGAACCTGGCCGTCTGGTTCGAACGGCGCGGCCGGCGGATCGAACCGCTGGAGGCGGTCGGCATCGCCAGGCAGCTCTGCGAGGCGTTAACTTATCTGCACGAGCTGACGCCGCCAATCGTGCATCGGGACATGAAGCCGGCCAACGCGATGATCGACGGCGTCGGTTTCGTACGGTTGATCGATCTGGGTATCGCCAGATTGGTGAAGCCGGGTAGCGGGCAGGACACGCAGCACCTGGGCACGCTCGGCTATGCCGCGCCGGAACAAGGAGACCCTCATGGGCTTAGCGATGCGCGAACCGATCTCTATGGGCTTGGCGCCTTGTTGTTCTACTTGCTAAGCGGAGGCCGTACGCCTGCCGGCAGCGGGTCGGATGGGTTAGCGATGAATGATGATCTGCCTGCAGGTCTGCAGTCGTTAGTGGCCTGTCTATTGCATAGGGACCCTAATCGGCGGCCGGCGAGCGCGCGTGACGTCGATAGGCTGCTGGCCGCTATTCAAGGTGCATCAAGTGCGGATGCATACGTACTTGTTACGGAAGATGCTCACGCAGGCACAAGCATAAGGAATGCGAGATTAAGGAGGGCAGGCAGCCGAACGGATGATGGACTTTGCTCGGGTACGGCAAGCGGAGGACCGTCTAGCTTAGGGCAAGCGCGCAACGTCGGGACGATGCGCGTGATCGCGGTCGCCTCGTACGCACCGGGAGCCGGCGCGACATTCCTGGCGGTGACGCTCAGCAGGCTGCTTGCGGCAAGAGGCGTGCCATGCGCGCTCGTGGAGCATCCGCTCCTCGAGCCGCAATTGTTCGCGATGCTGTCGAGCCATGCGGGAGCCGGCACGTACGCAGGGGCCCGCGAGTATATCCCTCCGCTGGATCAGCGCTACGTCGCGCTGCGAAGCGCATCGGTCATCGTCCATGCGCTTCACCCGGACCAGCAGCTTCCAGCCGGTTCCGAACGGTCCGAAGCTGCGCTCAGCCGTCTGCGGCTGCAGGACGTGCGCGCCCTGCAGATCCCGCAAACTGCGGCGCCGGCGAGGCGCTCGCCGGTCTGTATCGTCGACCTGTCGAGCGCTTGGCAGGATGAGGCCGCCTATGAGCTGGCGGCAGGCTGCGACGAGTGGATCGTCGCGGCCGATCCGCACGTCGCCAGGTGGACGCCGCGCCGCGCGGCGGCATGGCGGCAGATCGCGCAGGAGCGGGACAGGCGCGCCAATGGCGGCATCAAAGGCGGAGCGCCGCACAGCTTGTGGCTGGCGAACCAAGACGCGCCGTTCGCCGGCAGGCGCGAATGGCTGCAGCATATGCCGCGGAAGCCGATCGCGTCCGTTCCGCTGCTGCCGGCCTCGGAATGGCGCACGCTACAGTACGCGAACCGTTGGGCGACGGACGTGCCGGAATGGCGCCGGACGCTGGAAGATGCGCTGCTGCCCGTTCTGAGTCGTTTTTAATACAAATCCGACGATTTATTCCATCAGGTATGGTACAATGTTGTGCGGCGGAACGTATTGCCGCGACAAGCACAATGGATTGGAGCCGGGGAAATGAGCTTATTGACTGTTGAGGATTTATCGCATAATTTCGGAGATCGGACGTTGTTCAAGAACGTATCGTTCCGACTGTTGGCGGGAGAGCACGTCGGGTTGGTCGGCGCGAACGGCGCAGGCAAGTCGACGCTGATGAATATATTGACCGGCAAGCAGCTGAAGGATAGCGGCAAGGTCGAATGGACGCCTAAGGTTCGCTACGGCTACTTGGACCAGCACACGAACCTGACGCCGGGCAAGACGGTCCGCGACGTATTGAAGGATGCCTTCCTGCCTCTCTTGGAGCAGGAGCAGGAGATGAACGATATCGCCATGCAGATGGCAGATGCCGATCCGGATACGCTTGAGCTGCTGCTCGAGCGGATGGGCGAGATTCAGGAAGCGCTGGAGATCGGCGACTTCTACCTGATCGACGTCAAAGTGGAGGAGATGGCGAACGGCCTCGGCATCGCAGCGATCGGGCTGGAGCGCGACGTCGCGACGCTGAGCGGCGGACAGCGGACGAAGGTGCTGCTGGCGAAGCTGCTCCTCGAGAAGCCGACCGTGCTGCTCTTGGACGAGCCGACGAACTATCTGGACGAAGAGCATATCACGTGGTTGACCCACTATCTGAAGTCGTATCCGTACGCGTTCATGCTGATCTCCCATGATACGGGCTTCATGAACGAGGTCGTCGACGTCATCTATCACCTGGAATTCGCGAAGCTGACCCGGTACACGGCGAACTACGAGAAATTCCTGACGATGGCGGATATCAACAAGAACCAACATATCGATGCCTACGAGAAGCAGCAGGAATTCATCAAGAAGCAAGAGGATTTCATTCAACGCAACAAGGCACGCTACTCGACGTCCGGCCGCGCGAAGAGCCGCGAGAAGCAGCTCGACCGCATCGAGCGGATCGATCGCCCGGAGGAAGCGGCGAAGCCGACGTTCGGCTTCAAGGAAGCGCGCACGAGCGGCAAAACGGTATTCGAGGCGAAGGGCCTCGTCATCGGCTATGACCGGCCGCTGCTGCCGCAGATGGACGTGCTGATCGAGCGCGGCGACAAGATCGCGATCGTCGGCATGAACGGCGTGGGCAAGTCGACGCTGCTTAAGACGGTGCTAGGCAAAATCCCTCCGCTGGACGGCAAAGTATACCGCGGCGACTTCCTGCATCCGGCATACTTCGAGCAGGAAGTGAAGGCGCAGGCGATGACGCCGCTGGACGACGTGTGGAACGAGTTCTCGTCGATGAACCAGCACGAGGTACGCGCGGCGCTCGCGCGCTGCGGGTTGAAGAACGAGCATATTACGCGCAATCTGAATCAGCTGAGCGGCGGCGAGCAGGCGAAGGTTCGGCTCTGCAAGCTGATGCTGCGCGAGAGCAATTGGATACTGTTCGACGAACCGACGAACCATCTAGACGTCGTGGCGAAGGCGGAGCTGAAGCGTGCGCTGCAAGCGTTCAAGGGTACCGTGCTGCTCGTCAGCCACGAACCGGATTTCTATGAGGATTGGGTGACGAAGGTATGGGACGTCGAGTCATGGTCTGCCCGTCAGCATGCATGAACCGATTGATCGCGATGTAGCAGTACGAAGTATACTCGGCGTCGAATCTTGAACGCTGGCGAGATATAAGCGTATGCTTCCGATGTGTGTTTCCTCCGGAAACACATGAGGCGCTGACAATCGGTTTTTTAATCGCAATTAACGTATTTTGCGACGGAGCGTGATGGCATGCGGTTTGAACATCGAGGTACAGTCTTGGAAGTGTTCCTGGCCGCACTGAAGCTCGGGCTGACGTCATTCGGCGGGCCTGTGGCGCATATCGGTTATTTCCGCAGCGAATATGTCGACAGGCGGCGCTGGCTGGATGAACGCACGTTCGGCGACTTGATGGCGCTGTGCCAATTCCTGCCGGGTCCTGCCAGCAGCCAGCTGGGCATGGCGATCGGCATGGGAAGGGCGGGCAGGCTCGGCGCGATCGCGGCTTGGCTCGGCTTCACGCTGCCGTCTGCCATCGTCATGATGCTGTTCGCGCTCTGGCTCGGAACGGGGATGGACGTCTCCGATGCCGGCTGGCTGCGCGGCCTCAAGCTGACCGCGGTCGCGGTCGTCGCCCAAGCGGTCTGGAGCATGGCGCAGTCGCTTGCGCCCGATCGACCGCGCGCGACGATCGCGCTGGTCGCGGCCGGCTGGGCGGTGCTTGTGCCAGGCGTGGCCGGGCAGCTGCTGCCGCTGGCCGTGAGCGCGGCGATCGGCTACTGGCTGCTTCGCCCGCCGCCGAACGCTGCCGCACAGCTTACCGCCGATGCCGCGGCTGCACAGCCGCCAGAGCGCCGCGCAGGGCGGGCAACTGCCATGCTGCAGCTCGGCATCTTCGCCTTGCTGCTCCTGCTGCTGCCTGCCGCAGCGCAGCTTCTGCCTGCGAGCCAAGCGCTCGCGTTGGCTGACAGCCATTACCGCGTCGGTTCGCTCGTCTTCGGCGGCGGACATGTCGTCCTGCCGATGCTGGAGGCCGAGGTAGCGGGAGGCGGCGGAGGAAGCATCCCCTCGGAGACGTTCATGGCAGGCTATGGCGCTGCACAGGCCGTGCCCGGGCCGTTGTTCACGTTCGCCGCGTTCATTGGCGGCTCCTTCGCGCCTGGATGGCAAGGTGCTGCATATGCCGCGCTCGCGCTGACGGCGATATTCATCCCGTCGTACTTGCTCTTGGCAGCCGCATTGCCGTTCTGGTCGAGACTCAGGGAGAATCGGATGGCTCGCGGCGCGTTGAACGGCGTGAACGCGGCTGTCGTAGGTATCCTTCTCGCGGCGTTGTATGACCCGGTCTGGACGGATACGGTCGGAACGGCTGCGGATTTCGCGTTCGCGGCGGCGGCTTTTCTGCTGCTGCAAGTATGGAGACGGGCTCCGTGGCAAGTCGTGGTGTGGTCCGCGCTAGGCGGGTGGGCGCTCTGGCCATAAATGACGAAAAATATGGCATCCTACCATTAAGGAGTTGGTGGTTACCATGAAGGAACGATTATTGATCGTGGAAGATGAGGAAGGCATTGCCCGCATTCTTCAGCTGGAGCTGGAGCATGAAGGCTACGAGGTCGGACGCGCTGAAGACGGGCGCACCGGGCTCGAGATGGCGCTGTCCGGAGAATGGGATCTCGTGCTGCTGGACGTCATGCTGCCCGGCATTAACGGGATCGAGGTGCTGCGGCGCCTGCGCAACAGCGGCAATCCGATCCCGGTCGTGCTGCTCACCGCGCGCGACACGGTACCGGATAAGGTCAGCGGCTTCGAAACCGGCGCCAACGACTATATCACGAAGCCGTTCGCGATGGAGGAGCTGCTGGCCCGCGTTCGCAACCTGCTGCGTATCTTTCAACAGCAGGCGAAAGAAGGGGAAGGCTCCGACGTGCTGCGCGCGGCCGATTTGTCGATCGAGCTCCGCTCGCGCAAAGTATTCCGCAAGGAGCTGGCGATCGAGCTGACGCCGCGCGAGTTCGACCTGCTCGTCTACTTGGCGGAGAACAAGAATCAGGAGAAGACCCGCGAGGAGATATTGACGGACGTATGGGGCTATGACTTTATCGGCGAGACGAACCTGGTGGACGTCTACATCCGCTATTTGCGGCAGAAGCTGGATCGCGGCTTCCGTTATAAGCTGATCCATACGATTCGCGGCGTGGGGTATATGTTGAAGGAGCCGGACGCATGACGCTTCGCAAAAGATTCACCCTGTTCACGATCTTCTGGCTAATCTTCATCTTGATTCTGTTCAACATCTTCGTCTATTTCTTCGTGATCCGCATTACGACAGGCAGCGAAGAGCAGCTGGTGGCGAACAAAGTCAACCTGCTGCTCGAGGACGCAAAGATCGACACCGTGAATCAAATGTCCGACCCGAATCTGCTGTCGGAGTTCTACAACGTGAACGAAGTGATCCGCATCGTCGATCCGGCAGGCAATATCGTCAATCAGCTGGGGACGGATACCGACCTGTTGAACCGGCCGGCGTCGTTCAGCCGCACGCATGAATCCGGCATGTCGACGGTGGCCGGGATGCGGGTCTTGTACATGCAAGTTCCGTTGTACGACGAGCTCGAAGTGATCGGGTCGCTGGAGATTACGCGGAAGCTGAGCTTGCTGGACAACTATCTGCAGGTGCTTGTCGCGGCGCTGACCGTCACGAGCGCAGGCGCGGTGTTCTTCGCGATCTTCGGCACGTATTGGTTTACGTCCAAGCTGACCGCGCCGATCCAGACGATGGTGCAGACGATGCGGGAGATCGACCGCAGCGGCAAGCTGCGCATGATCGAGGTGAAGGAGAAGGAGGAGTCCGCCGAGCTGCTCCAGCTTATCCGCGCCTTCAACCAGATGATCGAGCGGCTGGACCGAACCTTCGCCGGACAGAAGCAATTCGTCGCGGACGCCTCGCACGAGCTGAAGACGCCGCTGACGGTCATCAGCAGCTATGCCGGCATGCTCAAGCGATGGGGACGGGATGACAGCAGCATTCGCGACGAAGCGATCGAAGCGATCGCGAAGGAATCCGAACGGATGCAGAATTTGATCAAGTCGATGCTGATGCTGGCCGAGGCGGACCAAGAGGATTGGCTGAAGCCGGAAGTATTCGATGTCGTGCAGCTGACGGACGAGCTGTCCTCCATGCTGCAGAAGACGTTCACGCGCCTGATCCGCATCCATGCCGATGCCGAGTCGACCGGCATTCGCATCAACGCCGACAAGGACAAGATTCGGCAGCTTATGACGATCTTGATCGACAACGCGATCAAGTACAGCAAAGAGCCGATCGACATTACGATCAGCCAGACGCGTCAGATGGTGCGTATTCTGGTATCGGATAAGGGGATCGGCATTCCCGAGCACGAAATTCCGAACTTATTCGAACGTTTCTACCGCGTAGACGGCGCACGCCGCCGCGCGACGGGCGGAGTAGGGCTCGGACTGTCCATTGCCAAGCGCATCGTGGATCTGCACGACGGTCATATCGACGTCTTCAGCAAGCCCGACAAAGGGACCACGATCGCCCTCCAATTCCCCAAAAAATAACAGCTGACGCGGCGAAGGCCGGTCAGCCGTTTGTTTATCACACTATCTGTTACGCTATTAATAGCGTCTTCTAATAGACAACTCGTCAGCGCCGAGAAGGTTGAACGATAGCAGCAATTGAGGAGCGGAGCGTAGATAGATCTACGTGAGCACCGGAAATTGCGCTAGCGTTCAAGATTCGACGCCGAGTAGGCTACGAAGAATAGGCATCGCGATCACGAGTTGTCCAATGACCGATTGTCAGCATCGAGAAGGTTGGACGATAGCAGCAATTGAGGAGCGCAGTGTAGTCTGAGCTAGATGAGCACCGGAAATTGCGCTAGCGTTCAAGATTCGACGCCGAGTAGGCTTCGAAGCACTACATCATGATCACAATCGGTCCTAGAAGCGGCGGGCTGTTACGTAGTTTTTCTTCCAGTAAGCATTATCAATGCTGGTGAATTTGACGCCGCCAGCACCGTACGTATGCAGCATTTTACCGAATCCGGCGTAGATCGCGACGTGGCCGATGCTCGTGGAACGTCCCGGCACTTTGAAGAACATTAGATCGCCTCTGCGCAGATTTTTCTTCGAAACATATTTACCTTTGTACGATTGCTGCTTCGCGGTGCGGGGCAGCGATATGCCGTTGCGCTTGAATACGTACTGCGTGAACGATGAGCAGTCGAATTCATACGTAACGCCGGATTTCGCGCCGAAATCGTACGGCACGCCCAGGTATCTCTTGCCTGTCTCGATAATGCTTTTGCCCTTGTTAAACGATACGGCACCTGCCGGCTTAGCTTGTCCAAATCCGAGCGCCGTCAATCCTATGGAGACGCACAGACCAACCGAAAGCGTCTGGCGAATGAGGGTACGTGTATTGACTTTCATTGTCTATCGACCTCCGTATAGTTAGTTCGTTATTTGCGACGTATCCTGCTGCCTGACTTACTATAACAGAGATTCCGTTCCCTAAACGTTTCCACGGAGAAGCTAGAGTAGCGGCCGGACGCGCACGCTCGGGCTTTATTAGAAAACGATGAGAAATCGCTAATGAACGCATAAGGAGGTTCGCATGCGCAAAGAGCTTGTCGTCTACGCAGACGGTAAACCGGTTCCGCTTACGATTCGCAACTACGGACCGCATGACTTCGACGGATTGATCGACGTGCAGCGGGCGAGCTTCCCGCCGCCGTTCCCTTCCGAGCTGTGGTGGACCGAAGGACAACTGTCGGAGCATGTGTCGCGGTTTCCGGAAGGGGCGTTATGCGCAGTGGCGGGCGGCGAGATTGTCGGTTCCATGACAGCGCTCCTCGTTACGGAAGAGCAGTTGGCCGGCAAGCATGACTGGGCGTCGATCACCGATAACGGCTGGATCAGGAACCATGATCCGGCAGGAAACACGCTCTATGTCGTCGATATATGCGTTGTCCCTGCCTATCGCAAGGCAGGCGTAGGCAAGTGGCTGATGCAATCGATGTACGAGACGGTCGTGCAGCTCGGCAAGCAGAGGCTGTTAGGCGGAGGCCGCATGCCGGGTTATCACAAGCACGCCGCCGTTGCTACGCCGGAGCAGTATCTGCATAATGTCGTGACGGGCGTATGGCATGATCCGGTGATCGGCTTTCTATTGCGCTGCGGCCGATTGCCGGTCGGAATCGCGCATGATTACTTAGAAGATGAAGAGTCTTGCGGCTATGCGGCTCTGATGGAGTGGCGCAATCCGTTTATCCAATAATAGAGGAGAGTGAACGGCAATGGAGTACTACCGCATTCGATCGATCGATGACGCCGCATTTGCAGGGATGCACCGGCTGATGGGAGAGATTTTCCCGCCGGAGGAGGTGCTCGCGTATGAGCTCTGGGAGGGACCGCTGCAGGATGAGGGCATCCATGTGTATGCCGCGATCGCGGACGGCGAAGTCGTCGGGGCGACGGAATACCGGTATTTCGCGGAACAGCGCGTGGCGGTGACGGATTTTACGATCATCGGCAAGCCCGGCCTCGGCATCGGGCGATTCCTCGCTTCCCGCAGGCAAGCCGACCTTCAACGTCTGGCCGAGGCAAGCGGGACGAGCCCGATCGGCATGTTCGCGGAAATCTACGATCCGTATCGGACGGATTATCCGTTCGGCGGCGTGTCCCCGATGAACCCGTACGTTCGCCGCGAAGTGCTGTCGCATATGGGATACAAACGATTAGACATTGACTATGTCCATCCTTCGTGGGACCATGAAGGAAAAGCTGTGGAAGGGCTTGATCTATGTTTCCTTCCGGCGGACGAGACGACGGTTTCGCTGCCGTCCTCGCTGATCACGGAATACCTGGAGCGTTATTACGCGGCATTGCCGAACAAGCCGGCTGCCTGGCACGCGATGATGGAGACGTTGAAGAACCGGACGGAGGTTCCGTTGTATCCAATCTAACGGGAGGTGGGTACGCTGACGACGATTATGTTCCATGGGACAGGCGATGCGATGGGTGTCCCGAGAGTTTATTGCGATTGCGAAGTATGCGAAGAGGCGAGAAAAGGCGGCGCGAACCGGCGATACCGCTCGCTTCTTCAGCTGGCAGAGCCGATGAGCGGGATCACTTGGATCGATGGCGGACCGGACTGGGGCAGGCAGATGGAAGCGGCAGGGCTGCGGTGGATCGATCGCATGTTGATCACGCACGCGCACTTTGACCATATCGGCGGGCTGCCGGAATGGGCGGATGCCTGTCGATGGCTGGGGAAGCGGGGGGAAGCGTATGTGCCGGGCGAGGTGCGGGAAGAAATTCTGACGCGTTTCCCATGGCTGGAGCGGCAGATCGAATTCCATTCGGCGGACCGCAAGTTCCGTGTCGGGTCTTGGGAGGCCAAGGCGTGGCGGGTCAATCACGGGAAGAACGGCTACGCGTACGCGTATCGGTTCGTGCAGCCGCATTCCGGTTATGCTTGGGCTTATTGCTCCGATGCGATCGGCCTCAGCGAGATCGAGATCGGGCCGCTCCGGGGTCTCGACCTGCTCGTGCTCGGCACAAGCTTCTATAATGAGCCGTATGCGTACGACACGCGATCGGTATATGACGTGAAGGAAGCGCTCGAACTGCTGGAAGAGATCAAGCCGGGCAGGACGCTGTTCACCCATCTGTCGCATGACATCGACTTGAGACGCACGTATCCGCTCCCGCTGGGGGTGGGCTTCGCCGAGACGGGATTGACGATTCCGATCGGCGCACCGGATAGCGCTTAGCCAACAGAGGCGGACTACCGCCTCTTGCCAAGCCATTGCAAGATACCCAGCGCTTGCTCCTCCGGGAGATGCACGATATGGAAGCTCGCGGCTGCGGGTCCCGATGCCAGGGATACCCGCAGCGTCGCGAGCTTCTTGCGCATCTGGAACGGCGATATACGCGTTCCGTAGATCTGCACGCGCTTCCTGGGCACCAGCGCGATGCTGCGCGAGAATGCGCCATAATGGATGGCCAGCAGTTGGCCTTCGATCTTCCAGCCGGTATGCTTGAAGCGCAGCCAGGACCATAGGGCTGCATAGAGCGGAATGATCAACAGCAGCCAGCCCAGATCGTACGGAATCCAGACGATGCCGGGTACGGCGATCAGCATCCCGATGACGATCGGCATCGTCATGAACCCGCCGAGGGAACGGCTGGTCAGCCGATCGACTTGGGCGGGGACATAGTAGCCCGGCGCGAATCGGGCCAGCAGCGCGTCCGCGTCTCTTCGCTTCACGATCGGGCAGAGTAGATGCGATTGATTGAGCTTATCGACCGACCCGGCGGTCACGATATGGACGCTGACAAGTCCCAGCAGGCGACGAAGCGCATTCTGCTTCATATAGACGGCTTGGATCCGCTTAAGGCTGACGGTCGCTTGCTTGCGCTCGATCAATCCTCGGACGGTGACCAACTTGTCGTCCTGCAGCATGATCGTGAAGCCGTATTCCTTAGCCGTCGTGAGCATGACGCCGATTAACCACGCGATGAAAGCGCCGGCCAGCACGATGCCGATGATCTGTCCGACGCCGAGGTCTGCCGATGCGAACAAGGTATCCCACAGCTCCGAGGATTCGACCCAGTCATCGAGCTGCGAGTAGACGGCGCCAAGCGCGGCGAGCGCAAGGAATACGCGGCCGGAAGTCGCGCTGTAGAGCAGAATTTCGAGGAACGTGATCTTATGCGTCGGGTATTGGGATGCGAACAGCGCTGCGGGCGGAGGCGGTTGAATCGCTTCAACGGCAGGCTCGTCGCCCTGCGTGAGCATAACGTTCGACGCATCAGCCATGGCTGCGGGTTCTGCTTCGTCCGCATGAACGCGGTGGAGCTCCGCTTGCAGAAGCGCGGCTTCCTGCTTGCCGATCGCGCTGAGCGTTACCTCCGGCTTCGTGCCGCCGGCAGTCTCGATCTGCAGCTTCAGAACGCCGAACAGGCGGTGCACGAGACCGGCCGACATGTCGATGGACTGTACGCGTGAACGCGGAATGGACAGTTTCTTACGCACGAGCAGCCCATGCTCGACATGCAGATAGCCGCCCTCGAACCGGTAGGTGAAGCGCAGCCAGGACAAGATGCCTGTCGTAATGCTCAAGATGAGGAATAGAAGGGCGCCGCCGTATACCCAGATCGGCTGCAGATCGTCGCGAACGATCGCGGATACGAGGAAGGCCAGCATCGGATACAGCAGGTTCTTCACGATGCCGGCGATGAAGAACAGAATCGAGATCGGGTGCTGGCGGCGGATGGACGGCGAGTATTCGTTAAAGTTCGTCATCGGTAATCCTCGCCAGTCGCGCGATTTGGCCGCGAACGGCTTCGGCTGTCGATTCGCGCAATGCCGGAATGAAGTGGCTGCCCGCCGCGGTCGAGAAGGTTACGGTGGCAAGACCGTAGCAGCGCAGGATCGGACCTTGCTTCGTATCGACATGCTGAACCTTGACCATCGGGATCAAGACGCGCTTCCGGATCAGGAGCCCGTACAGCAGGTCGATCTCCTGTTCGCGAATAGCGTAACGAAATCGTCTCCAGCGCAAGTTGGGCAGGAGGTACACTTCCAGATAGGAACCGGCGACGGCAAGTGCCGCGGCAGCAGCCGCGATCCAGACAGGCCAGTCGAAGCGCACGGTTAACCAGATAAGGCCGATGACGACGACCGCATAGACGGCGGCAGAGATGCTGCCCGTCAGCCGCCATGCCTTCAAGGCATCGGCATCGATTCGATGTTCGGGCGGTTGCATGATCAAGGATGAAGCACCTCACTGTTAAGAATAGGATACAGACCGATATAACTATAGCACAGGTGAAGGCATCTTGACGCGGACTGCCCGATAAAGTTATGATAGGACTAATTCGACTTAAGGGGAAATTTTAATGTTGGTTGCTGTTCTTAACTCCTAATTGGATACTCCGGAGCAAGCGCAAGGATAAGAAGGATGATCTGCAATAGCAGATGGTCTGTTCAACTGTATCCGTGAGCGTTGACTGCTTCCGATCCATGAGTTAAGAACATGCGGATTTCGCCTATGTCTATTGACCGGCGTATCACCGTGCTCTTGGTGCACGGTTTTTTTGTGCCCGGAATTACGGACCGATATAGCCGATCGAAGGCAGGATGGAACGCATATGCGTTCTGTTCTGCCTTTTTATATTTTTACCCAATAAGGAGGAACAGTGCACGATGAACGAAATGAGCATGCATCAATTAGAATGGCACGAGATGAAGAACAGGCTGATCGAGATGACGGTATCGCCTGCCGGCAGAGCGCTCGCAGCCAAGCTGTCGCCGACAGTCGACATCAGGCGAATCGAGGCCATGCAGTTGGAGGCGGAGGAAGCGATGAAGCTGCTTCGCGCTGGCGCAAGCATACCGCTCGCAACTTTCGAGGGAATGGACAATTTCTTCGCGTTGTTAGGCAAGGGCGTGATTTACACGGCGGCGGATCTGACGCAGCTGGGGACATGGCTGTCATCCGTAGGGCAGATGAAGCGGTATATGGCATCGAAACAGGCAATCGCGCCGACGATCAGCAGCTATGCGGACAATCTGACGGATTGCCCCTTGCTGCGAAGCGAGCTGGAGCGGTGTCTACGCTATGGGCAGATCATGGATGCGGCAAGCCCGGAATTGGCCAAAATCAGGCGGGGACTAGCGGCAGCGGAGGATGCGGTCAGGCGCAAGCTGGAGCAGTCGATAGGCAAATATAAGACGTATCTGCAGGATCCGATCGTCAGCAAGCGGAACGGCCATTATGTCATTCCGGTACGCAAAGAGCACCGCAAGCATGTTCAGGGCACGGTGTGGGACGAATCGTCTTCCGGACAGACGCTGTTCGTGGAACCGGCTGACGTCGCCGGCCTGCAAGCCGAATGGGAGCTGTGGAAGGCTGACGAAGGACGGGAGGAATCGATCGTGCTGGCGCGATTATCCGAGCTCGCGGAGCAGCACGGCAGCGAACTGCAGATGAACGTCGAGGCGATGGCTTCATTCGACTTCCTGTTCGCGCGAGGCAAGCTCGGCATCACGTATGACGGATGCAGGGCAGTCATGACGAGTGAGCCCGTATTGAAGCTCGTGCAGGCGCGCCATCCGCTCTTGGGCTCGAAGGCGGTGCCGCTCGACGTCGAGATCGGCAGCGCATACCGGCAATTGGTGATTACCGGTCCGAATACAGGGGGCAAGACGGCAGCGCTGAAGACGCTCGGGCTGTTGGCGCTCATGGCGCAGGCAGGATTGCCGGTTCCGGCCGAGGAATCGAGCCGTTTCGGCGTGCTGCGGCATGTGTTGGCCGATGTCGGCGACGGCCAGAGCTTGCAACAATCGCTGAGCACCTTCTCCGCTCATATCGCGGCCGTGAAGGATATGCTCCAGCTAGCCGATGAGCGCTCGCTGCTCTTGCTCGACGAGCTTGCGGCGGGAACCGACCCCGGCGAAGGCATCGCGTTGTCGCTTGCGATACTTGAAGAGCTGCTGTCACGCGGTTCGCTAGTCGTCGCGACGACGCATTTTAACGAGATCAAAAGCTTTGCGCGCGACACGGCAGGCTGCCAAAATGCCAGAATGGCGTTCGATCCGGAATCGCTTCAGCCGATGTATCGGCTCGAGATCGGAGAAGCGGGCGATAGCTATGCCTTCGCGATTGCGCGAAAGTACGGCATGCCGGACAATATTGTGCGGCGGGCGGAGGAACGCCGGCGTGCGCGGGCTCGGCAAGGCGGTCATGGTCCGGATGGCACAATTGAAGCTGCCGCTGGAGGGAAGCAAGGGCTCACGGCTTCTCCTGCGGAAGCCGAGTGGCAGATACGGATGACGAAGGCGAAGGAAAAGGAGCAGAAACGAGCGAAGCGCGCGGCGGAACAGACGGAGGCCGCAGCGGCGGCTAGGCCGCTGCAGGTAGGCGACTGCGTGTGGGTGTATCCGCTGAAGCGGACCGGGATCGTCTATAAGCCATCGAATGAACGCGGGGATGTGATCGTGCAGGTACAAGAGAAGAAGCTGACGTTCAATCGGAAGCGGCTGGCGCTCCGCATTCCGCGCGAAGAGCTGTACCCGGGGGAGGATTATGACCTCGATATCGTGTTCGAATCGGTGGAGAATCGCAAGAAGCGCAATCTGATGAACCGCAAATATGCGCCGGACACCGTCATCGTGACGCCTCCGGAGGAACAGTACGATTGACGCTTCGGAAGCCGCTCAATCCTTGCTCTGCACGACGAGCAGCCAACCGTCGCGCACGGTGATGACGCCCTCTTGATCCTCCAGCACATTGCTGATGCCAAGCGACATGCCCATCTCAAGCACGGCATCGGCAAGCGGATAACGGAAGCCGGAGAGCGTGATGCCTGTCGCTCTCGGGGTCAAGGGGAGGATGGAGACGTTCGAATAGCCGGCGCCGCGAATCGCGAGCCGGTCTGCCGTCAGGCGTATCTCGTTATGTTCATCCGCGATCGATGCCGGGATGCCGTGCTGCATCGCCTTCACGAGCAGATGAATGTTCGCGAGGGAATGATCGAAGCGCGTTCCGAGGGCGCCGACGAGTATGATTTCGTCCGGCCGCAGCTCGAGCGCGCGCTCGAAAGCGAGCTCGGTGTCCGTGTAATCCTTATCGATCGGATCGTAAGCTTCGGTATTGCGGCTTCCTTCGCGGATCCGAACGAGCTGCTGCGGCGTAACGGAGTCGAAGTCTCCGACGGCTAAATAAGGCTCGAAGCCATGTTCGACGAGGAACAGCGCGCCGTGATCGGCGCCGATCAGCAAGTCCCCTTCCGTAACATGGGCAAGCGCCCAGTGGTCAAGCTGTCCCCCCGAGAAAATGACGACTCTTGTCGATGCGTTCAATGGTTGAATACCTCCGATTCATGGACGTTAAATTGCGAATATCGACCGGAATGAATTGCTTACAAGTATACAGCGGTTCAGGAGCTCTTGGCAAAATCGTTATTGCGCCGCATCGCGCTCGCCGATACAATGGGGAAGGACAATATCGGACATCATTCGCCACGCGCAGGCATTCGGAAGCTTGCGTGAGGGAATCGGAGGGCTCGGCTTTGGATCTGGAAATATTCAGCGTGTTCAGCATCATCGGAACGATTGCGTTCGCGGTCAGCGGCGCGATCGTCGCGATGGAGGAGGAATAC
>JAEZCJ010000199.1 GCA_023433615.1 Bacillota bacterium | reverse complement strand
GAATGACATCGTCCATGCATGAGATGCCGAAGGCAGACTTGTACAAGGACTGCAAATAACTTGGGCTCAGATGGACGGACTCCGCCATGACCGGAACGGACCAGGCGTGGCCGGGATTCGTGTGAATTCGCTTGCGAAGCTCGAGCAGATGATGCTCGTCCGGTCGTCTGTCCGTGTGCCGAGCGGCTTCCAGCAGCTTGTTGAACAGCAGCCGGAGCAAGTAATCGATCGACAATTCCCGATAATCATAATGGAAGAAATTCTCGGCAGCCAACAGCTGAAACAATTTGCTGGCGTAACCGGGATCTTGCAGCGGCAGCGGAATGCCGACTGGCAGCGACGTGTCCGTCAAGTAAGATTCGTCGGAGTCGAAGCGCACCCAATCATTGACGAACTGTTCCGCGCATGCGCGATACCAGATTTTCTGCCTGGGACGGAACAGCACGGCGCAATTGGCCGGATATTCCTTGATGCTGCCCTGTACCCATATCTCAGCCGGCGTATGCGTGAGTATGAGCAGCCAGAAATCATGACCCTCCGGAAAATCGTAGATGAAGTCGGCGGGATGTGCAGCGCCGTATCCGACATAGTAGATCGTTGTCATCGTATCTTCACTATCCTCGCAATAATCGAATCGATCAAGTTAATGCAAGTATAGATCATTCTCCGGTTAAAGTCAGTCCTCTATACTATCCCTGTATCCGAAAGTGTTGAAGCTTCCACGATAGCGGACAGGGGGAATTCGGGCATTGAACAACTCGACATACGAGGTGCTCTGCTACACACGCGAGCCTCAGGAAGAACAGCTGTATGCGCCTAAGCTCGCCTACAGCATGCATCTGGCTTATAGCCAAGACGGCGCGCCGTTCCAAGCGCTTAACCATCATTCAGGCGTATTATTCGCCCGAGCAACAGAGCGAGACAACGGTACGTTATGCGCGAAGAGCTTGCGCAATCCGTATCTGTTCACAATGGCTGACGGCTCATTCGGCGTTGTCGCGATCCGTACGGAAGCGGGAGGAGAGCCCGATTCGGAGAGCAGGGGGGGAGTAGCGCTGTTCGTCTCGCGCGATCTGCTGCAGTATAACGAGCTTGGGCTGCTGCAGTTAGGCAGAGATCGTCATGTCCTCGACGTCCGGTGCGAGTACGAGAATGCCAGCGGCCGATACGTGATCGATTGGGTAGAGGACGACGGGAACGGATACCGCAGCACGTGCGTTGACATCGCTAGCCTGGACGGTCTATCGCAGCCCGAACCACAGCAGCCATTCGTACTGCAACATGTTGCTGCGGACATCGAAGGAATCGTGCCGCGCAATTGCATCGCGGTCCCGGCGCAGATAGGCGAACGGCTGATCAACAAGCTGACTGTGCCCATTCATGTTCGCACCGAGGCGCCGCAGCGCATCGAGGCGACGGCGGGACCGGAGCAGCTGCAAGCCGCTCGCGCGGCGGTGATCTATAGCGACGGCACAACCGCATACAAGCGAGTGGATTGGGACGCTTCGGGAATCGATTGGGACAAGCCGGGTACGTATCGCATATCGGGCCGCATCCGGCAGGAACAATTCCCGTTTCCGATCGCGACGCATCGTGCCGATCCCTGCGTGGCCAAGTGGCACGGCCGTTATTACTACATCGCGACCAACGATGCGGACGGCAATCGCTCTCTCACGATCAGAAGCGCCGGGTCGGTCCCGGATCTGGCAGCGGCAGAGGAAATCAAGGTGCTGGATACGGAACGCTATGCGTTTCTGAAAAATTTCCTATGGGCACCAGAGTTTCATGCCATCGGCGGCGATCTATATCTATTCTTCGCCGGCAGCACCGGCGAATTTAAAGATATTCAATCCCATGTCATGCGATTGAAGAAGGGCGGCGATCCGGCTAATGCCGCGGATTGGGAGACGCCGGTGCGAGTGATCCGAAGCGATGGCATCCCGCTGTTCGAGCACGGCATCACGCTCGATATGACGATCCTGCAATGGAACGGCCGCATCTATGCGTTGTGGGCCCAGCGGCAGCTTGCGCCGGTTGATCTCGGCTCCTGGATCTATATTGCGGAGGTCGAGGGAGACAAGCCGTGGCAGCTGAAGAGCGAGCCGGTCTGGATCTCGCGGCCGGACTACGGCTGGTCCAATAACCGCACCTTCGTGGAGGAGGGTCCGTTCGTCCTGATCACCGACCGCAAGATCTTCGTCACGATCGCCGGCGCGTTGGTCGATGCCACGTACTGCGTCGGATTGCTCAGTGCCGACCACGATGCGGATCTGCTGGATCCGGCAAGCTGGACGAAGGGCAACTATCCGCTGCTGACTTCCAGAAGCGTGCCGGGCGAATACGGTCCCGGGCATAATTCCTATGTTACGGATGACGACGGCGTGATCTGGAACGTCTATCATGCCCGCCCCGGCATCGATGAACCGCGCTCTACGGGATTTCGCCGCGTGCATTTCGATATCGACGGCTATCCGGTGCTCGACCTGACGCCGGACAGAGACGTAAATCCGGCATTGGCCGAATTAAGCTTAGAAGTTGTGGTGAAGCAGCCATAGGGATAGGCAGGCAAGCCAGGAAGACTGCCGCATGCGATATGCGGCAGTCTTTGCAATTGCCGAAGCTTCTAATGACAGTCCCCCTATTCCAATAAGTTTCACTGCGGCAAACGTGCTACCATACTAGTAGTAAGCCAGCAACAAGAGAAATGGAGGTCTGCTTCGCATGCTTCGTGTACTAGTCGTAGATGATGAGCCGCGGCAGCGGAAAATATTGTCCCGCATCATACGGGATTGCCGCAACGGGTATGAGGTCATGGAGGCCAAGAACGGGGAGGCAGCGTTGGAGCTGTGCAAGGAAGCGAAGCCGGATATCGTGTTCAGCGATATTCGCATGCCTCGATTGGATGGGCTCAGCATGATTGAAGGTATCTACCAGCATAATCAACATGCCAAGATCGTCGTTGTCAGCGGGTATAGCGATTTCGACTACGCCCAACGCGCGCTTAACATGCGCGTCTATCGTTATCTGCTCAAGCCGATCGAGGACGATAAGATCCGCGATATTATCCAGTCCATCGAAGCCAGCATCCAGCAGGAGCGTAACAGCCGGCATGAGAAGAGGATGATGGCCGATCAACTCAACCAGCTCGTTCCGCTCTACATCGATCACCTCATGAACAGATGGATCAGAGGGACATGCACGCAAGCTGAATTTCGAGAGGCGACAGACATTCTCCGGATGCAGGGCAGAGGCTATGTCATGATTACGCGAGTCGACTCGTACGTAGATCGAGCTGGAGAATCGCCTGTCGAGGCCGAAGACCAAGCGAAGCTTTACCGCGATATTCGAGTTCGGTTGACGGAGACGCTGAATCATTACGGTCACGTATTGTCGTTCTTCTCCTCGGATCAAGCCAACGAAATCATCAGTATCATGCGATTCTCGGAACAAGAAGACGACAGCTCACTTAACTTCATGGATGAGGCACTGCAAGCATTGGGAAGTCAACTGTACGAGGATATCGATGGCATCATGCTGTCCATCGGCACCGGAGAGGTTCTGGACGCAGTCGAATTCGCTTCGCCTGAACCGTTACAGACGGCAGAAACCGCACTCCGCTGTCAATTTTACCTGCCTGCAGGCAAGGTTGTGGCATACGAAGATATACGGGAGCGTTATACGGATACGATTGAGGGATGCTTTCCGTACGAGGAGGAACTGCGGCAGTTCGTGCACGGCTATATTCCCTTCGAGAAGCGTTGGATCGACGCGGGGCTGGAGGCGCTGCTACAGGGCCGGTATCCTCGGCCTGAAGCGCTGCTGGACGAAATAGGCGGACTGCTCATTCGACTGCATCACGGCATTCAGAATATGCTGCCGGAAGCGGAAGCGAAACGCTGGCCGATTAAGATCAAGCAAGCCCTTCATCCGAAAGCTTGTTCCGGAATCAGCCGATTGATGCGCACTTGGATCGATTTGCTCGAAGAGATGGCTGCTCAGGTGCAGGACCAGAAGGACAATAAAGTCAACATTGTCATGGAGCGCTGTTTGCAGTATATTCACCGTCATTTTGACCAAGATTTTTCGCTGGAAGAGCTGGCGAAGAAGTATTATTTCAATGCCTCCTACTTCAGCACCTTGTTCAAGAAGTACACCGGGAAGCACTTCACGGGTTATATCATTGATCTGCGAATTGAAATCGCTTACCGAAAATTGTTGGAATCGGATAAGAAGGTCTACGAAATTGCGCACGAGGTAGGGTATCGGGACGTGAAATATTTCAATAAGGTGTTTAAGAAGCGTTATGGATTTACGCCGGAGGAATGCAGAATATTCGGCTCCGGCTGGAATGCGCAATGATGCGGGACACGTTGTCGAAGGGTCTCGCCCGATTCAATCTGCGAACGAAGCTGTTTCTATTATTCTTTGCGTTGCTGATGTTTACGTTAGCACTGTCCAGCTACGGCTATTACAATTACAGCTTGGAGAACGCCGTGGCGCAATATAGCAAGGATACTTATCAGAGCATTAAACAGAGCAATACGATCCTGGACTTGAAGCTGCAGAAAATCGTAGAGAACAGCGAACTGATGAATAAGGACAAAGAGATCTATCGGATATTCCGACAGATCAATCCGGACGACCCGAACGATCTGCTGCGATACGATCGCGAATTGAAGCGGGTCATCGGCAAATATTTCGACTATAACGAGCAGATTTACGCGCAGACGATCATGACCAGCTACTACACCTTCGGGGATGGGTTCATCCCCTATGACCAATATATCAAGTCAGAGCTTCATCAGCATATCGTAGAAGGCAACGGCAGCCTGGTGTGGGAACCGACCTATGATTTTGTCGAGATGTACAATCAAGAGGATCTGGCTAATTACGATATCGACGAGTATCGGTATCTATTCGCATCCGGACGGGTGCTGAATGTATTCGACAATTCATCGGGGGAGATCAACTACCTGCCGAGGGAAATCGAACGTCCCGTGCTGCTCGTCAACTTCAAGATCGATTTCTTCGAGGAGTATTATCGTACGCTGCTAGACGGAGACGGCAGCATGATGTATTTCATCGCTGCGCCGAACGGCCGCATCGTGTCGGCAAGCGGCGAACAGTCGGAGGCGCTGGCGAAGCGTTCCGATTGGGTGACGGAAGCGGTGAACGGGGGCAGCGGCATTGTGCAGGTGAAGGACCGGGGGGATGCCATGATCGTCAGTTACGATACCTCGCAGATTACAGGTTGGACATTGATTTCCGCTGTCCGGAGCAAGGATCTGATTCCGCAGGTATCCGGCAACATCTTCATGATGGTCGCGAAGCTGGGGGCGGTTGTGCTTGCCCTGTCGCTCATCCTCGCATACTCGATGTCCATGCTGGTCACGAAGCCGCTGAATCATCTGATGAAGGCGATTCGCAAGACGGGACAAGGTTACTTTGCTACCCGAGTACCCGTACGGGGATATGGAGAGTTCGAGAAGCTCAGCCGGCGATTCAACGAAATGAACGATAAGATTCAACAGCTCATTCATGAGAACTATGAGGTGAAGCTGTTAGAGAAGCAATCGCAGATCAATCTTCTCAATACGCAATTGAATCCGCATTTTCTGTACAACACGCTCAATCTAGTCAACTGTATCGCCATTGAACATCACAACCGGGAGATCAGCCGAATCGTCGCCTCGCTGTCGAGAATGCTGCATTATACCGTCGAGAACAACAAGCCGCTCGGAACGCTGCAGGAGGAATTGGATTGGCTGGAGAGCTACATCTACATTATGCGCTGCCGGTTCGAAGGCGGTCTCGACTACGGCTGCTACGTCGAACCCGAGCTGCTGCGCGGCGAAGTTCCGCGTCTGTTCCTGCAGCCCTTCGTAGAGAATGCGTTCATTCATGGGTTCGAAGAGCTGGAGGAAGGCCGGGTGCTGCGCATATCGGGATGGATCGAAGAGGGGCATCGGTATTTCTCGGTGCGGGACAACGGCAAGGGAATGAGCTCGGAGAGGATCGAGCAAGTAATGAGCGGCACCGGTTCATCTGTCGGCATGCGCAACGTGCATCAACGGCTGAAGCTGATGTATGGCGAGCGGTACGGCATCACGATCCAATCGAATCCAGGAAGCGGCACCGTCATTATGATCTGCCTGCCTGGGGTGAACGACGCTGCGCCGACCGATCTCCAATGAACGTCCTCTCTTTCCAACGAGAATCGAATAGTGGAAGGGAATGTCGCTGTGACATAATGGGCTTGCATCACAAATAAGCGACTTCAAGGGGAGGATCTTGCGTGAAAAGGTGGAAGACATTGTCGATCATGTTGCTGCTCGTAAGCATCGTTGTAAGCGTTGCCGCATGCGGTTCGGCAAACAATGAAAGCGGAAACAATTCGGCGAACCAATCGGGTGCCGAGACGGGCGAGCAGGCAGCACCGAAGAAGGATATCAAGCTGCGATTCACGTACTGGGGTTCAACGTATGAGAAGGAAGTCATCAGCAAGGCCATCGACAAGTTCATGGCCGAAACCGGAATCAAGGTCGAGGCGATCATCATTCCATCCGAGTACGAGACGAAGCTGACGACGATGATTGCGTCGAACGACGCGCCGGATGTCGGCTATCTCGGACCGCCGACAGCTTACAAATGGTATGAGGACGGGAAATTGGCCAACATCAAGGAGCTGTTCCTGTCAGACGCTTCCGCAACCGAGGATGATTTCATCGAAGGCGTTATCGCGAGGAAGGAAGACGGTATCGTCGGACTCATGAACAATCTGGAATCGTTCGCCTTGTTCTACAACAGAGATGCGTTCGCCGAGGCCGGTGTCGAAGCGCCGCCGACGAAACCGGAGCACGCTTGGACTTGGGAGGAATTCATTAAGGTCGCGCAGCAGCTGACGCTCGATAACAAAGGAAGAAACGCGCTTGACCCTAATTTCGATTCCGCGAATATCAAGCAATACGGCTTCAAGATGGATTTGTGGTCGGGTACGATCGAATCGCTGTTGTTGCGCAACGGAACGCAATATTTTCCGGGAATGGGTAACGAGACGGGCATCAACACGCCGGCCTTCAACGAAGTCTTGCAGAAGATTGCCGACTTGATCAACGTCTATCACGTGATGCCGAGCCCGACTGCCGCGAAGAGCATGCCAGCGCCTGCCGTCGCGCTTCAATCCAAGCGTTATGCGATGGTATTGGACGGACAATGGGTGACGAACGACTTTGCCCAATCGGAAGGCCTGAATTACGGCATCGGCATTCTTCCTAAGTTAGCTAACACGAAATCGGTATACAGCGGAGCGCTCGGCGTCGTATTCTCGTCCTCGAAGCATCCTGAAGAAGCCTGGGCGTTGCTGAAATACATTACGAATCCACAGAGCTCCCTCGAGCTGTTCAGAGACGGGCTGTGGATGCCGAATCGCAAAGCGTACTATTTGGAACAAGACAAAATTGACATTTGGGCGTCCCTGAACCCGGCAAGGGTCGAGGGATATCAGGATGTCCTCGTGAAGCCGATCGTTGAAGACAGCGAGGTCACGTCCGAAGTGTATGTGAAGAACTTTGGCGACATAAACAATATTATGTTACCTGCGCTTGATCAAGCATGGACCGGCAAGAAAACAGTCGACGAAGTCATGAAGGAAATCATGCCGAATCTTGAGCCGTTGCTTGAGGGCAGCATGCAGTAAACAACGTACGGGCGGACGGCGGGCTTCTACCGTCATGCAATCGCTTTGCGCGTGAGCCGCCGTTCGTCCGCTCGTTCATGGCGATCGCCTGACGAACGTTTAGCGTTACAATATGACCGGAAAGTGATGATCGAGATGGGAATGAAACAACAGGCTGCATCAGCAGGAATGCTCCATCGATTCAAGCCGAGGAAGGAAACCGTCTACGGTTACGGAATGGCCGCTCCAGCCATATTGGGGTTTCTCATTTTTACGCTGGGACCGCTTCTGGTCAGTCTGTTCCTTAGCTTTACCGATTATTCGATTACGAACGATTACACGATCATCGGATGGGATAACTACGAGCGCTTGTTCACCGGCGCGGACAGCTTCTTCTATAAATCGTTGTTCGTCACGTTCTATTATGTGATTCTGGCTGTTCCCGTCAGTCTGCTGGCCGCTTTTGCAATGGCGCTTCTATTGTCCAAGAACGTGAAGGGGAAGGCTGTCTTTCGCGCCATCTTCTATGTGCCTTCGATTGTGCCGATCGTGGCGACTTCCACGATATTCATCTGGCTGCTCAACCCCGATATCGGGTTGTTTAACCAGATACTGAAATTCCTCCATCTGCCGACGAGCATGTGGATCTATGACGAAGCAACGGTCATTCCGAGCATGGCGCTCATGAATGTATGGACGGTCGGCGGCACGATGCTCATTTTTCTGGCCGGATTGGAATCGATTCCTGATCAGTACTACGAGGCGGTCGATATCGACGGCGGCGGTCTATGGCGCAAGCTGACTGCCGTGACGCTGCCCATGATGACGCCGACCATCTTCTTCAATCTGATCATGGGGATTATTAACGGCTTCCAGTCGTTCTCCGAGGCGTACATTATGACGGAAGGCGGACCGAACAACGCTTCGTTGTTCTATGTGGTGTACTTATATCGCGAGGCGTTCGCCAACCAACGGATGGGGTCCGCAAGCGCCATCGCCTGGGTGCTGTTCATCATTATCCTGGTGCTGTCGATCATCGTGTTCCGCTCGTCCAAATCATGGGTGTACTACGAGGGTGAAAAATAATGATAGCTAAAAAATATAGACAGGTGCCGCTCTACGTCGCGCTCGTTCTCGGCTCGTGCATGTTCATCATGCCGCTCATATGGATGCTGCGGAGCGCATTGATGGACGCTTCGCAAATCTTCATCGTCCCGCCGATCTGGGTTCCCGATCCCGTTCGCTTCGAGAATTTCCAAACCGCGCTGAACACGGTTCCCTTCGGCAAATATTTCATCAATACGCTGGTGATCGTATTCGGCAATGTGACCGGTGCAGTCGTGACAAGCGCATTGTGCGCGTACAGCTTCTCCAGACTGCAATGGCGGGGGAGAGACCTCATTTTCGGCCTGTTGATGACAGGTCTGATGCTGCCGTACGCCGTCACGCTCATTCCGACTTTTCTCGGTTGGCGAACGATTGTCGAACCCAATAGCTATTTGCCTTTGATCCTGCCGGCATGGTTCGGCGGCGGGGCGTTTAACATCTTCTTGATTCGCCAGTTCATGCGAACGATTCCAAAATCGCTCGATGAAGCGGCGCTCGTTGACGGAGCCGGATACTTCTACATCTTTACGCGCGTTATTCTGCCGTTATCCAAATCGGCCATTATCGTAGTTGCGCTGTTTCAATTCCTTGGCGTGTGGAATGATTTTCTGGGCCCGCTTATCTATATCAACAAGGAGTCGAAATTTACGCTGGCGCTTGGCCTGCAGCAATTCATCGGCTATTATACCGCGCAATGGGAGCTGCTCATGGCGGCCGCCACGATGGTGCTCGTACCGCCTATCCTGCTCTTCATGCTGGGTCAAAATTACTTTGTGAAAGGCATCGCGGTATCCGGAT
>JAEZCJ010000196.1 GCA_023433615.1 Bacillota bacterium | reverse complement strand
GGTAACGCTCCTGAAACAGCCTGATCCGGTCGTGGATCGGGACGATGCGCCCGTACGGGGCATTATCCACCGTGTAGGGCTTGTCCGCGTCGGATTGTGCGAACATCGCAATTCGCAAGCTTCCTTGTTCCATGCTGACAACAGATTCCTGCCGTCCCTCAACCTTTGGCTCTGGAATGGGAACAGGCACAGGCTCCTGGTCGTGCCGATCGTCCGATGTACACGCTGCCAACAGCATGCTGCAGAATAATGCAAGGGGTACAATGCGTCTCATCCTATCCGTCCTCCTGTAATACCGTATCGATCTCTCGTAAGCAGCCTGTCGCTTGCTTCTCTGGCGCCCCGCTCCTCCTCATTGAAAGACTCCCGCGGTTGTTCATATGGGAATATGTCCTTCAAAACGTTGACCTTCGCGGCGAAGCTTGGACCTGTCCTGCATGCGTACAGATCACCTATACGATTGTGTCGGTCCTTCACCATCCATGATAGAACACGCGTTCCTCGTTGTAAATGTTTACCTGCTGCGGCATGCCCGTATGCTTACAATAGCGAAGCATTGGCGCTCTTAAGGGACATTCTCGCGCAATTCTTGGCAGCGTCGCCCAAATCATGCGCTGTAGCACCACGGTTTCGCTAATTAAAGAGATGACGTGCGTAAATTAGCGAAAATCCCTCTGCGAGTATCGGCAAGCAGCTATCATCGTGCAGCGAAGAGCCGGCCAAGCCCTGCCCGTACCGCTAACATTAAAATGCACGCCGTCACGGCGTGCATCTAACGAATCAACTTTATGCGTTATGGTCAAAACCATACAAGCCCACGCAGCAACGGAAACTGCTCACGCGGGCGCAATCAGCCCCACGCGGACAGCTCCATCTCCAACGGATGCGCGAAGTCCTCGTTGCTCGGCGACACCCTGACATTGGCGGAAGCGAGCATCGCTTCGTTCAGCTCCTTATGAACCGTACCTTCGAACAGATAGGCGCCGCCGCCGCAATCCTTCGTCAGCGACAGACGCTTCTTCCAGATGCCGCCGTGCAAATCGCCTCCCACCACTTCCACGCTGACGTCGCGCTGCGCGATCGCCCCCAACTGCACGTACGCTTGAAACCGCGTATCGTTCAGTCCGATCCGGGTGCTCTGCGTCGAGTGGACGGTCAGCTTGTGCACCCGGACTTCGTGCCAACTGTCGGCCATATGCCGCTTGAAGGCCGCAAGACGCCTGGCAATTGCATACGCGTCCTCTGCATGGCGAGCCGCCCGTTCGGCTGTCGGTTCGTACAGCAAGCGCCAGTATTCGCTCACCATCCGCTGCGTGTTGTACCGAGGCGCGAGCGAACGAATGCTGGCCCTGATCGTATCGACCCACCTCGCCCTCAATCCGCCGGCGTCCAATTCGTAATAGCGCGGCACAATCTCCTGCTCGAGCAGCGCGTAGAGATGCTCGCCGTCGCGCCGGTCCCTGGATTCCGCTTCGCCGTCCGTCGCTCCTTCGATCGCCCAGCCGTTGGTGCCGTCATAGCCTTCCGCCCACCAGCCGTCGAGCACGCTGCAATTCAGCACGCCGTTCAGGGCAGCCTTCTGTCCGCTCGTGCCGCTGGCTTCCATCGGCTTCTGCGGCGTGTTAAGCCATACGTCCACGCCTTGCACGAGCGGCTTCGCGATCCTCATGTCATAGTTCTCGACGAGGAATATCCGTGCCTTGAATCGCTCCTGCCCGGCGATTGCCGCAAGCTCGCGAAGCACGGCTTGCCCCGGCTCGTCGGCCGGATGAGCTTTACCGGCGAAGATCAGGCAGACAGGCCGCTCGGGATCATTGACGATCCGATCGAGCCGATCCAAGTCCCGGAACAGGAGCAGCGCCCGCTTGTAGGTGGCGAACCTTCTGGCGAATCCGATGCATAGCGTCCCTTCTGCAGCCGGAATCGGCAAGCCCAGCCGCCGAATCATCTTGTCTTTGGCTCGCAGCCGGGCAGCCCATAGTTCCCGCGCAGGGATGTCGCGGACCGCTGCCCACGTATCCGCATCCGCCGCGCGGCTGTTCCAGCCGTATGGCAAGTAGCGATCGTACAACTCTTGCATATCGGGGGCGATCCAAGTCCCGACATGTACGCCGTTCGTAATCGCGTCGACCGCGATATCCTCCTTCGGAATATGCGGCGCCCATTGATGAAGCAGCTCCCGCGTCACTTGCGCATGCAGCTTGCTCACGCCGTTCACCCTGGAGGACAGTCGAATGGCTAGACGCGTCATGTTGAAGACATCGCCCATGCGGCCCAATGCCAGCGCCTGTTCGCGGCTGGCTCCCATCTGCCAATAGAAATCGCCGAGATATCGGTCGATCATCTCGATCGGGAAGACGTCATGACCGGCCGGTACAGGGGTATGCGTCGTGAATACGGTTCCTGATTTCACGATCTCGAGCGCGGTATCGTAGGGCACGCCTTCCGCCGACAACCTGCGGATGCGCTCCCACCCGAGGAAGGCAGAATGCCCTTCATTCATATGCCAGACCGCGGGACGGATCGCCAATGCCTCCAAGAGCCGCGCGCCGCCGATGCCCAGGATGATCTCCTGGCGGATGCGAAGTTCGGGATCGCTTGGATACAAGTTATCGGTCAGCCTGCGGTCGGTATCGCTATTGCCCTCCACGTCCGAGCTAAGCAGGTATACCGTGACCGCAGCGACACGGATCGACCATGTCCGCAGCAGAACGCGGCGGCCCGCGATCGGAACGTCGATCAGCAGCGGTGCGCCGTCCTTCTCCAATACGGGTTCGACCGGAGCTTGCGCGAGATCGATGCTCGGATACCGATGCTCCTGCGTCCCGTCCGCGCGAATATGCTGCTCGAAGTAACCGTGCTTATATAAGATGCCTACACCGACCAGCGGAAGGTTCAAATCAGCGGCAGCTTTGACATGATCGCCTGCGAGCACGCCCAAGCCGCCTGAATAGATAGGCAAATCTTCGATAAGGCCGAACTCGGCCGACAAATAAGCTGTAACGGAAGACATGTCTTCACCTCCGGAATTCCTGACCAATCGGACGCCTGCCGCGCATAACGGCTTCAACCGCGCCCATATACCATATGCCGACATGCCCGCCGCGTGCAACGAGGCTGCCGTACTAATCCTATGTGGCCTCCGCCTTGACTAACGACAACGCAAGCGAGGAGGATTCCGAACAAGCATTAAAGTTTACTAGTATCTAGTACAATTCCCCAGTATAATGGAAGCAGCATCATATATGTAATGGATATACCGGGCGGGAGGCATAGAAATCATCTATGATCAATTACGAGCTCTATAAGGTATTCTACTTAGCCGCGAAGACGGGAAGCCTGACGCAGGCAGCGAAGGCGCTGTTCCTGACCCAGCCAAGCGTCAGCCATGCCATCAAGCAGTTGGAGGACGGGTTCGGCGTCACCCTCTTCGTGCGGAATTCGAAGGGTGTCTCCTTGACGCGCGAAGGCGCGGTTCTCTATTCCTATATCGAGCAAGCCCATAGCTTCATCACGATGGCCGAGGAGAAGATGGCGCAGATGCGCAACCTCGACAGCGGCGAGCTGCGCATCGGCGGGAGCGACTCGTTGTTCAAGCACTATCTGCTCCCCTATCTCGAATCGTACAACCAGCGTTATCCCCATGTCGCGATTCAACTGATTCACGGCACGACGCCGGAGATGATCGGACATCTGAAGGAGGGGAAAATCGATCTCGGCGTCGTGCGCATGCCCATCAGCGATCCGCAATTGGACGTGAGGGAAGGGATTCAGCTGCAGGACTGCTTCGTAGCAGGCTCCCGTTATTCGGAGCTGCAAGGCGTTACGCTCACGATGGAGAAGCTGCTGGAATACCCGATTATTTTATTTTCCCGCAACAGCCGTGCAAGGATGGCCGTCACCGACCTATTCCGCAGCTACGGCCATGTGCTGAAGCCCGAGATCGAGCTGGGCAGCGTCTCGCTGCTGATCGAATTCGCGCGCAAGGGACTCGGCATCGCGTTCGTGACGCGGGAATTCGCGGCCAAGGAGCTCGAAGAAGGCTCGTTGTTCGAGATCCAACTGGACGTGACGCTGCCGCCCTCTCAGGTCGGCATCATGACGCTGCGCGGCATCCCGCTGTCCCAAGCCGCCAACAAATTCATCGACTTGATCGAGTCGTGAGCATTTCAGGAGCCTGGGAGATTGTTCCCCCACATATACCAAAAGTCCGGTTGTCCGTACCGAGAAGGTTGGACGATGGTAGCAATTGAGGAGCTCCAGCGTTTCCGTAGGAAACGCGCATCGGAAGCATACGCTTTGCGCCAGCGTTCAAGATTCGACGTCGAGTTAACTTCGAAGCATTCTAATCTTAATCACAACCGGACCCTAGTATTGGGGTTGCCTTGTTTCGGCTTTATACATCCCGCTCTGCGTCACCTTCACGCGCACGTTCACCTTGCCCAGCTTGATAGGGATCTCTCTCCGATTCCCATTGCCTGTAAGTTCGCTCCATGCACGAAAACGATCATGATACAGAATATATTCGCCTCTATAGACGTCCACCTTTTTACGCCTTGCATACTCGAAGGTCTGCGTGATCTCGGCCCTCACCTTCTCTTCCGCCAGCTTACGAATCTTCTCCAGCTCCATCTCCTCATACAGCTCGGCGATCCTGCCGCTCGTCTGTATTTCCAGATCCAATACGATCGTCCCCTCCTGCACCTTCGCCTTGCTGACGTGCTTCGAACTATCCATGGTCAATTGGGCGAGCTTGCGCTTGCCTTCGTAGAGCGAGAGCTGGATGGCCTCGGCTCTGTTATTCAGCCACTGCAGCCCTAGCAGATGAGAACGTTCTATCCATGTCACGTTCGTGCCGTTCTGGATCAGGAACAGACCGTTCAACAACAACTTAGGATCCGGCTTCCCATCCTTCTTCCACACTTTCTTGTCGATGCCTATAGCCGGCAGCAGCACGGTTCGGCCGGGCTCTCTCATATCCGCGATGAAGCGGTTCAACCGGATCGGCTCCGGAAAGGAATGCTGCTCATAGTTGCCTTCAGGCTCGCTCAATATGGAAGAAAGCGGCGATAGATGGAAGAACGGCACCGTGTTGAGCAAGGACTGGATCGGCTCCTTCGTGCCGTATACCCATTGCGTATAGCGCATTTCGCGATATCGGATCAAGGCGTCCACGAACTGGTCGACACCTTGTCGGAGCGCCGACTCCGTGAATACGAACGAAGACACATGTCCCCAGAATACAAGCTGCTGCGCCGTATCGTAGAGGGATACCATCGCTTGTCTCACGGAACGGCCCTTGCCCTCGCCGATCCAGATCGATGCTTTCGTTCCCCCGCCGCCCTCCTGTTTGGCAACGTTGGCGAAATCCAGCATCTGCGCATAGACCCGGTATTCGCCTTCCTTGTAATCGAAGCCGAGCGCGACGATATAGTTCACGTCCTGTATGGTCTTCGAATCCCAGCAGCCGGACAACAGAAGCATCATTGCCGGCAAGCCTAAGCATAGGGCTGCAAGTCGTCTTCTCATTTGTCCCGCCTCTTTTTGGAAGGATCCCGCGGCTTCAGATAAGCCGAGCGTTTTTTCTGGCTTTTCCACGGCAAGGCATGAAGCCCTCGCAGCATCCCTTGACCGTTCCACGGCGACATCGGGGAAAGGTACGGAACGCCGAACGAAGTTAACGTAGCGAGATAGAGCAGAAGCCCGAGGGCCGATACGATGAGTCCATAGATGCCGAACACGGCGGACATCGCCAATACCGCGATCCGGATCACCGTAACGGAACCGACCAGCGTCTGGTTCACCAGCGTAAAGGTGGCTACCGTCGATATGCCCGTCACGACCAGGGTCGTCGGGGACGTAATGCCCGCGCGTATCGCCGCATCTCCGATGATGAGTCCGCCGACGACAGCTACGGTTTGACCGACCGCCTTCGGCAGTCGGACGCCCGCCTCCCGGAACACCTCGAACAATCCCAGCATGAGGAAAAAATCGATCGGTCCGCTCAGCGGCAATCCAAGGCGCGAACTGGTGATGGTGGCGAGCAGCGGAAACGGGATTTGGTCCAATTGGAACGCAGTCACGGCAACATAGAAACCGGGCAGGTAGATAGCAAGCACCAAGCCTACTAATCGAAGTAACCTTTCCAACACTACATAGTAGTATGGCAAGTGGGCATCCTCGGGCGACTTGAGCTGGAACAATAGATTCCCTGGGCCGATCAGCACCATGGGCGACCCTTCCAGCAGCACGACGAAGCGTCCGTTCAGCAGACTATCGGTCGCATGGTCGGGCCTTCCTACGTAATCAACCAACGGGAAAAGCGCATAAGGAGAATCGGACAGCGCCTCCTCCAGTTGGGAAATGCTCGTCAAGCCGTCGACGTCGAGCTTGCCAAGTCGATTCCTCGCCTCCGCGATGAAGGCAGGATTCGCGATGTCCTTCACGTACAACAGATTGACGGTAGAGTGGCTTCTGCGTCCCAGCACCAGCCTCTCGTTCACGAGCGACAGGCTCTTCAGCCGTTTGCGGATGAGCGCCACATTAACCGCTGCATCTTCCGTGAAGGCGTCCCGAGGACCCTTGATCGATATCTCCGTGCTGGACTCCTCCGGCTTCCGCTGCGGAGCGTTCGCGATATTGACGGCATAGAGCAGCTGCGCGCCAGGGAAGAACAACAGGAGATCGCCCGAGAATACGCGCGATGCCATTCCCCGAATGTCGGTTAGATCCGCTAGTGCCCGTGCTTCCAGCACGCTCTCCAGTTCTTGGGCGAGCAGCGTCGGCTCCCTCAGCTTGCTTCTGACCGTATCGAGCTGCGGATAGATCGAGCCGTTAATCTGCTTGTGGTCAACCATTCCCGCGCAATAAACCATGACGACGGTGAAGCCGTCTTCTGCACTCCCCAGTCTGCTCGACTTCACGATGACATCGTCTGCGTCCATGAACGTCTCGCGCAGCAGCGCTTCATTCATGCTCCTTCCCTCCTGTCAATCCGATAATGCCCTGCCGAATCGGGCCATGGCTGCCAGCACAAGCAACATGATGATGCCGAACAGAATCGAGACGTAGGGAATCACGTTCTGCAACAAACGATACAGCAGGATATCGCTGATCGGGACGGCAATGAATACCATTCCGATCGCGATAAGCAACAATATGAGAACGAATCGCCGGGTGCGCACCGATCCACCGGAAGAGAGATCGAGAATGAGGAACATCAGGAACGATATTCGTATGAATGCGCCGGACAGCCATTGGAAGATGGAGAACGCATCCAGATGGGCAACGAACTGGCCTAGTATGACCATGCGCCATTGTTCGAATGCCGGGTAGCGAAGCTCGGCAGCCTCGAAGGGACCGAAGATCGCGATCGCGCCAGCCAACGGCCCGACCGTCAGTCCGATCAAGCTGATGGCCGTGAACAACAGCCCCCCGGATCGCATCGAGGTCTTCATATGGCGTTGCAGGAAGAGCAGCAGCACGAGCTCCGTGATGCCCGACAATGCGAAGAAAGCCGCGTTCGTCAGCGGCTTGTACCCATGCGTAAATAGCGGGAAGAGGAGAGAATATTCCTTGAAGTGGAAGTTCGCGCTCATCACGAATAGACCGAGGACGATAACGATCGGCAGCAATATGCCGGAGCAGATCGCGATCGCTCGAATGCCGGCCATCGCGCTGCACGCACAGAGCGTGGTCAGCACTACGGCAATCGCAATCACCGGCGTCTGCGGCAGGTAGGCGATATGCGCCCAATTGCTCGTATCCTTCAACGTCACGATCAGCGACAGGAAAGCATAGAGCGATGTAATGCCGCCGATCGTCCATGCGGCCAGCCTGCCGTATCGCGATCGGATCGCCGCGACTATGTTCACGTCCCGCGTCTTCCGGGCAACGTATGCGAGCAGCAGGGCAAAGACGCATGCAGGTACGATCGTCAGCAAGACGCCTGCCCAAGCATCCCGTTTGGCGATCGACAACAGTACGGGAATCAGCTCGACATGATTCATCAAGCCGATCGATAGCAGCGTGATCATGTAAGCTTGGATCGCAGTGATGCGGATCGATTGGTCCATCTGGACGACTCCTTGCCTGACATCGTGGATAAAATTACTATGCGCTGCCGCGTATCGATTTATGCGAGCGTTGTACGAAGAGGCGCTCGCCGTCCGTGACCCGACGGCAAAGAGCCGGCCCGTAACGGGGCCGGCTCAGCTGCGCTTCAATTCGCGATTAACCGTTGAACAATTCGATGCGTTCCTTCAACAAGCCTTCGAACTGCTCTTCCAGCTTGTGTACGCCTGCCTTGTCAAGGTCCGTTTGGAACGCATCCCACAGGCCGTCGAAAGCCTCAGGCTTCGCCAGAATCATCTCCGGAATACGCTTCCGTACAAGCTCCGTAATTTTCTGCATGTAGATCGCGCCGTCCGTGTCCTGCGGGATGTTGATCTGCCATGCTGATCCCCAAGGTTTAACAGGGAATTCCTCTTGCTTCGGATACAGATCCGCCCACAGTTCCACGCCGTATGCTGCAAGCACTTCTTTCTCGATATCCGAGTACTTATTGATAATCTGCTCCTTGCTGTCGATCTTGAACGTGTTACCCGTGGAATCCAATACGCCTCTTCCCTGTTCCGGGAACGGGTAGAGATAGACGCCGATACCGGTCTGTTTGCCGTATAGCGGATCCGTATTGCGCTTCTTCATCTCTTCCGGATCGATCACGCGCTTGCCGTCTACGACGGTGTAGTGCTCCCCTTCAATGCCCCAGTTGTTCAGAATTTGGGCTTCTTCCGAGCACAGCCAATCAAGGAATTTAATCAGGCGAACGGGGTCCTTCGCGCTTGTCGAGATGCCTACGCCGACGCCGCCGGAATAGCCGGCGCTCTGGAAGTCGCGGTTCTTCGTACTCTCGTTCACTTGAACGGGATACACGCCGTACGTCCGCTCATCCTTGCCCTCTTGTCTGAGCGCAAGCTGCGGGTCGCGGAACTGCCAACCGGAGTCGATCAGCGCCAGCACGCGGCCGGATGCGATCTTCGCCTTGTATTGATCGTACTTCTGCACGAAGCTCTCCGGATCGATGAGGCCGCTGTTGTACATATGATTCAGCCATTTAAAGTACTCTTTCTCTTCGGGACGCGTGTAGTGAATGACCGGCTTCTGGTTGTTATCGTCAATATACCATTCCCCGTCATCGGACCCGCCAGTCGAGAATACGCCCGGATTCGTGACAGACTGCGCGATGCGCCAGTCATCTGCGAGCAGCGACAGTCCCAGCGTCGGTTGACCGTCAATGGTCGGGTATTTCTCCATATAGGCTCTGATTGCATTCTCAAAATCCTGTACGGTCTTGATCTCGGGATAGCCAAGCTCCTTGACGACGGCATGCTGCAGCATGAAGCCGTCGTTAGGCTCCCAGCGCTGATCGTTAACCCCGTAAGTCCCGAGGAAATAGATGGCATCATTGTCCTTGCTCCAGCGGAGCCGCTTCAGATAGTCGCCATACAGCTTCTTGATGTTCGGCCCATGCTCTTCGATGAGCGGTGCCAGATCGACGAGACCGCCGGCTTCGACCAACATGTTGACGTCGTTCTTGGCGAAGACCAGGTCCGGGTACTCCCCGCTTGCTGCCATGAGCGAGATCTTCTGCTGCGGGTCGCCTACCGGATAGTCGATCTGGAGCGTAACGCCCGTCAACTCCGTGATTTTTTTGCCGACAGGGCTTTGCATATTCTCGTAGTTGGTATTTAAGTCGGTAGCGAACATGGTAACCGTGATCGGCTCTAGCTTATCGCCCTCATTGGATGCGTTCGCGGCCGGCGTGCCCGAATCCGCGGTATTGCCCTTCGAGTCAGTGCCTGTATTCGTGTTGCCGTTCGAACACGCTGCGACGAATACGAGAAGCATGGCCATCGTTAAAGCCAATATCTTGCTTGCCTTTCTCATGCAGAACCCTCCTGATATTTTTTATATGTAGCAACAGCCGGTTAGACTGTCATTACCGAATGTAGGGGTCAAGTCCGCCAATGCGCAATGCTCGCGCTAGCTCTTGACCGCGCCTAACGTAAGGCCTTTGACGAAATATTTTTGCAAGAACGGATAGACCGCCAGAATAGGGATTGTCGCCACGATCGTGATCGCCGCACGTATGGATTCAGGCGATACGCGTGCGCTTACGGAAGGATCGCCCGCTCTTGCGGCATCGGCGCTGCTCGCGCCGGCCGTCGTGTTCGCCAGTATCTTCATCAACTCGTATTGCAAGGTAGTTAGCGACTGCGTATTGCTGTTGTACAAGAACGTATCGAACCAAGCATTCCATTGCGCAACAGCGACGAACAGCGCGATCGTGGCCAGTACAGGCTTGCATAGCGGAAGAATGATCCGGAAAAATATCGTCAAATCGTTCGCCCCGTCCATCTTGGCGGACTCTTGCAGACTGTATGGCAGGCCGTCCATATAAGACCGGATCACGAACACATTCCACGCATTCACGATGCCGGGCAGGATATACACCCAGAAGCTGTTGATGAGATGCAGATCGCGCATCAACATGTACACCGGAATCAGCCCTCCGGAGAAATAGAGCGTGAGCACGAAGATAAGCGAGACCGGCTTACGCGCGATGAAATCTTTACGGCTCAGCACGTAAGCGATCATCGAAGAGCTGAACACCCCGACCACTGTGCCGATGACCGTACGAAGCACGGAGTTCTTAAAGGCAATCAAGAGGTTGTTGTAGATAAAAATTTGCTCGTAATTGTCCCAAGTGAACACGCGCGGCAACAGGTAGATGCCTCCCCGAACGGAATCGACCGAATCGTTGAACGAGAGGGCCAGCACGTTAAGGAACGGATAGAGCGTGATAATGCCTACGCAGATCATGAAGGCATATAATCCTGTTTCGAATGCAAGGTCGCCCGGTCGTATTCTCTGAATTGCTCTCATTAACTGCGGCCTCCTATATGACACTTTCATTCGTGATTCGCTTGAAGATGCGGTTCGATAGGAGCAGCAGCGTAATCGCGACAAGCGAGTTCACGATACCGATCGCAGTACCGAACGAATAGCGACCCAGGTTAATCCCGTAGTTCAGGACATACAGGTCCAGCACTTCCGCATAATCTTGCACGAGCGCATTGCCCAGCAGGTACTGTTTCTCGAAGCCGATGCTGGTCAGCCACCCGATAGACAGAATCAACATGACCATCAACGTCGGCCGGATGCCTGGGAGCGTTATATGCCACATGCGCCGGAACCTGCCTGCGCCGTCTACCTTGGCTGCTTCATACTGCTCGTTGTCGATGCCCGCGATTGCCGCCAAGAAGATGATCGAGCTCCATCCCATCTCCTTCCACAAGTCGGACAGCGTCACGATGCCCCAGAACCATTCGCCCTTCGCCATGAACTGAATCGGCTTGTCGATCAGGTTGAGCGCGATTAACACCTCGTTCACGATGCCGCCGTCTGTGGACAGCATCTTCGTGACAATGCCGGCCACGACGACCCACGAGACGAAATGCGGCAGATACGAGATCGTCTGCATGCTGCGCTTGAATGGCGACCAGCGGATCTCATTCAGCAGTATTGCGAACAGCACCGGTATTGTATAACCGACCCCCAATGCCATGATGCTCATCGCGAGCGTGTTGCGAAGCACGAGATAGAATTGCGGCTCCTGGAAAAGGGTAATGAATTGGTCCAGTCCTACCCATTCCTGTTCTCCGAACGAGCGGCCCGGCTTGAACTTCTGAAAAGCCATCGTCCAGCCCCATAGGGGCAAATAATTGAAGATGAACAGCCAGACGACGAATGGCAGCGACATTAGGAAGAGGTATCGCTGCTCGAGAATCGTCCGCCACTTCGATCTGCGCTTCACAATCCTCTTCGCTGTCGGTTGCAGTGGTCTTGTCGTTTCCAACGCTTGCGCTCCTCTCTAGCTCTTGAATTCGCTTACAGGGAAATGATAAGGGAATTGAAGCGGTAGCAGTACCATGCAGAGGAGACATCAACCATGCAAAAAAAAGACATCATGAGGTGATAAGCCTGCATGATGCCCCTTGGCTATGACGTCCACTTGTCCCGATACGCTGACGGTGATTCCCCGACGTATTTTTTGAATTTAAGATGAAAATAGTCCACGCTTGCGTACCCTACCCTGCCGGCCACCTCATACACCTTGGCCCCGCCTGCAAGCAGTTGCTTGGCCTTGTCCATCCGTATGCGGTCAAGGTAGCTGCCGAAATTCTCACCCGTCTTCGCCTTAAACAACTTGCCCAAGTACGACTTGTTGTAGTGGAATATCTCTGCAAGGGTCTCCAGCTTAATATCCGAATCGAAATGCTCGACAATGTAGCCCAGCATCGCCGTGAAGCTCTCGTCCTTGTGGAGCTTCGCCCAATCCCCCATGCAATGCAGCAGCTCCGATTCGATATAGCTGCACACCTCGAGGAGCGAGCCTGCAGCACCAACTCCTTTGACAATGTCGTGGAGAGGCTTACTGAAGGTACTTATGTGCGCATCAATTGCCGCCAAGCGGCTAAGAACGCCGGAGTAGAAGGTGATGAAGGCCGCACGGATTCGATGCTCCTCCCAGTCCGCATGAAGCATAGCTTCCATTGCTGCCAACTGTACGTCATGAATCGCCTCGGCATGTCCTGACGCAACGGCCTGCGCCGCTTCGACGATTCCGATCTCCGGTGGCATACTGAGCTTCTTATCGCTATCGGCCGTCTGCTGCGCCAGCTGAGTACGTGCACGAATGTCCCTTATGAGCATGCGTTCGCAGCGCTCGTAGAAGAAGCGGTCCCTCATGGCGTTGCTGGCTGTCTGATAGGATTCCGATAGCTCCTCTGCGCGCGTCACTTCGTTCCCCAGCGCTACAACCAAGCGCAGCTCGTATGCGGACTCAATGCCAGCCAGACAGGCCGTTAGCCGATCAGCCGGCACCGCCGCATCTGTCACGACGACAACGTAAGACCCGCAAGAGAATGCCGCGCCACAGCTGCCGCCGCTGCCATGCAGTCCGACCGCTTCCAGCGCATTGCACAGCCCTAACCACTCGTGCACCTCGAGCGCCCTGCGATCGTCGCCGATCAGCATCACGCGGTACGACGTCCATGGCAGACGAAGCTGCGATGCAAGCAGCGCATAGCCTGTACTGCCCGGCTCCGGATAACGGCCGGTCTGGAATATGCGCTGCAACTGCTGTTCCACTTGCATGCGCTGCGCCAGTACCATGCGCGCCTGCTCCTCCCGCTGGCTCTCCCACTCTGCCCGCAGCTCTCCGATTTTCGCGGCCAGCTCCTTCTGCTCGATCGGCTTCAGCATATAGGAGCGTACCCCGTATTCCGTTGCTCGCTGCGCATACGTGAATTCAGAGAACCCGCTCAGCACGATGAAATCGCATTCCGCACCGCTGCGCCGAGCTTCTGCGATCAGTGCCAAGCCATCCAGCCCTGGCATCTTGATATCGATGATGACGACATCAGGCTGCATCTCCTTGCATAACCGAAGCCCATCAATGCCGTTATCCGCCTCGCCGCAGATTCGGATATCGAAGGCGGACCAATCGATGATCGTCCGAAGTCCTTGGCGGATAATCGGTTCGTCATCAACGATTAAGAGCTTATACATCCTTCTCCCCCCGCTCAGTTCCCGGCAGGCGGATCGCAACGGTCGTACCTGCCCCTCGTTCGCTGCTCACGCGCACCCCGTAATCCTCACCGTAATACAACTGTGTACGATGATGCACATTGCGCAGTCCGATCCGTGCCGCCGGACGATCTTCTTCAACAGCTAACGAAGCTTCAATCTCCCTCAAGTGGCTAGGCTCGATTCCGTTCCCATTATCCGAGACTTCGATTCTGACCGATTGCTGTTCCTTATGGATGGATACGCACACCAACCCTCTACCCAGCTTATTCTCGATCCCATGCACGATCGCGTTCTCCACGATAGGCTGCAGCAGCATCGGCAGTACGACAATGCCCTCGGCTTCGGCAGCGTCCGGCAGCCGATAGGCGAGCTTGTTCCCGAATCGAAAGTGCTGGATTTCCAAGTACATGCGAACTAGCTCCATCTCTTGCGTAAGCGGTACCGGCTCTTGTCCGAGCTCCAGGCTGTGACGCAGCAAGTTGCCTAGCGCCTTAACCGTATTGGCGATTTCGTGTTCTTCCTGCACATGCGCTTTCATCCGCACCGTCTCCAGCACATTGAACAGAAAATGCGGATTTACTTGATTCGCCAGCATTCTGAACTTCATCTGGTCATGTTTGTGCAGCAACGCATGCTGCTGCCGCTGACCTTCGCTAACCTGTTCCAGCAGATTCTCGATACTGCCCACCATGAAGTTAAAGTGACGCGACAATTGTCCGACCTCATCCATCCCTTGCACAACGGACCGACGAGACAGGTCGCCTAGCGCGACCCGGCGAATGTCCCTGCTGAGAATATTAATCCGTTTGCTGAGCATGCCCGAGAAATACAGAATCATCAGAGTCGACAAGAGGAGGCTGCTGCCGATAATGACATAGGCGATATTGCTGATCGTCCTGGCATTCATCAGAATCGCGTCCAGCGGAATGACGCTGACGATCCGCAGCCGATCATCGCTGTTCGCGAGACTAATGGATTGAACGACAGACTTCACTTCCTTGCCCTGATAATAAGAGGACTCCGATTCCGCCAGTTTTCCACCTGCATTCTGCAAGCTTAACTCAAGCGGCAGCTTCTCCCCGACCCGCGCCGGATTGGTCGTAACGATAATGTCGTTCTGCTCCGTGATAATCATCGTCTCGAACGGCTCCTCGCTCAGAATGGATTGCAGCTTCTGCGGGTTCACTGTCATCACGAGAATGCCGATCATCCGCATGTCCTTGCTGAAGATCTGGCGGGCCAGACTTAAATATTTGGCGTCCTTCCTTGTTGGATCTGCGATATAATGCCATCCAATCCGGCCCCGATTGTCTCTCGTCTGCTGAAACCAAGGCGCTGTGCGAACTTCTTCATCTAGTCTGAAGATCGACCAATTCTCGAGCAGCGTCTCGTTGCTCGAGTAGATACGGATGCCTGCTATTTCTTGATACAGCACCTTATAATTCGTGAAGGCTGCATAGTCCCGGTAAGCTTGATAGACATCCAGATCAGTTGCGTACTGCTTGTCTAGGATGCTCTTCAGCTGCTCATCGAAGTAGATTGTGTACGATATATCAGTCGGTATCTTTAGCATTTCTTCAACCTGTCTTCGAATCTTCTCGACATTGTTCATCGATTGCTGCACGGCATGATCGATCGACTGTTCACGCAGCGAATTCGTAAGCAAGAGGCCCACTGTCAATACCGGCAGGAACACAACGAGGACATACGATAGGATAAGCTTATTGCGGATATTGATATTGTTCGTAATGGAGGTGACCGAAGCGATACGCATCGCATGTCTGCCTTTCGCTGTTCGACTTAACTGGATTATAATAGGAATAAGCTACGATTGTTATGTCGCAATGCTGGATCAATATGGAACATTGTAAGAATTTGTCGAGTGATCTAGCTTGCATTCGTTAGTCGATTACAATGTCAAACGCAACAATAGGCGAAGAAGCGTCCTTGAAGGATTCGCTTCTTCGCCTATTGGCTTCCACGTAATGTCATGCCTTGTTCGTATCATTTAGGAAATTGGGCTGACGACCTGCTTCAAGCCTTCGCCGATCGGCGTTGCCGGGCGGCCGAGCAGCCGCTCGAAGTCCTCGCTGACGATGGCAAGCGCGCCTTCCCGAATGCCGGCTTGGATGCCTACGAGCAGCGGGATGACGAATTCCGGTACGCCCGCGCCTCTCATGATGTCGGCATAGGCCGCATCATCGACTTGCTGCACGGCTACTTCCTTGCCCAGCACATTCCCTAGCGCGGTTGCGAACTCCTCTTGGGTCAGCAGCTTCCCGGACAGCTCGTAGATGTTATTGTCGTGCCCGTTCCCTGCCAGCACGGCAGCAGCCGCCTCCGCGTAATCTTGGCGAAGCGCCCAGCCTACCTTGCCGGAACTGGCCGACGTCACCCAAGGCGCGCCAGCGAGCACGCCTTGAATGCTGCCGACCTCGTTCTCCAAATACCAGTTATTGCGCAGGAAGGCGAACGGAATGCCGGTCTTCCGTATTGCTTCTTCCGTATGCTTGTGCACAGGCGCCAGAATCAGCGTGCTGTCGGCTGCATTCGATGCGCTCGTATAAGCGATGAATCCGACCTTCGCCCTGGCGGCCGCATCCACGGCATTCGTATGCTGACGGATTCTCGTCTCGTTATCGCCGTCTGCCGATATAAGCAAGAGCCGATCGATCCCGGCGAAGGCGGTATCCAGCGTGTCAGGGTGATCGAAGTCGCCTTGCCTTACTTCTACGCCGCGCGCCTCAAGATGAGCCGCTTTCTCCGGATTGCGCACGCTTACCGCCAATTGATCCGGCGGAACGGAACGCAGCAGCGCTTCCACGACGCCTGCGCCTAGCTTCCCAGTAGCTCCTGTGACTAATAGCTTCATCTCATTTCCCTCCATGATTACGTATTGTTCTTGTTGTAACAGTCTCAGTTACAACAAGCGCATGAATGGAGGCTGCTCGCCTCGATTATCGTATTTTCGCCGTCAACTGGCTAATCGTGGTCTGTGCAAGCCGCTGCTCCATGGCCGACTGCGCCTCGCTCAACTCGGATTGCAGCGCGGCCTCGATATTCCTCCCCACTGGGCATAACGGGTTCGGTGCATCATGGATGCGGAACAGCCGTTTCTCTTCGGCAGCGTTCACGGCTCGGTACACGTCGAGGAGCGTAATGTCGTCGGCGCTCCTCCTAAGAGTCGAACCTCCTACGCCGGCACGAACGTCAATGAGCCCTGCCCTCTTCAGCATTCCCATCATACGTCGTATAATAGCAGGGTTCGTATTCACGCTCCCCGCGATATAATCGCCCGTGCATTCTTGTGCGCTTGCGGCTATGAGCGTTAGAATATGGACAGCTATGGAAAAGCGCGCGCTAATCTGCGTCATTGTTGTATCACCACCGTTGTAACAAGTATAGTTACAACGAGATCAACGTGTCAAGCCGCGCATCATGCGAAGCTGGAAAGGAATGAAGATTGTGGAAGTGCAAGTCATCACGAATGAACGAGATTATATGAAGGCCATGCAGATCAGGCAAACGGTATTCTGCGACGAACAAGGCGTGGCGGTTGAGGTGGAGATCGATGCGTACGACGGCCTGCACGGCCCATGCCAGCATGTCCTTATATCCCGCAATGGACAAGCAGCCGGAACCGGAAGGCTGCGAGTCGTGGACGGCTTCGGCAAGCTGGAGCGCATCTGCGTGCTGGCTCCCCTGCGCAAGTACGGCGTCGGTAGAGCCGTGATGGAAGCGCTGGAACGGGTCGCTGCGGAGCGAGGGCTGACGAAGCTGAAGCTGCACGGCCAGACGCAGGCCGAAGGGTTCTATCGCAAGCTTGGGTACAAGACGTCGAGCGACGTCTTCATGGAAGAGGGCATCCCGCATGTCGTGATGACCAAGGAGCTGGCTCGGCAGTAGTTGAAGTGGGGATTAACGAAACAGAAGCGCTAACAAGGTATCCAAATGCGCAATTTCCGCCCCGTATGCCCCAATATCGCCGAACAATGCACAAAATGCGCTAAATAGCGGTTGAGCACTCGCTAATTAGCGCATTTCCTAAAGACTCCGGCTAACCCTCACCTGCATCCGGCTTCATAGCGCATGACTGTACGCTAACTGCGACAGTGCTTCGCTAATCGGCCGCGCGGATCGCTTGGTTATGCAGCTTACTGCGGGGGCTTCGGCTGCAGCCTGCTTCTGCCTTGATCGTTCGGGTTGTTGGATCGAGACGGGCTATGCTTCGGGTTGTTCTTATCGGGTCTGGTCTTCGTGCTCACGGTATCGTTCACCTCCTAGCCTTCCGATACCAAGTATTTCACAGATCGATTAACCTTATTTATATGAATTTTCTTTCTCCCCCCAACCGATCTCGCATCACGCCTACTTATATACCATACCGCATTCCAAGGAGGCAGCCATGACTGACCGGGATCCGTTCAACGATCGGATGCTAAGCGATTATTCACGTAAAATCTTCGGATTTGCGTTGTCCAAGACCGCCCATGAACACAATGCCAAGGATCTGGCGCAAGAGATTCTGTTCGCGCTGTATCGTTCGCTTCATGATGGAAAGCAAGTCGACAACATGGATGCTTGGGTACATACCATCTGCTGCTATACGTGGAGCAATTATGTGGCTAAGGAAAAGCGTCATTGGCATCATGCCGAACTCGACCAGTCGATGCAGCGGAAAGATGAATCGGCAGAAGCCTTCATGGAAGGGCAGGACCCGGTGCACGAGAAGCTGAGAGTAGAAATTGCGTACCTATCGCGTCTCAATCGGGAGATGACCGTCCGCTACTACTATGACCGGCAAAGCGTCGGACAAATCGCCAAGCAGATGAAACTCGCAACGGGGACCGTAAAGTGGCACCTCTTTGAAGTACGGAAGAAACTAAAGGAGGCGTTGAGAGTGGAGAACACGATGGATCAGCTAAGTTTCAAGCCGATCAAGTTAATGGTAGGACATAGCGGGACCCCAGGACCGCACAACGAGCCTAATTGTTATTTCCAGTCGCTTCTGGCAGGAAACATCTGCGTAGCTATCTATGGGCAAGCTCTCTCTATCGAAGACATTGCTCGCAAGCTCGGCGTGGCAAGCGCTTACGTTGAAGATGAAGTGCAGAAGTTGACGAGATCCGACCTGATCGTCGAGAGCGGCAAAGGGAAGTACCGGACGAATTTCATGATCGAGACGATGCACACAAGGAAGGTACAGAGCCGTTATTTTCAGCGAAAAGCCGAAGAAATGGCGGATGACTTGCATGCATGCGTAGCTAAGGTGCTTAACGAGATTCGCGCAACCGGCTTTCACGGAGCGCAGCTTAATGATAATGCACTGTTGTGGACGTTGCTTCCTTATGCGATCTGGAAACAATACCTGCAAGCGAAGGATTCCGCTTACTATGCTCGAATATCGCCGAATGAGCGGAAGGACGGCGGCAAATACATCGTCGATGCCAGCATAGTCTACAACGACGACGAATGCCGAAAGAATCTGCCCGATTATGAAATCGTCCGGAAGTACGCGACCAACGGGATTAAAACGCGATGGAACGACCATTACGGCGGACTGCAAATGGAGAGTTGGTGGGCAGGACTGGTCTGGCGGGATTTTAATAGTTCGGACCTGAGCGATCTTGGTCAGGCGATCGAGTTGAGCGAGATCAACTCCGTTCACACGGATTTCGACAAAATGCTGATCAGCCGCTTAGTGAAGAAAGGCTTCGTTGGCTTAGAAAAGGGGAAGCTTGTATGCTTAGTACCGTTCTTTAACGCCTCGCAGTTGGATCAATTGCATGCAATTCTCGATCAATCGTTCGATAGTGCCGGGATGAAGCCGAAGCTGGATCAAATCCATGAGGACATGAAGATGATGAACAGCTTAGAAGAGCCCTCGTTCGTGCCGGAAAAGGATGTCTTGTATCGAGCGACGAATGATGGTATGACGATCATCTTCGCCGTGATGGAATACTTGACAAGAAATGGAATAATGGTTTTGCCTGACGAGTCTGACAAAGCCCGTTTGACTACGCTGATATGGCGTAAGACTTGACGGACACGACGCCGAGCGTTGCCGCATCTCGGGGCAAAGACAGGCAACTCGGATTTGCCTACTTACAGCAGGCGTCCATTGCGCGAATGGCGCCGTAAGTCGGAAATGCCGAATTAAGGAGGAATTCGTTGGCGCTACAGTTGGAAAAGGTCGCTATTATTCGGCAATTCCGAATTCGAGCGGGAAATGGTACGCAACGTCTCCTCGCAATTCGGCAAATCGTGCTTGCAGCACTCACTCTAGTTCCCAATCGCCTTCTTCCCAACAGCCCTTAAAGATGGTTAATCAGCGGAAGACGCGCGTGACATGTCCGCCGCAGCCGCACTCGTCGATATAGCGTATCTCCTTCACGGGAATATTCTGTGCTGCGAGCTGCTGCTTCAATAAGCCGTTGAACGACGCTTCCGGATGTCCGAGCTCCTCCGGGGTCACGAGGTTGACATAACAGCCGGGTGAAGTGCCGATCACGGCTTCAAGCGCAGCTTGCAGCAGCTCATCGGGATGCTCCGCGTAATACGCATCCTCCAGGTTGATCGACCAATCCTTCGCGCGAACGACGATCTCTTGATAAGCCATTGCCGCTCTCCCTCCTTCTCGACGCTGTGGGGTGCTATACCCTAATGGTACCATCTCGGACAACGCCGCTCGCGTGATGCCCATCACGAACCGGTAACGAAAAAGATCGCATCCCAAAAGGCTAGCCCTCGGGAATGCGATCTTTTGCTGTAGAGCTGCTAATTCATTCAACCCTTATTGTACCGACTTCTTCCAGTCGGCTGCGAACTTCTCCATGCCTTGGTCCGTAAGCGGGTGCTTCGAGATTTGCTCGATGACGCTGAACGGAATCGTCGCGATATGCGCGCCGGCCATCGCTACGCGCGTGACGTGGTCCGGGTGGCGGACGGAAGCGGCAATGATCTGCGATTCCAGGTTATGCGTGCGGAACAGCTCGGCTACCTTCGCAACCAGCTGAACGCCGTCTTCCGAGATATCGTCCAGACGGCCCAGGAACGGGGATACGTAAGTCGCGCCTGCGCGAGCGGCCAAGAGCGCTTGGTTGACCGTGAAGATCAGCGTGACGTTCGTCTTGACGCCCTTCTGGGTCAGGTAACGGCAAGCCTCAAGACCGGCCAGGGTCATCGGAAGCTTGATCGTAATATTCTTGTCGTAGCTGTTGATCTTGATCAGTTCGTTCGCTTGCGCGATCATCTCTTCGGCCGTAAGCGCATCCGGCGTTACTTCAGCGGATACCGATTCGACTTCCGGTACGGCTTTCAGAATTTCTTCGATGCGGTCCTCGAACTTGACGCCTTCCTTCGCAACCAGTGACGGATTCGTCGTTACGCCCGACAGAACGCCGATTTTGTATGCTTTCTGAATGTCTGCCAGATTCGCTGTGTCGATAAAAAATTTCATTGCAGATGTCCTCCGTTCGATAGTTTCGTAGGGTCAGGCTGAATCTGCGCCTCGTCAATCGAAGCGCGATTCTCTTAACCTCTACTATAATACAGATCCATGCATGACAAGTAATGGTTATTCTTCAGATGAGCCATAGACGCCGTCTATGGGCGGATCGATTGATGGCGAATCCCGGCGCATCCTGGCGGCCCTACTGATGTTCGATGAGCACTTGGTACCAAGCCGCAACATGGACACAATGCCCTATTCTGTTGGCCGTGCCGATTATGTTACTCTCTATGGGACATTCTGGGCTATAGGAAGGAGGCGAACCGTATCTCTACGTATGAGCTGCCGAAGCATCCGACAAGTCCGGCTCAGCTATTGCTGAGGTTTGCTGCAGGCGGAATGTTGGCTGCCGCACTATTGTTCGGGCTATTCGGACTGTCGGCGAGCGCAGACGCGCAAACTGCCGATCCTCCGATCGTGGTGCATGTTGACGGAGAACCGCTGGTACTGGATATCGCGCCTAACTTGCAAGAGGGCACGACCTTGGTGCAGATGAGGCCGATCTTCGAGGCGCTCGGCATGGAGCTGGCTTGGAATCCCGGCGCACGCACGATAACCGCCGTGAAGGAAGGGTACCTCCTAACCATGACATTGGACAGCGATCAAGCCGACTTGAACGGGCAGCACGTGCAGCTGGCTCGGCCAGCCGTATCGATCAACGGCCATACCGTCGTCCCGCTGCGCTTCGTAAGCGAGACGACCGGGGCGTTCGTCCATTGGAACAGCGTAGGACGAGAAATTCTCGTGATGACGGATGCCTACATGGCAACGACCGGCATGACGCGGGAGGAATTGCAGGCATTCGTGAATGAGCTCCAACAGGAGATCGATGAGGAGCATGCGCGCGAGCTTGCCGAGCAAGCACGGGCAGCAGAGGAAGAGGCCGATCACGAACCCGATTCCCCGCCGCTGGGCAAGGTCGACGCAAGCAAGCTGCAGGGCATGTTTTACGGCTTCGAGGACGATTTTGGCGGGTACGAATGCGGGGGAATGTGCTGGAAGTTCTACACGTTCCTGCCCGGCAATCAAGTTGTCGTCGGCGAGCCCGCGGGCGGCGGTCCGGAGACGATCGATTGCAAGCTAGACGCATGCCGGACGTATTCCATTCGGGATGGCAAGCTGAATCTGGAGGGCGGAGAATCGCTGAGCATCGGCCAGACCGAGCAAGGCATGATCGTCATCAACGATGCGTATATGAGCAAGGTTGCCCCTGTCGCCGATTCGTTCACGCTGGAGGGCGAGTATGTGGCCATGGGGTATCAGGGGCTGGTCGGCATTACGCCGTTCGCTTCTTCATGGAAAAGATACCTCACCTTCCGCGCAGACGGCACCTTCGAGAGCGACAGCAGCGCGATCGGCATCCTGGATACGATCGATACGCATACCAGCGGATCGAATGCATCCGATACGGTAACGGGCACATACGCGATCAAGAAGAATACGCTCACGCTGCGCTATGCCGACGGCACGGTGACCACGCATGTGTTCATTCCGGACGATAAGCAAGGCGCCATCTACCATGACCTGCAGATCGGGGATCTCTCTTATAGCCTGGTCGAAGAGTAAAATCGAAAGAACCGTTTCTCCCTTTACGGAAGAAACGGTTCTTGCTGTTTACGCCTATTACTTAATGACGACGTATTCCAAGTTCACCAGCTTGGCGTAAGTCACGATCTGATCGGTCGTCAGGTTCAGCGATACGACGGTATGGTGGCCGCCGCCGTTCTCGATCCAAGCTCTCACGCCGTCCTGGAAGTTCGGCTTCACCGTCCAGAGGACGCGAGCGACCGGAAGCTTCGGTGCCGGAGCCGTCGGCTCGAACGCGGTTACTTCGTTGATCAGCAATTTATAGTGCGTGCCGAAGTCAGCCATGGAGACGACGACTCCGTCGCCCGCCTTGCCGTCGAAGACGAGGCGCGCCGGATCTTCGCGGTCGCCGATGCCGAGCGGCGATACGACGATCTTCGGCTTGCTGCCTGCCAAGGACGGATCGACCTCGAGCATGTGGGATTGCAGGATGGCCTCCTGACCGGCCGCCATCTCATACGTGTAATCCTCCATGAAGCCGGTGTTCTGATTGCGGCTCATCACCTTCAGCAAGCGATCGAGCGCGGCCGTCTTCCAGTCGCCTTCGCCGGCAAAACCGTAGCCTTGCGCCATCAAGCGCTGAACGGCAAGACCCGGAAGCTGCTTCATGCCATGCAGGTCTTCGAAGTTCGTCGTAAAGGCGTTATAGCCTCTCTCGTCCAAGAACCGCTTGAGGGCAATCTCGTAGCTCGCTTGGATCCGAACGCTTGCTTCCCAAGCTTCCTTGCTGTTCGTGCCGTAATCGTAATCGTAGAGCTCCGCATATTGACCCATGAGCCCGTCGATCTCCTGCTCCGTCACGGCATTCACGTATTGCACGAGGTCGCCGATGCCGTAGTAGTCAACGGTCCATCCGAACTGGATTTGCGCCTCGACCTTGTCGCCTTCCGTAACGCCGACGTTGCGCATGTTGTCGCCGAAACGGGCGACTTTGACATTGAAGCTCTCGTTGAACGCAACCGCAACGTCCATCCAGTCCGCGATTTGCCGCTGCACTTCCGGGCGCTCCCAGTAGCCTACGACGATTTTGTTCTGCTTCTTCAGACGGGCGTTGATGAAGCCGTATTCGCGGTCGCCATGGGCGGCCTGGTTCAGGTTCATGAAGTCCATGTCGATCGTAGCCCATGGAATGCTCTCGTTATACTGCGTTGCCAAGTGAAGCAGCGGCTTCTGCAGCAGCTTCGTGCCGCGGATCCACATCTTGGCCGGCGAGAACGTATGCATCCACGTGATGACGCCCGCTACCTCGTCGCGGTAGTTCACTTCCTTCATGATGCTCGTAATCTTATCCGCGCTGACAGCCAGATCCTGCAAGACCAGCGGATAAGGGAGCACGCCGCTATTGTTCAGCGCATCCGTCATTTGCTGCGCGTGAGCCTTAACTTCAGCCAGCGCTTCCTCTCCGTACAGATGCTGCGAGCCTACGACGAACCAGAACTGTTTAGCTGCTGTTAATGACAATGTGATCATCCTCTTTCCCTTAGTTAATGGTGGGTAAGGCGGTTATTTCTGCCCGTAATAGGCATTCTTGCCGTGCTTGCGCAGGTAGTGCTTATCCAGAATGCCTTGCGGCAGCTCCGGGGCAAAATGGTTCAATTGGCGCGCGTACAGATTCATTTTGCACACTTCCTCCAGCACGACGCTGTTCACGACGGCCGACTTCACGTCTTTGCCCCACGTAAAAGGCGCATGCCCTTGCAGCAGGACGGCCGGGATCGCCATCACGTCCAATCCGCGCTGCTCGAACGTCTCGATAATGACATGTCCGGTCTCCGCTTCGTAGCCGCGGTCTACCTCGTCTTGATTCAAGAATCGCGCGCAAGGCACGGCACCGTAGAAGGTATCCGCATGCGTCGTGCCCATGACCGGTACGTCCAGCCCCGCTTGCGCCCAGATGGTGGCCCAAGTCGAGTGGGTATGCACGATGCCGCCGATCTGCGGGTAATGCTTATACAATACGGCGTGCGTCGCGGTATCGGAGGAAGGTCTCATATTGCCCTCGATCACCTTGCCGTCGAAGTCCACGACGACCATGTCGCTCGGTTTCATCGTCTCATAGCCGACGCCGCTCGGCTTGATGACGAACAGACCGCTCTCGCGATCGACCGCGCTGGCATTGCCCCATGTGAATTTCACGAGGCCGTGCTTCGGCAGATCCAGATTCGCTTGATAGACTTCTTCTTTCAATTGCTCTAACACGTTCTAATCCCTCCCGTTCTCCAACAGATGATCTACGGCTGCCTGCTCGATGGCTAGCCCTGCCTGGTAGCGAGCCATGAATGCTTGGAATCCTTGGACATCCGATGCATCCGGCGCAATCTCCTGCCCTTCGGCATCTTGGAACACTTTCTTCTCGAGGAAGTCCGCCAAGTTCTCGCCTTTGTCCTTATCGGTCATGTAAGCGGCCAGAAGCGCCATGCCCCACGCCCCGCCTTCGCCGGCTGTCGACATGACCGAGATCGGCACGTTCAATGCGCCTGCGAGAATCTTCTGTCCGACGACAGGGGTCTTGAACAGTCCGCCATGCGCCAGAATGCTGTCGATGGCCACGCGCTCGTTCTCGGTGAGAATGTCCATGCCGAGCTTCAGGGCGCCGAAAGCGGCGAATAAATGCGTCCGCATGAAGTTCGCCAGATTGAAGCTGCTTTCCGGCGAGCGGACGAACAACGGCCTGCCTTGGTCGATGCCCGTAATATTCTCGCCCGAGAGATAGCCATAGCTTAGCAAACCGCCGCCATCCGGGTCGGCTTCCAATGCCTTGCCCAGCAGTACGCTGAACAATTGGCCGGAATCCGCGCCGAAGCCCATCGCCTCGGAGAATTCGCGGAACAGTCCCATCCAGGCATTGAGATCGCTTGAGCAGTTATTGGCATGCACCATGCCGACCGGACTGCCGTCCGGGGTCGTGACCATATCGATCTCCGGGTATACCTTGGAGAGCTCCTTCTCCAGCACGATCATCGCGAATACCGAGGTGCCCACGGAGATGTTGCCCGTACGCTTCTTCACGCTGTTCGTCGCCACCATGCCCGTTCCGGCATCTCCTTCCGGAGGGCAGAGCGGAATGCCGGCTTGCAGATCGCCGGCCGGGTCCAGAACGGCAGCGCCTGCCGCAGTCAATTGGCCGGCCTCCTTGCCGGATAGAAGCACTTGGGGAAGGACATCCTCCAGCTTCCACGGATAGCCCTTGTCCGCGATCAAGGCATCGAACTGCTTGACCATCGCGGGATGGTAGTTATGGATGGATTCGTCGATCGGGAAGATGCCGGAAGCATCGCCGATGCCGATCGCCTTCTGTCCGGTCAACAGCCAATGGATGTAGCCCGCCAGCGTCGTGACATATTCGATGCGAGGCACATGCTCTTCTTGATTCAGTATGGCTTGGTACAGATGAGCGATACTCCAGCGCTCGGGGATGTTGAATCGGAACAAGTCCGTCAATTCCCGCGCTGCCGCACCGGTTGTCGCATTGCGCCACGTCCGGAACGGCACGAGCAGCTCGCCCGCGCTGTCGAATGCCATGTAGCCGTGCATCATGGCGGAGAACCCGATCGCACCGACGGTGTTAAGGGTGACGCCGTATTGCTGCGCGACTTGTTGCTTCAGTTCACGATATGCGGCCTGGAGGCCTGTAATAATATCCTCTTGGTTATACGTCCAATAGCCGTCCTTGAGCAGATTCTCCCACTCGTAGCTGCCCGATGCGACAGTCTCGAAACGACGGTCGATCAGCACCGCTTTGATTCGGGTCGATCCGAACTCGATGCCGAGCGAAGTTTCGCCCTTGGCGATCGCTTCTTTCACGTTCACATGATTCATGATCACATCTATCCCCTCTCTGGGTTCGACCGCAAGAAGGCGGTTTCAATTACCGACAGCACTAGTATATTTTCTGTACGTACATTTGTCAACCGACATCGATAGTTATACTAACATTCGCAAAACGGCCGCCGTGGCTCTATTGAACCGCGATTCGGGCAGGAAATGAACGTTGAATTTGTACGGTTCAAAGCATCAAATTTGTCTTTTTATTTGCAATTCATGCGCGATATGCTAGAATGTGTACGTACAACTTTTCGAACAACGTTGAAAGAAGTGGATCCGATGAAGCCGAAGTATCAGCTCATTATCGAAGAGATCAAGAGTCATATCCTATCCGGTACGTACCGGATAGGCGAGAGAATCCCTTCGGAGTTCGCGCTGCAGGAGAGCTATAACGTCAGCCGGCAGACGGTTCGCAAGGCTCTTCTGGAGCTGTCGAACGAGGGATTCCTGCGGAGCGAGAGGGGCTCCGGCACGTACGTCAGCAGCCAATATCGGTCCAGAACGGGCACGAAATCCGCGAATCGCACGATCGGGGTCATCACGACCTATATCTCGGATTATATCTTTCCCTCCATTATCCGCGGCATCGAGCGCCGATTGAACGAAGACAATTATTCGTTGCTATTGGCAAGTACCAATAACGATATCGCGCAGGAGAAGAAGGCATTGGAAATGATGCTGTCCTACGGCGTAGACGGCTTGATCGTAGAACCTACCAGAAGCAATGTCTATAACCCGAACATCGCTTACTACTTATCCTTTAAAGAGCAGGACGTCCCGATGGTCATGATCAACGCTTATTACGAAGAATTGGAGGTTCCGTTCTTCTGTCTGGATGACGTGCAGTCCAGCTTCCTCGCAGCCCGGGAGCTGATTGCCCAAGGCCATACCCAGATCGGGATTATCGCGAAGATGGACGATTTGCAGGGGAAGTTCCGCATGAAGGGATTCATCAAAGCGCTAGGAGAAGCCAAGCTCCGGTTCCAGCAGGAGCATGTGCTGGCATTCGATACGGAATCGAAGCCGCGCTTGTCCGCCGACTTGGAAGCGTATCTGACCGAGAACCGCGATGAATTGACCGCGCTTGTCTGCTACAACGACGAAGTCGGCTTGGAAGTCGTCAATGTCTGCAGGAAGCTGGGAATCGCGATTCCGGACGAACTATCCATTATCGGCCAGGACAATTCTTATATCGCCAAGAACGCGAACATCCAGCTCACGACGCTGACGCACCCCCAGGAACAGATGGGACGCGATGCCGCGGACTGGGTCATCAAAAATTTGCAAGGCAAAAAGGAATTGCCCGCCAGCACCTACTATCAGCCTGTTCTGATCGAGGGCGAAACCGTGAAGGCGATCGAGGTGGAGTAGCCGGCGAAGAGTCGCCGAATGCGAAGAAGATCGCAGCCTTCCGGGAGCCATGCCCGGAGCCGCGATCTTCTATGCGTTATTCCAATGGCAGCAAAACCGTCACCTTGAACAGGTCGCCGTCTACCTCGAGCTCCAGCGAACCGCCGTGCAGATCGACGATCGATTTGGCGATCGCGAGCCCGAGTCCCGACCCTTCGGTATGCCGGGAGCCGTCGCCTCGCTTGAACCGCTCGAACAACTCTTCTACGTTGTCGCCCAGCTCGAACTTCGCGATGTTCTTGAACACGATCTCCGCGCGGCTCCCTGCATGACTCAAGGTCATGTAGACGCGGGTATGCTCGAGCGAGTACCGCAGGATGTTGCTGATCAGATTGTCGAATACGCGCCATATTTTCTGCCCGTCGACCATCGCATGCACCGGCTCATCCGGCAGCTTGATACGGAATTGCAGGTCCGACTGCTCCATGCTCGCTTCCGACTCGGCGATCGCCTGCTTCATCAGCTGAACGAGATCGACGCGTGACCGCTGCAGCTCGACGCTGCCGCTCGCCATCTTCGTCGCCTCGAACAGATCGTCGATCAGCACCTTCAGGCGCTGGCTCTTCTGATCGATGATGCCAATGTACGACGATCGGTCTTCCTCCGTCAGATCGGGTTTCTTCAGCAGTTCCACGTACGAGATGACGGCCGTGAGCGGAGTGCGCAGATCGTGGCTAACGTTCGTGATCAACTCCGTCTTCAGCCGTTCGCTCTTCGCCTCCTTCGCCTGCGAGACGACGACGCCCCGCTTCAGCTGGTTCAGATGGCTCGCAAGCCCCGACAGCACCGAGCGGCCTCGCACGGGCAGCTCCGCCGCCAGCCGTCCGGCTTCGTAGTCGCGAGCCGCCTCCAGAATGCGATTCAGATACCCCATCTGCCTGATTACATAGATGCCCAGCGGCAGGGCGACGAGAATGAAGGCCGGGAAGTACACCAGGATTGCGCCCGGTTCAATGACCACGACCGCTGCGCCCAGGCCGAAGCCGAAAGCAATGGCCGTATACGCCGTGACCTGCCAGCCTACCCGCGCGTTACGGAAGGCATCGCCGATCGCCCGAAGCATGCGGCTGAGCAGGGAACGATGCATCAGTTCGTAACCTAGCAGCTCCCAGCCCTCTAAAGTCCGGAACCAGATGTACGCTTGCACGACGGTTACGACGAGCATGCCCGTCAAGAACAGGAAGCGCAGCGCCAGATCCGTCACGAAGTTGAACGGGAAGTCGCGAATCTGCTCATAGAAGAGATGAACGGGGTCCTGCAGCATGTGAAGCGTGACGAAGCCCGAGATCAGGAACAGAACGGCTCGCAGATCGATCGGAATTCGATTGTACGCAGGCCTCAGCTGCTCCATGCTGAACATGATCGTCCCCATGCGGCGTCTGCCGATCATGATGGATGCGATCAAGAGCGCGCCGCCCGCTACGAGCGCAATGATGACGCCGAGTCGGCGCTGGTCGAATTGCTGCTGGGCGGCGAGTGCCGCTGCCGACTTCGGCACGGCTATCCAGCCCTTGAATTGCTTGGCAGGCCTGGCTGCGGCGATCCGGTCTACCTCTTCGTGATGCGGCAGCATATAGCTCGGCATGCTCTCAACCGTCAAAGCGTCGCTGTGCTTGTCCGGGTAGCGCTTCACGTACAGCATGCCGCTTAGCAGCTTCGCTTCGTTCGAACGGTCGCCCGCAAGCGTCGTATTCGTATAGACCTGCTCGGACCCGGTATCCTGAAGATAATAGGCGTACCGATTGCGGTACTCGTAGTAAGCGCCGCGGAACTGATCGAGCTCCCGGAAGTACTCGGCCAGGTTCGCTTCCTTCTCCTTGCGGATCTCCGCGGCGATATACTCGTCATTGCTGAAGTTCTCCTGGATGTCCGCAAGCTTCGCATCCCGCTCCGCCCGCAGGTCTTCGGTGATTGCTTCCTTGCCTGTCGTGACGGCCTCCAGAATCTTGTATTCGTATTGATTCCGTATGTCCGCGAGCTGCGATTCGAGGTCGCCGTAGCGATTGCGGTACTCCTCGATCTCTTGCCGGCTGACGCTGATCTGCTGCTTGGCTTCCTCTTCGCTTACGGCGCCGAGCTCGAACAGGTAGAGATGCTGGACGAGCCGCATGAAATCATGCTGCACCTCGTTCGTCTCGTAATAGCTTCGGCCGATATAGCTGCTCCCGGAAGACAAGCCCGACAGCACGCCGTTCAAGCCTAGGGCGAAGAGCAGCGCCAGCACGAGCAGGGACGACCTACTTCTCCATTTTGTATCCAATTCCCCATACCACCTTCAAATATCTCGGATTCTTCGGATCGATCTCGATCTTCTCTCGGATCTTGCGGATATGTACGGCAACCGTGTTCTCCGCATTATAGCTCGGCTCTTTCCATGCCCGCTCATAGATTTCGTCGATCGAAAATACGCGTCCCGCGTTCGTCATCAGGAGCTCGACGATCCGGTATTCGATCGGCGTCAGCTTGACCGGATCGCCGCTGAGCCGCACCTCCCGCGCTTCCTGATCGAGCGAGAGCCCGTTCAGTTGAATTACGCGGGTGCTTCCCCCGTACGTGCCGAGCGTAATGAAGCGCCGCAGTTGGGACTTCACTCTGGCGATCAACTCCACCGGATTGAACGGCTTCGTCACGTAGTCGTCCGCCCCGATCGACAGCCCGAGCACTTTGTCCGTATCCTCGGTCTTCGCGCTCAGCATGATGATCGGGATATTCTTGCTCTCTCGTATGCGGAACGTCGCGGCGATCCCGTCAAGCCGCGGCATCATAATGTCCATGACGATCAGATGCACCTCTTGCTTCTCTAGCCGTTCCAGCGCTTCGACGCCGTCGCCCGCTTCCAGCACGGTCATCCCTTCGTTGCGCAGATAGATGCCGATCGCCTCTCGTATGGCCCGGTCGTCGTCGACGACGAGCACGGTATATTCATTCATTGCTGCTAACCCTCTTCCGTCGGTATTCGGCCGGTACCTGTCTCTCATTATAAACGTTAACTTTTACGAAATAGGAGGGGGAATCCTTAAGACTTTCTTAAGAGGGGGCGAGCGGTCTCGCGTAGGCAGTCTATCCGCCAGCAATTGCCTAATCGATTGTCGCTATTTATGAGTTTATGCTACAATTTAGAGAACGTTTGTTCGCCAAACATGCAATGCATGGTAAAGGAGATTATTTCATGACTATCATTCATGAACATTTGATCAACTTTCTCGTAGAAGCCAAGAGAAGCACCTACGCGTCCCAAGGCGATGAGGCCTCGGCTCCACCATTGCTTAACGGTTCCAAACAACTGGAATACCGCAACGGCGATTACTTTTATCGGGACATTTATTTCGGTTCGGGTTTCTTTATCGGACAAGAAACGGTTGAATTCGGGCGCCATCCGATCTGGTCGATGGTCTATTCAGGAGGAATCATTATACCGGAAGCGAATTGGACGGTCATTGGTCCGATATACGGCTTCCTTCGACAAGCGTTACGATTGGTCGATACGGAATCGATCTTTCGCGGTCCGAAACATTATGAATCGGAGGATTACGCATTCCATAATGAGTACGAAGGAACGATTAGCTGCTTTCAGGGGAAGGAGACTATTGTCAGAGAAGGCAAGAAGGTATATGAATTGCATTATAACGGCGGGATCATCCGATAAAAAAGCGGACGCCTCTGACATGAGGGTCCGCTTGCCGCTAGATAGGGTCCAGCTCCCGATAGGACAAATAATCGAAGTCCGCATGCTTCCGCGCGCCGCTCAGATCCTGCCCGCACACCCCGACGACCGCGCCGGTGAAGCCTTGGTCGAGCAAGACGCCGCCGCGCTTCGTCTCCACGTGCTCGTCGGACATCCGTCCGGCATCCAGCACAGGCCCGATCGCCGTCCATGCAGCGCCGTCGGCGGAATAGTGG
>JAEZCJ010000173.1 GCA_023433615.1 Bacillota bacterium | reverse complement strand
GTTCCCATCTCGAACACGACCGTTAAGCCCTCCAGCGCCGATGGTACTTGGACCGCAGGGTCCTGGGAGAGTAGGACGTTGCCAAGCACATGAACCCGTTAAGCCTCGCGCTTAACGGGTTCTTTGTATGCTCACTGAGCGTACTCGTGTAGAATCGTACCACTAACTCCGCCCTTCGAGCGAATTTCAACGAAATAGATGCATTTCGTACTACTATTTTCACGGGATACGGCTGATATAGCCGGTGCGCTCGGAATTAGTGGTACTTTTTTGCGTTAATGCGGCATGAATGGATTCGATCTCGAATTAGTTGTACGAATTACCGCTGTTGATGGTTGGGAGGGACTCCATGGGATTATATGGGGCATTCCCTTCTGCATAAACACACCTGCGCTATGAGATTCTATGGCTTAGAGTGTACGAAGGGAGGTGTCCTCCATGGCTAAAAATCGGAACCGCGCAAGCAAGGCCGACGTACAATCGACCGAACTGAACAAGATGCCGGTCGTCGATGCGAATGATACGGAATTCGCATCCGAGACCGCCGCTGGCAGCGCGCAAGCAAACCGCCGCAACAACGCCGGCAAGAACCGCGGTTAAACTTAAGGTCCGATAGGCAGAGAGAACGGGGTGAGCATACGCAATGTCTTACGTCTGTTATCACTGTGACAAGCCAAGCGAGGCCGTGCATTCGTTCACTGTATACGACTCGAGTGGAATTGAACAGCGGATAGAACTGCTGTGCAGGCATTGCTATGAAGAATGGCTGCAAGCATTGAAAGGATAGCAGCATCCAATGCGGCAAAAGCGGTAAGCCGGAAGCATCGGCTTACCGTTTTTTTTGTCATGTCCGGTCAATGAATCGTCTCGTTCTCGATATTGAATTCATCGAGGAATTGATTCTTGTACATCAGCGACAGATTCAAGCCCTGATATACGTCCTTCTCTTTGTCCAATTCACGCATGAGCACCTCGGCGATCGCGCCGGCATTGTCGGCAAGACTCCGTTCGCGAAAGTCGATGAAGCCGGACAGTCTGGCCTGTTGAATGTCGATCGTGGCGGTTCCGATGGGCAGACTGCCGCTGGCGCGTTCATAAATTTCATACGTGAGGACATCGCCGTCGTCGCGGACAAGCGCAACGCTATATCGCTCATCCGGCTTGCCGCCGCGATGCGGAAGCGCCAGCCAATCCTCATCCTCATCCTCATTCTCATCCACATCCAACAGCCGTTCATGCGTGAGCTCGATGGTCTCGAGGAGCACGTCTTCATGAAGGTGCCGGATCACGAAGGTGTCGACCGTGTCTTCATTGTAATCGGACACTAGGAGCTCGGTAATCTTCTCGATCTCATGATCGTCCGGCTCGAATCGCCAAGTCACTTCGCCTGCTATATCGGCCCATTCGTATTGAAGCCGAGCTTCGGCAGCCTCTTCGCCATCTGCGTTGTAGATCAGATAATGAACGCGGTTCTGCCGTTCCGATACAAGAACGAGCTCGAAGTCTTCGCAGTCGTCGGACACCCAATCCGAATCGTTATCGCGTTCCGTGTCGCTCAGATCGTCGTCGTCCACTTCCTCGCTTGTCATCACTACATGATCATAGCTGCTGTACGTCACCAATACGTCGCAAGCTTCCGCTTGCACGGCATCAATGAACGCTTGAATGTAATGTTGCACGAAAGCGACGACATGCTGCTTGTCTGCAGGCTTGAGCGATTCTTGCTCCAGCTGGACGGATCCTGCTACCCGGTCGCCTTCCCTGTACACGAGCGTCAAAGTTCCCATGAAGCGACCATTCAACAGAATATCGTTCGCTTCGCCGCCGGCCGTTCGCATGTTAGGTCGTATCTCGATATTCCGCATGACCTCTCGCCTCCCTGGACATGAATGGATTGCTATGATTAGGCTTCCCCTAAGCGGCTTCAGCTATCCAACATCTGGGGAAGCTGCGCCAACTGTTCCCTGGTTTAAACCGCAGTCGTGGTGGCATCCTACTCTTGACTTAATGTTGATGTACAAGGAGGTCTCCGAATGAAGTTCATTATCAAATGGATATTGAACGGAATTATTGTTACGCCCTTGCTCATGTGGTATGCGGATGTATCGTTCTTGACCGCATTCGTGACGGCATCGGTACTGACCATCATTGCTTATCTGCTTGGTGATCAACTGGTATTGCGCAGTACGAACAACACCGTAGCGACGATCGCAGATTTTATCCTGGCAGCTGCTTTCCTTGGCATTGCAAGCTATTATCTCAATTGGGATCTCACCTTCTGGGAAACCGTGACGATCTCGGCAATCGTAGGCATCGCGGAGTGGGTATACCATCGCTATGTGCTGGGCGACGAACAGGTCGCGCGGTATGGCCGATCATAAGCAGTAGAATGACGATCCCGCTTGCGCATTCGGCGCAGGCGGGATTTTTGCGCGAGCAGTCGTACAAGCCGCATCGCCCGAATAGATTGTATCGGGGGTGTTGTCCAAGATGAATGTGTATCTAAGCTATGTGCTGCTAGGGTTGTCCTTGTCGGCCCCGATCGGTCCGATTAATGCGGCGCAATTGGATTCGGGCATTAAGCGGGGCTTCTGGCATGCATGGCTGGTCGGGTTAGGCGCGTTAATCGCGGACGGCATCTACATGATGATGGTGTATATGGGCATCGTGCACTTCATCGAGATCCCGTTCATGAAGTGCTTTCTGTGGCTGTTCGGTTGTTTCGTTCTGCTCTATACGGGTATCGAGTCGCTGGCAGGGGCCGGCTCCGTCATGAAGAACGACATGGATGGCCGTGAACAGACGAAGCTCCGATCCTTCGTCTCGGGGTTCTTCATGTCGCTCAGCAACCCGATGACGATCCTGTTCTGGCTGGGCATCTACGGGTCCGTCTTGGCGGATACGGCTGCGCGTTACGGGGGCGAACAGGTTGCCCTGTACAGCCTGGCTATTATCGGCGGGATTCTATTATGGGACATCTCGATGGCCGGTATCGCCAGCACATTCCGTCGGTGGCTCACAGATGGCCTGCTGAAGTTCATCTCGGTGTTGTCCGGTTTGTCGTTAATCGTGTTTGGCGCGTATTTTGGATTTCAGGCGATTCGATTGCTGCTGGGCTGAACGAAACTCCATGCCGACGATTTTGCGCTCTGCGTCTCCCGCATTGTTGTCGCCGCCCTTCCAATGACGACGCATCAGGAACGTAACGGCTGCGATGACGGCCACGAACGCGAAGCTGATATAGAAGCCGGGTCGGCTCGTCTCATGAAACAGAGCGCCAGTTACCGCTACGATCAGAATTCCCATGCCGAGGAAGCGCCTGGATTGACCCCATTTGGTTAGCTTGACCAGCTTGCCTGCGGTGACGAGAATGAAGAACCAGTTATAGAGCAGCATGAGGCCCGCGGCCGTCGTGACATACTCGTATATGCTCCCCGGCATGAGCATGGCGGAGACGATCGCCGCAACGAGTCCCGCCGACGTAAGCCCGATCGCAGGCAAGGGGCTGTTGCGGAACATGCGAACGGCGAACAGGCGGGGGGCATCGCGATCCTCGGCAAGCGTGACGAGCATCTTCGTGACCGCAAACAAGGAAGCCGTCATCGTCGAGAAGCCGGCGATGATGAGCACCGCGTTGAAGAGATGCGGCACGAACGGCAGGCCGTATTGCTCGAGCGCCGTCAGGAAGGGGCTCTTATCCGGATCGAACTGGCGCCAAGGCACAAGCGTAACGGCGAGTATCAGAGATGCCATATAGATAATCGCGAGCATGGACAGCATCGCCGTCCCGGCCTTGGAAGCTTCTTGGGGCCGTTGCAGGCGCATGGCCATAATGCCCATGATCTCGATGCCGCCGAATGCATAGAAGGCGAAGAGCAGGGAGGACCACAGGCCGAGTGCGCCGTTCGGAGCGAACTCGCCGTGTGCGAGCGGGAAGCTTGGCTCATGCTTGCCGGCGCCAAGCCAACCGAATAGGCCGATTGCCGCAATAATGAGGAACATGACGATCGCGGCTACCTTCATGATGGCGAATACGTTCTCGAAACGTTCGAAGCCCTTGGTTCCTAAGAGGACGATGACCAATCCAAGCACCGCATACAGCACGGCGAACAGCCACATCGGAACGTTCGGGAACCAGAATCGCGAGAAGAGGGACAAGGCTGTCATCTGGCTGCCCATAATCAAGAGTTCGGATGACCAATACACCCACCCGCTGCTGAAGCCTGCCCAGCCGCCGTACGCTTTTTTCGCATAGGTACGGAAAGACCCTTCGAGCGGCTCGGCCGACGTCATGCGGGCCAACGCGTCGAATACGAGATAAGTGCCGAATGCCGCAAGCGCAAAAGCAAACAAAGCCCCCGGTCCGCCGATTCGAATCGCGATTCCCGAACCGAGAAAGTACCCCGTGCCGATCGTGAACGCTACGCCGAGGAGGGATAGCTGCCACCATTTCAATTTCGCTTCCGTAACTTTCGTGTCGGTCATGTGCGGATTCTCCTGTGCGAATGGATTGCATGCAGATGGCGCTCGGCTTATAGTGGTTCGCGCACGCGCCAATTATGTATGGCCGTCGGTGCGGAATCCGCCTGCATAGATCGGGTTCGGATGGCGAATGATGTAAGGCATACAGGAGGTGAAGGCATGACCGATGGGAAGCGTTCGGAAGCTTCCCGCTTAGACGGAAGCGAGCTGACGCATGAGCTGTTCTCGGATGTCTATATGGCGGGTACAAGTGACGGTGTGCAGCAGCTTGCGGAGGGAAGCGTGGTAGTCGAACCTGTATCGTACGAAGCGAACACGGGCAAGTCGACACCGCGGAAGCATGGCAAGAAGCCCTGACGTCAGTCAGGGCTTTGTTGGGCAATCATGATCATGCTCGTCTACCGGATAAAATAGCCCGAACGTTGTCACAATAAGCAAGGACCAAAGGAGGGACAACGATCGTATGAGCAGACTGTCCGAATTCGTGGAGAATCATGAACGCTTGGACAAGATCAACGTCATTCTTAAACACTATGGGGTCAGTGCGGAATTCGTCGTGCACACTCTAACCGACGGATTCGGCGAGGACAAAGAACTGCCTAAAGAATTGGTTGAGGACCTGAAGCAGTATAATGCGTCCTTGTAATAGGAGGCGCCTGCCGATGGCCCACCCGCAGGAAGGAGGAAGCAATGATGCAGACTAGCCCGGCGACCCATGAGACGATGGAATTGCTTGAGCTTCTCACGTTCAAGACGGTATGCGTCACGAAGTCCAAGACCATGCAGGTATTGGTAACGGATCCGGCATTGAAGGGAATCATGCAAGCCGATGTACAGAAGAGCATAACGGCAATCGAAGACCTGCAGAAGCTGTTGGCTAAAGTGAAAGTCCAATAAGAGAGGAGTACAGCCTGCGAATGAATACCTTGGTAGAGAATTTGACCGGCATGAACACGCTGACGGACGAGGTTATCGCATATGACGCGCTGCTTGCAGCGAAATCCGGCATCAAGCTGCTGGCTGCCGCACTGACAGAGACGGCTACCCCGGAGATCAGGCAGGTTCTGCGCGGGCAATTGCAAGGCGCCATCGATACGCACGAGCAGATCACGAATTACATGCTGCAGAAGGGTTGGTATCTGGCATACGATCTGAAGGGGCAGATTGCCCTTGAGATGAAGAATGCGAATACGGCGTTGCAGTTGGCCAAGGCCTGACGCATGGCAGACGACAAGACCAGCAGCATGGAGCTCCGTGACCTAGGCACGCAGCAAGCCGGAGCGGTTGACCTGCATAAGACGCGGCATGCCGACAAGCAGGTAATCATTGAACCGGGCCGCGCTCCCGGCAGCGTGTCAGGCAAGGGAAGACCGTCGGAATAGCGAACATGGAGGGACGATGCCGTGATAGGGCATGCGTCCCTTAACGCTGTCTAAGGTATGGATAAACATTCCATTGCCTTGCTTGTTCAGGCGTGGTATTCTATGAATCCGGCCCGCGTGAAGCAAGTGGCGAGCGGGACGGTGGAAAAGATTGCCGGTTGCTAGATTAGATGGACCATGGTATTCTAATATTCCTGTCGCTTGCGGCAGGTTGATGTCGAGAAAGTTAGCGGTGCGCAGCGATGCAGTCGCTAGCAAGGTGGCAATAATAACCGCTTGCATCTCGCATCGAATCTATGCTATATTATAATCCTGTCTCGCAGGAGATAGTGATGAAGCCAAATTGCCCTTTGAAAACTGAACAACGAGCGAACTGCCCTAACGGTCTATGGATCGTTAGAAAAGCAATACAAGTAATGAGCTAATCAGCTCTTTCCAAGTGGCAACACTTTAATGGAGAGTTTGATCCTGGCTCAGGACGAACGCTGGCGGCGTGCCTAATACATGCAAGTCGAG
>JAEZCJ010000037.1 GCA_023433615.1 Bacillota bacterium | reverse complement strand
AAACCGGTCAGGTGAGAAGCGGGTGCTTCTGCTTGTGCTAATGATTACCGTTTGAACAACACTTGAGAATTATAGCACGGCTCCCCAAGCAAGTCAACAATCGATCCTTAACATTTATAAGGCCGGTTGTCAGCGCCTCAAGTGTTTCCGAAGGAAACGCAGCATCGAAAGCATATGCTTGTTGTCCAAACTACGTGAGTACCGGAAATTGCGCCAGCGTTCAAGATTCGATGTCGAATACGCTTCTTGAGGCGCTTCGTGATCACAAACGACTCCATCTATTGTAACATATCTTAAATATAATAGGCGCATTATTAAATCTATAGTACAATACTTCCAGATAGATGAATCGAAACGAAGGGGAATCCGACCATGCTCACTTTTTATCAGAAGTATTGGCGCACTGCCTTTGATATTGCGCTCATCGCCCTCACGGTGTGGCTGATCATGTTCGCGTTCAGCTACCTCTATAAGATCGCGACACCGGTATTCCTGTCATTCCTGATCTTCGCTTGCATCGAACCGATCGCCAAGCGGTTGAACCGCATCGGCATTAGCAAATCCATCGCATCGGCGATCAGCATTTTATTTTTCACGCTTGTCATCCTCGGCGCTTTTGTCGGGGCCGGCGTTCTCGTCGCGAATGAAGTGGCGGAACTGGCAGATCGTTTGCCGGCCTATCAATCGCAATTCACGGCACAGGCAACCGAGTTGATCGCCTGGGCGCAAGAACGCATTACCGCCCTGCCGCCGGACATCGTCGAGAACTCGCAGAATATGATCAACGACATTACCAAGTGGGGTTCCGACTTCGCCTCGCGCTTCCTGAAGGGCTTCGTCGGCGTGCTGTCCTCATTCTCCGCCTTCGTCATCAACTTCGGCATCGGCATCATTCTCGCCTACTTCTTGAGCGTCGAGATCGACAACTGGAAGCGCTCGGCGGAAGAGAAGACGCCGAAGACGTTCAAGAAGGCCTTCTACTTCCTGAAGGACAACGTACTCGTCGGCATCGGCGGTTATCTGAAGTCGCAGTTAATTCTGATCACGATCACGTTCGTCGTCGTGCTCGCCGCCCTGCTCATTCTCGGGGTCAATAACGCCTTCACGATCGCGGTGCTGGCCGCCATCGCCGATGTCCTGCCGCTGCTGGGCGTGAGCACCGTTTTCATTCCCTGGATCATCTACTTATTCATTGCCGGCCAGACGACGCTCGCAATCTGGCTATCCGTCATATTAGGCGTCGTGCTGCTGACGCGTCAGCTTCTCGAGCCCAAGATCACCGGCGATACGCTTGGCGTATCTGCCTACACGATGCTGGTGTTCATGATTATCTCGTTGTCGCTGTTCGGCGTCGCAGGCGTCATTCTATCGCCGATTCTCGTCATCCTGATCAAAGCGTTGTACGATCAGCGTTATCTTCACCGCTGGATTCGCGCGCCGAAGGACGAGTTCGATGCGCCGCCCGACAAGCCTGCCGATCCGCCTCCATCGATGTCCTAGCTTAGCATAAGCTGATCATAACAAGCTCCGCTGCCGTTAACGTACGGCAGCGGAGCTTGCTTCATGCACAGCAATAATATCCATTACCCCGCCGAATATCGCGGTCGCCTGATTGGCGCTGTCCGCAGGTCGGTGTTCTGACAGCACGGCTACCGCATAACGAGGCGATTCGACCGGACCGTAGCCGATGAACCATTGATGATTCGTCGGTCTCCCGTTCTCGTAAGCCTGTGCTGTCCCGCTCTTGCCGGCCAGCCGCCACTTGGCGGACTGCAGCTCCCTCCCCGTCCCTTCTTTCACGACCATTTCCATGCCGCGCAGCAGCGTACGCGCGGTCGGCCTCGCGATTTCGCCGTACTGCGAAGCGCTCCCTTGGACAGGCATGCCGGCCATTCGCTGGCCGTTCGCGTAACGAATCTCGCTCACGAGCCGCGGAGCATGAACCTCGCCGTGGTGCAGCAGCGTCACGACAAGATTCGCCGCTTGCAGCGGCGAGACCGCGGCGTCGCGCTGTCCGATGCCTGTCTGCGCCAGCACGCTGCCGTCGCGTTCCGCTCGCTGCCCGCTGAAGATACGGCCCTTCTCTTCTTCACCTAATGGGCGAAGCGTTGTTCCATTCGCCCCTCCCGCGCCGCTCCATCCGACAAGGCGGCCTAAGGCGAGTTGATCCGCGGTCCGCTCCAGCTGCGCGGCGCTGAGCCGCTCCGCCAATTGCGCGAATGCGACATTGCAGGACTGCGCGAGGGCTTCCTGCAGCGTCAGCGTCCCGTGTCCGCCTTCGAGCCAACAGGACAACCCGTACCGCTCATGCTCGCCGTCGCAGTGGAAGAGCTCGCCAGGGGAGGCGAGCTTCGCGTCGAGCGCTGCGGCCTCCGTCACGAGCTTGAAGATCGAGCCCGGCGCAACGGCCCGCAGAGCATGGTTCGCCGTTGCGGACATATCCGCTCCGATGCGATGCGGATCGTAAGACGGCTTTGACACCATTGCGATAATATCGCCGTTCGCCGCATCCAGCACGACAATGGCTCCCTTCAATAGGCCGGCCTCCTCCGCATAAGATTCCAGCTTTTGCGTCAGCCCGATATCCAGCGTCGTGACCGCCGTCAACGGATAATACGGATTATCCGGACGGGTAATCCGGAGCTCTGCCGTATGATCCGATTGGTAAGCCACCATGCGGCCTGCTCCGCGAAATAGGCGATCGAGCGCCTTCTCCACCCCCGCTCCTCCTACCGCATCGGTCAGCTTCATGCGCCCCTGCGCAAGTTCCGATGCATACAGCTCCGCGACATATTCCGGATGCTGGCTGATGAATCCGATCGCTTGAGCTGCAGCGTGCGTCTCCGGGTATCGAAGCGTATAGGGAACGACATGCACCCCGTTGACCGCTGCTGCCGCTACGGCCGCTTCATCCTTCGGCCCCAGGGCGATCGGCTGCGCTTGTCCGGTACGCCCACCGGTTGCCGCTGCCTTCATGCCGCCGCGCCACACCTCAGGCTCCCGCAAGCTTTCCAGCCATTCTGACAACGACTCGGCATCCGTGCCGAGCGCCGCTGCTAACGCTTTGAGCTGTTCGGGCGTTCCGCGCCGCCCCGCCGGCAGCGGGAATGCTGCCAGTGCACGGATGTCGACACCGGCGATCGCCTCTCCGAACCGATCAACGATTCGCCCTCTACCCGAATCCAGTACCAAGCCGTTCTGGCGCTGTCGAACGGCATGCATGGCCAACTGCGACTCGGCAGGCGCATAGAAGCTCGGCACTTGAAGCGCTGCCAGTCTCGCGATATATATGCCTCCGACGAGAACCGCGCCTACTCCCAGCAGCGCGATTCTTCGCATCCGGGTGCTCCGCCTGCCGCTCGGTCGATACGGCTTCGCAGTTCGACTCATCTCCCCACACCTCCATAACCCAATTCGGACCTACAGCTAACCGATGCCTTACGCCGGCTAGCCTGCGCGGCAACTGACTATGCAAGCTATATACTAGCCATTGTCGCCAATTCGCTGCTTCGGCATTCTTCTAGCGCTAGCGCGCTCCAGCTCTTTGAATCGGCAAACAATAAAAATACCGTTCACCGCAAATGCGGCGAACGGTACATTCCAATCAGAGTGTATGGATGGCCTAACGATATCGTACCGCTATTGATGCTTCCACGTATCCGTACGGAAGCTTGACAGCGATTCCTTCAGATGGTTCGACACCGTCTCCAGCTTATTGGACAGCTGCACCAGATTGTCGCTGATGCTGAGCTGCTCGTTGCTCAAGGACGCCACTTCCTCCGACGTTGCGGAGGATTGCTGCGCAACGGCGCTCACATTGCTCATGGCTTCGGACAAGACGTTCTGCGTCTCGCCAAGTTGGTCGACGGAAGCCGTGACCGTGTCCAGGTGATTCACGAAGCGGGACATCTGGCTCTGAACGGACAAGAAGATCTGATTCGCTTCCTTAACCGACGAGATCTGCTCCTGGAAGATCGGATACGCTTGGGACAATACGTCAACCGTATCGTCGATCTCGCCTTGAATCGTCTCCGTGATCTGCGCGACGACGTCGATCGATTGACGGGATTGATCCGCCAGCTTGCGGATCTCGTCCGCTACGACCATGAAGCCCTTGCCGGCAGCTCCGGCGCGGGCAGCTTCGATCGTCGCGTTCAGCGACAGGATGTTCGTCTGCTTCGTCAGGTTGTTCAGCACGTCGAGAATTTTGCGGATCGAGCGCGTGCTGTCCTTCAGCTTGTCTACCTTCTGGACCATGCTGCGCGTCATTTCCTCGGTGATGCCGGTCTTCTCGATCAGCTCGGCCATGTAGCGCGTACCTTTCTCGCTCGACTGCTCGACCTCGGCGGCCGACGTTACCATCTGCTGCCCCGCCTCGTTCACCTGCTCCATGCGAGTGCCCATATTGTCGGTCAAGTCGCTGCCGCGCTCGGCTTCGACGGCCAGGCTTGTCGCCCCGTTCGCGATCTCCTCGGTAGCAACCGCAATTTCCTTCGCCGAGATGGCCGTCTTGCGCGATGCCTCGGACAAATCGCCTGCCGTTGTCAACACGTCTTGCGCCGTGCGGTTCGTCTGATCGACGAGCGACGTAATCTGCGTCATCATCAGGTCGAAGCTCTTCGATAGCTGCCCGATCTCGTCTTCCTTATTCACATTGGAACGAACGGTCAGGTTGCCCTTCGCTCCCTCGTTCATCAGGTTGCGCAGCTTGACGAGCGGCACGGCGATCATCCGAATGACGAGGAACCCGATGCCGATTGCGAGAATTGCGGCGACGAGCGCCATGATCCAAGTCAGGTTCTGGATCTGCTTCGCGTCTTTCACTAACGCGTCGACAGGCAGGATACCGACCAGCTTCCAATCCATGAGCGCGAACTTCTGATAAGGTATCATGACCGATTCGCCGTTCCGATCGCTGATCACGGAAGTCGCCGTTTCGCCGCCTGTGAGCTCGACTGCAAACGGTTTATCGATTTCTTCCGTATTGGCGGCATAGATCACTTTGCCTGCTTCGTCCACGATCTGTACTTCGCTATTATCGCCGAGTTTAACGCTGCTCAATTGCTCGGCTAAGCGGTTGTAATCGAATTCGAGTACCAGCAGGTAAATCTCTTGGCTGGTCTGCATCGACTTGATGACCCGTGCAAGCCCGAAAGTCGGAGTGCCGTCTCCCGAGCCGAGCCCGTTCACGTCCGTACCGATCCAGTATGGCTTGCCTGCTTGAGCCAGTGCGTTCTTGTACCAATCCTTCTCGGCGAGCCCTTCTTGGATGAAACGGCTGCCTCCGACGACCGGTCGGAGATAATCCGTCAGCGGCAGCAACGCGCCGCTTAAGATCGTCTTGCCGTTGCTGTTCAAGAAGCCCTGGAACCGCACGTCGATAGACTGCAGCATCGTGAACCGATCGTACTCCTCGACGTTGTCGAGCGAGAGGTCACGCACGTTGGTCTGAATCGTATCGTCGACTACGATCTGCATGGTCAGCGCTTCATAGTTCGCGAACATCAAGTCGAGCTTACCGGCCGTCTGTGCGACCGTCGTCTCGCTTGCCTCGGAAACTTTATCTTCGATAATCGCTTTGGATCGATTGTACGAGAATAGCCCGACAGACAATACGCAGACCAGAATGCTGCAGAAAATAATGAGAAACAGCTTCATGCCTACAGATTTGGCCAAGCCTGTCTTGCCGAAGCCAGCGCTTACATTCCTTAACCCATTGCCAGCCGACGCTTGCACCGACTTGGTAATGTTGTCCCATGTAGATTTTGAATCCCCCGGCGTGCCACTGACCTTCGGCTTCTTCTTCAATTTATCGAACCACTTCATAGCGATCCACCACCTGATTGTTTGTTGGTCCACGACTCATGATGTTCGAATGCGACTTATAACCTATTCGACGGCTTTCTGCATATTCCTCCAACATTTCCTGTCGCCGCGCAACATTTCTATCGCTCTCTTCTATATCGGACATCATGCTGCTTGACGTTAACGGTCGACACGAAAAAAGCCTCACGAGGAGGCGTTTTCCACAAGTAATCACTACAGGAGTGGGACTATTTTCCTGTACGTTTGCGCATCATGTCCATCGCGCGGACCGGTTGTTCCACCTGCAGCTTCACGAGCTGCAGCGGGTGCCGCGCTGCGTCAAGCAGCGTTCCCGCTTCATCCGTCAATCCTTGCACGGCCTGCTTGAAGAAGGTGCCTTCCGGCCCGACGAACTCCACTTCCTGCCCCGGGCGAAAATGATTCCGCTGCTGAACCGTCGCAATTCCGCTCGCTGCGTCATAGTCGATCACGACCCCGGCAAAATCATAAGGCGCCTGCTTATCCTCCGGCCCGTAGATATGATCTTCCGCACCCGGCGTATCCAGGAAGAACCCTGTGTTAAGCGGGCGATTCGCAGCCTTATGAATTTCCTCCAGCCATTCCGGCTTCAGGACATAGCCTTCGGGATCCGCCATATAGGCGTCGATCGCCTGCCTGTATACATTCACGACCGTGGCGACGTAATGCAGGCTCTTCATCCGGCCCTCGATCTTGAAGCTGTCGACGCCGACCTCAATCAGTTCGGGCAGATGCTCGATCATGCATAGATCCTTGGAGCCCATCGTGAATTTGTCGGCCTCCGCGTCGAACGCCGGCGCGTCCTCGTCGACGAACAGGTCGTATTTCCACCGGCAGGATTGGCAGCAGCCCCCGCGATTCGAGTCCCTATCGGTAAAATGGTTCGACAACACGCAGCGGCCGGAGAACGAGGAGCACATGGCGCCGTGAATGAAGGCTTCGATCTCGATATCGACATGCGATTTGATCTCGGCAATCTCCTCGAAGCTCGTCTCGCGTGCCAGCACGACGCGCGGCAAGCCCTCGTCCTTCCAGAACTTGACCGCCTGCCAATTCAGCGTAGACTGCTGCGTGCTAAGATGCACCTCTAAGCGCGGCGCGACGCGCTGCGCCGTCTCGATAATGACCGGATCGGCCGCGATAATCGCCGCGATGCCCGCCTCTTGCAGGGAACGCAGGTAATCCTCCAATCCCGCGATATCCTCGTTATGGGCGTAGATGTTCGTGGCGACGAACACTTTGGCCCCATAGCGGCCGGCGAATTCGACGCCTTCCTTCATCTCCTTGAAGGTGAAGTTGTCCGCGTTCGAGCGCAAGCCGTATTTCTGTCCGCCGATGTAGACGGCATCCGCTCCGTAGTGCACGGCGAATTTGAGTTTCTCCAGGCTGCCGGCAGGCGCCAGCAGCTCCGGCTTCGCCAGTCGGTGCCGCTTCCCCTGCCATTTCGGCTTTGTCATCGTAGCCATCTATTGCACCTCCAATACTTTCTAAAGTTCGGCTTTCAGCACCGAGAAGGTTGGACGATGGTAGCAATTGAGGAGCGGAGCGTAGGCAGCTCCTACGTGAGCACCGGTAATTGCGCCAGCGTTCAAGATTCGAAGTCGAATAAGCTTCTCGAAAAACTTCTTGATCAAAGGCGAACCTCAGTAAACCTGTTCCTTGTAGAAGAAACCGAAGGTTAGTTCGCGATGCGGATCTTGCAGCGCTTGGATCGGTTCGAGCCATTCGTCTCGGAACGCGTAGCCTGCCGGATCGGCGTAATACGCATCGATCGCTTGGCGATAGGCGCGTACGACGGCTTCATTATAGGCGGCCGGCTTCAGCAGCCCTTCGATCTTGATCGCGTCGACGCCGCCTTCGAGCAGCTCGTGCAAGCCCTCCAGCATGCAAATGTCATCCGCGCTCATAATATGCGTCCCGTCGGCATCCTCATAGATCGGGTAGCGCTCGCCCGGACGCTCGGCCTCGACCAGGTACATGCCCCGATCCCGCCCCGCTGCTTCTCCGGTACCGCCAAGAAGCTCAGTTTGCATGCCCGATTTCTGCTGATGATCGAGATAGCTGTGCACCAGACTGCGTTTGGAATGATAAATGTTCGTCATGCCGTGCACTTGCACCTGAACTTCGATCTCGCAATTCGCCTTGAAGGCCAGAATTTGCTCGAGATTGAGCTCTCTTGCCAGCACGACGCGCGTCGCGCCTCGTCTGCCCCAATAGTTAGCGGTCGCATAGTTGGTCGACGTCATCTCCGTATTCCAATGCAGGCCGAGCCCCGGCGCATCGCCGCGCACCGCCATGAGCACGGCCGGATCGCCGAATACGACGGCGTCGACGCCTGCATGCGCCAACGACCGAATATATTCCGGCAGCCTCGGAAGCGTAGCATTGTCGATCAAGTTATTGACCGCTGCGTAGATACGGACGCCGCGCGGCTTCGCCAAGGAGACTGCCTCGCGTATCGCCTCGATGCCGAACTCCCCTGCCATCCGCGCCGCGAATGCCGTCTCGCCGACGATGAATGCATCCGCGCCTGCATCCATCAACAGGCTTAGCTCTTCCAGCGAGGAGGCGGTGCACAGCAGCTCGGCTTTTGTAGAATTGCTCGTCACTTATCCATTGCCCTCCTTGGCCGTGCGCTTGCTCGCTTCGATATTGCGCAGATGCTCCTTGTACGTCTTCGCGAAGAGATGGGTCTGCGTGCCGTCTTTTTTCGTGACGTAATACAGATACTCGCTGGCTTCCGGGAACAGCGCCGCCTCGATCGAGGAGAGACTCGGGCTCGCGATCGGCCCGGGCGGCAGTCCCGGAATCTGATACGTATTATAGGGGCTGTCGATCTGGAGATCCTTCTCCAGCAGCCGCTCCTTCGGCTTATCGAGCGCGTATTGCACCGTAGCATCGATCTGCAGCGGCATTTGTTCCTTCATGCGGTTGTAGATGACGCCCGCCACGAGCGCGCGCTCTTCGTCTGCGACGACTTCCCGCTCGACCAGCGAAGCGATCGTCATAATCTCATGCCAGGTCAGCCCGGATTCGCCGAGCGTCTCTTCCCAACCCTCCGGCAGCTTGGCCAGGCGATTGTCAAGCTCGGTCATCATTCGCTTCAGGATGTCTTCGGCCGTGCTTCGGACCGCAAGCTCGTACGTCTCCGGGAAAAGATACCCTTCCAGCCGGTGACGAATATCGTCGCGTTCGGGAATGGACGCAGCAGACTGCGACCAGTGTGCGGCCGCTTCGGATTCGGCCAGCGCTAGGAAGGCGTCCTTGTCCACCAAGCCTTCGCTGCTCAGCTTCTCCGCGATTTGCAGAACGGTGTATCCTTCCGGAATCGTGTAGCGGAACGTCTCCGCCTTCACGGTACGCCCTTCGTTCAGCTGCGCGATGACGGCATCCAGCTCTGTCCCCGGCGTGAAATCATACGTCCCCGCTTGAAAACGCGGCCCTTCGTTATGGTACCGCAAGTAATACTTGAAGATGAATGCGTTGCGAATGACGCCGCTGCCTTCGAGCAGCTCCGCGACCTCGAACGGCGACGTGCCGCTCGGAATTTCGATGCGGACCGCTTCTCCCGCCGGTGCCGGCTTGAGCCCGTTCCACACAAACAAGGCGATGCCGCCCGCTCCGGCCAACATTAGGCCCAAGAGGGTAAGCACCACCCATAATGTAATGCGGCTGCTCGCGCTTGGCTTGTCCTCAATCAGCCTGCTCGATTGTTCCGCTTGCGTGCGATCTGACATAATCGTACCCTGCGCCTCCTGTCTCAACAACGGTAAGGGACGGGATGTCCCGCCCCTCTCGTTCCATATATGCCGCGCCCATTCGAGCGCATCGCTATTCCTTCTTGCTGCTCTCGTCGAACAACAGCTCGTCGTACCCTTCGGCCGCGGTCTCCCATTCGTCCTCGTCGTCGATCGAGGACAGTCCGAGCGTTCCGTCGGAGTCAGCAGATACGCGGAAGAAGGCGATCTCGTCTTCCTTGCGCATGGCCGGCGTCTGCAGCGCGGCATAGTCGCATCCGTTCAGGCTGTACTCTGCGAGAATTCGGAAGCTCTCCGAGCTGCCGTCATCCGAGATGAGCTCGATCTCCTGCCCGAACTGCTCCTTAAGCCGGGTCAGCCGAACCGGGCCATAGCTTGTCGGTTCTTGCGGCATTAGTCGTTGTTCTCCATCTCGCCGAGCAGCGTGTTGAACGTCTCCTCGACCATGTTCCATTCTTCCTCGTCTTCGATCGTGAAGAGCTTCAGGTCGTCGCCGTCTTCTTCGTATCGGAACGCGTACACCTCATCGGTTTCCTCGTCTTCAACGCTGCAAGGCACGACCATCATATATTTTTGGTCGGAATCGTCTACCTCGAACTTCATAATGACCTCGAATTCTTCTTCGTTTCCGTCCTCGTCCGGAATGTAGATAATTTCCGGTTCTTCGAACTGCATGTCGTCCTTTGTCATCGTTACCCTCACCTTTTCGTTTTAGAGTCGAGATAATTTTGCAAAATGAGCGCTGCCGCCATTTTGTCCACCACTTGCTTCCTCTTCTTCCGGCTGATGTCCGCCTCGAGCAGCGTACGCTCCGCGGATACGGTGGTCAGCCGTTCGTCCCACAGGTGAACAGGTAAGTTTAGTTTCTCGCGCAAGGTTTGCGCAAATGCGATGCAAATTTCGCCACGCGGCCCGATGCTTCCGTTCATGTTCTTCGGAAGCCCGACGACGATCTCGGTCACCTCGTGCTCGCGGACAAGCGCGGATATGGCGTCTACTTCTCCGCCGTCCCGCCGCTTCTCGACAACGCCGACGCCTTGTGCGGTCCATCCGAATGCATCGCTTACGGCAACGCCGATTCGGCGGTCGCCGTAATCCAGTCCCAACAATCGCATGGTCAGCGTCCTCTTTTCTTCTTGTCTGCCTGGTCGTCCGCTTCTTGAGGCGGTCTCGGCAAGGCAGAGCCAATCGTGGGATGCCGCTTATCTGTGCTGACTCAGATAATACCGGACAAGCTCTTCGATTAGTTCATCCCGTTCCTTCTTGCGGATCAAGCTCCGAGCGTTATTGTGCCTCGGAATGTAGGCGGGATCCCCCGACAGCAGGTATCCGACGATCTGGTTGATTGGATTGTATTCCTTCTCGACCAGCGCATCGTATACCGATAGCAAAATGTCTTGGGATGATGTCTCCATTTCGTCCGCTTTTACCTTGAATTTCATCGTCTTGTCCATGGAACTCATCGCCAGCACCTACCTTTCGGGTCAAGCATTGCTTACAGTCTTTCTTCGTAGAGGCCGCTTGTCAGCACCAAGAAGGTTGGACGATGGTAGATATTGAGGAGCGGAGCGTAGGCAAACTTACGCGAGCACCGGAAATATCGCCAGCGTTCAAGATTCGATGTCGAATATGCTTCTTGGAATGCTTCGTGATCACAAGTGGCCAATCAAGTGTACATTTCCACTATATCACATTTGACTGGGTTAGAACCAGTTCCTCTGCAAGTTGCAGCGCTTCATTCAGCTTGGACGGGTCTTTGCCGCCCGCTTGCGCCATGTCCGGACGTCCGCCGCCGCCCCCGCCGCATACCGCTGCGATTTCCTTGATCAGCTTGCCGGCATGGAAGCCTTGCTTCACGAGTTCCTGCGAGACGCTGACGACCAAGTTGACTTTCTCGCCTTCGACCGCGCCAAGGACGAGCACCGCGGAGCCAAGCTTGCCCTTCAGCTCATCGGCAATGCCGCGCAGCGCATCCATGCTGCCGGCAGCTACCGATGCGGCGAGGAGCGTAACGCCGCCCACCGATTTGGCCTGCGACTCGAGCGAGCCCGCTTCGATCCGGCCGAGCTTCGCCGAGAGCGATTCGTTCTCGCGCGACAGCTCCTTGACTTGCGCGTACAGGGCGTCGATCCGTTTCGGCACGTCCGCCACGTTCGACTTCAGCAGCCCGGCCGCTTGTTTCAGAACCTCGATCTGACCGTCCATATAAGCATATGCATGACGGCCGGTAACCGCTTCGATCCGCCGCACGCCGGAGCCGATTCCGCTCTCGCCCAGCAGCTTGAACAGGCCGATCTGAGCCGTATTCGTCACGTGGCAGCCGCCGCACAGCTCGAGGCTGTAGTCGCCGACTTGAACGACGCGCACCGTATCGCCGTATTTCTCGCCGAACAGCGCCATCGCGCCCATCGCCTTGGCTTCCGTCAGCGACTTCAGCTCGACGTTCAGCGTCGTGCCCTTCCAGATCTGCTCGTTCACGCGGCGCTCGACTTCTGCAAGCTCCTCCTGCGTAACGGCCCCGAAATGCGAGAAGTCGAACCGCAGCCGGTCCGGCTCGACTAACGAGCCTGCCTGATTGACATGGCCGCCGAGCACTTCCTTCAGCGCCTTATGCAGCAGATGCGTAGCGGTATGGTTCTTGATAATGTCTTCCCGCTGCGGCCGTGACACGATCGCGTCGACCGCGTCGCCGACCTTCAGCGTGCCGGCAGCTACCGTTACGTGGTGCACGTGCTGACCGAGCGGCGCCTTCGACATATCCTTCACTTCGGCGCGCACGGTACTGCTTGACAGCTCGCCTTGGTCGCTGACTTGCCCCCCGCTCTCCGCGTAGAACGGCGTGCGATCCAGGATGACGAGACATTCGCTGCCCTCGCCTGCTTCTTCGACTGCCTGATCGTCTGCGAATATAGCCGCCACCTTCGCTTGCACGGCCAGCTCGTCATACCCGACGAATGCGCTGGCTTCGGTATACTCGCCGAGCGGTCCGCCTTGCACCTTCATGCTGCCGCTGTCCTGGCGCGCGGAGCGCGCGCGCTCGCGCTGCGCTTCCATCGCGGCGTCGAAGCCTTCGCGGTCGACCGTCAGCCCATGCTCGGACGCGTAGTCCTCCGTCAGGTCGAACGGGAAACCGTACGTGTCGTACAGCTTGAACGCATCCTCGCCGCCGATCGCGTTGCGACCGTCCTTGCGGGCGCCGTTCGCCAGCTCCGATAAGATGGCCAGGCCGTCAGACAGCGTCTCGTGGAACCGCTCCTCTTCCGTGCGAATGACGCGCTCGATGAACTCGCGCTTCTCCACGACTTCCGGATAATAGACGCCCATCACGTCGCCGACGACCGCTGTCAATCCATGCAGGAACGGCCGGTCGATACCGAGCTTCTTCCCGTATCGCACGGCACGGCGCAGCAATCGCCGAATGACGTACCCGCGTCCTTCGTTCGACGGCAGAACGCCGTCGCCGACGGAGAATGCTACTGTCCGAATATGGTCGGCAATAACCTTAAGCGCGACGTCGGTATCCTCATTGACATGGTACTGCACGCCAGCGATCTCGCAAGTACGGTCGATGATCGGACGGAACAAGTCCGTGTCGAAGTTCGAGTCCACGTCCTGCAGAATGGATGCAAAACGTTCCAGCCCTGCGCCGGTATCGATATTTTTGTTCGGAAGCGGCGTGTAGCTGCCGTCCTTGTTATGGTTGTACTGCGAGAATACGAGGTTCCACACCTCGAGGAAGCGCTCGTTCTCGCCGCCCGGGAAGCATTCCGGGTCGGACAGATCGCCATAGCGCTCGCCGCGGTCATAGAAAATCTCCGTGCACGGTCCGCAAGGTCCTTCGCCGATATCCCAGAAGTTGTCCGCAAGCTTCACGATATGATCCTCTGGCAGCCCCATCTTCTGATGCCAGAAGTCGTAAGCCTCTTGATCGTCAGGGTGTACCGTAACCGACAGCCTCTCCTTGTCGAAGCCGATCCACTCCGGGCTTGTCAGGAACTCCCATGCCCACGTGATCGCTTCTTCCTTGAAATAATCGCCGATCGAGAAATTGCCCAGCATCTCGAAGAAGGTATGGTGCCTGCGCGTCTTGCCGACATTCTCGATATCGTTCGTTCGGATGCACTTCTGCGAATTGGCGATCCGCGGGTTGGCAGGCTTCACCCGGCCGTCGAAGTACGCCTTGAGCGGCGCCATCCCGGCGTTGATCCATAAGAGGGACGGATCGTTATGCGGCACGAGCGACGCGCTCGGCTCGATATTGTGGCCTTTACTTTCGAAGAATGCGAGCCACTTGGAACGGATTTCACTTGCTTTCATGACGGCTATGCCTCCAATTGTTCGTTGAAATACAAAAAAACGCCCATGCATTGTGCAGGGACGAAGTTAACGTTCGCGGTACCACCCTGGTTACCTGCCCTGCAAGACGCAGCGGCGGGTCTCCTCTTCGGACATTAACGGATCCACCCGGCGAAGTTCGTTCGCACTCCGAAACCAGCGTTCGGCCGTCCTATCGCCTGGGAACTCTCGCAGCCGCTTCAAGCATCCGTCTAACCTCGGATTCGAAGCGGAGCTCCCTCTCTGCCGGCGGGCTTCGGCTTACTATCGTTTCATCGACGCATTGAGACCTATGAGATTCTTCTGTCAAATTATATCGGACTCGGCTCGGCGCTGTCAAATGGTCTTCCTGCGGATGTAATACGCGAATAGATGCTGCAGGACGACCTTCAGGGCAGCGAAGATCGGGACGGCCAGAATCATGCCGATGAGTCCGGCCAGTTCCCCGCCGACGAGCAGGACGAATATGATCGTGAGCGGGTGCATATGCAGCGTACGGCCGACGACCTGCGGCGACACGACATTGCTCTCGATAATCTGGCAGAGCGTGTTGACAATAACGACGAGGAGCATCATTCTCACCGATATCGTGGACGCGACGACCAGCGCGGGTGCTGCCCCGAAGAACGGACCCAAATACGGAATGACGTTCGTCACGGACACGATGCCGGCCAGCAGCAGCGGATACGGGATGCCGATCAGCCAGTAGCCGATATAGGCCAGGAAGCCGACGATCAAGCAGACGATGAATTGACCGCGGATATAACTGCCGAGCGCCTCATCGATGTCCTTGAACAGACGGATGATGCTCTGCCGATGCGCTCTCGGAACATAGGCGATGACGCCGCGTTCGAACGCATCGAAATCCTTCAGGATGTAGAAGGCCAGGAACGGGATGATGAACGCGATGAACACGACGTTCAGCATCGCGCCGATATTGTTCACGAAGTTGAAAGCCGCTTCGGACAATCGTTTCTCTGCCGCAATCAGCGACTTGTCCAAGGCGGTCCGAATGCTCTCCGGCAAGAAGGAATTGTTATTTAGATCCTTCATTAAGCTCTGCGCGCGCATCGTAAGCTCCGGCGCATGCTTATTCAGCTGTCCCAGCTGCTCGATGAACATCGGGATGACGTTCAACAACACGACCGTAACCGCAGAGATGAAGACCGCATAAATGATAAGCACGGCAATCGACCGCGGCACCTTGCGCTCCGCCAGCATCGTGACGATCGGGTTCAGCACGTACGAGATGATCATCGCGATCAGGAATGGCGCCAGCACGGTCTTGAAGAAGGCGTACACCCCGATAATCGCAGGCTTCAATTGCTGGAGCAGCAGCAGCGCGATCAGGATCAGTATCGCGTAGACAAGACCGGTGAACAGCCGGCTGTCCCTCCATTTTTCCACTCGGCGATCACCTCCCGGCGCGGGTAGACTTTAGACGCTTCGTCCGTACAGTTCATTATATGTACCTCTTGGACAAATCATCCTAGCCAAGCAGTGCCCATTCAGCAAATAAGCCGCTGCCCTGACTGCATAAGCAGCTAGGCAACGGCTAATTCGGTTTGTCGTAAGACCGACTATGTAGCGTGCATCTGTTGGACAGGCTGCTCTTCGAAGAACAGGTCGTCGAGCGAGCTCAGCGTGCCGTCTTCTTCCACTTGAAACACAGACATTTTCTCGCCGTTCACGGTAAGCTCAATGAAGCAGCCCCAGCAGTAGAACTGGTGCGAACCGATCTTGCCGATGTCTTTCGAATTGCAATTCGGACATCTCATCATTATTCGTATCTCCCTATTATCCCGAGTCTGTGACGATTGTCTCCAGGTCTTCTTCACAGCGGGCAGGGACAACAATCGCGTCATCCCCGAGCTTCCATTCGCCCGAGTCGGCAGGTGTTCTTAGCCACTTGCGCCCTTCCATCAGATCCGAGACAAAACCATCTGATAATTCAAAGCCTACTATTGGTGTACCCTTTATTTCCTGAAAATAAACATCCGAAACGCGTCCAAGCTGCTTCCCGTTCGCCGTCACGATGGGCAGGTCCTTCATTCGCACGATGCCCGAACGGAATGACCGGCCGATCTCGGCATGCGGGAGCTTCCTGACCGCATTCTTATTCTTGATGATGACGGCATCCTCGCCCCAAGCTTCGACTTGTTCGCCCTTCACGACCATGTAATAGGTCGCGAACCACCAACGCTTCGCCTTCAGGATTATGCCGGTCAACATCCAATGCTCATCGAACCACACATCCTGCACGTTGCCTGCCTGTTTGCCGGTATTGCCGTCGATAACGGGCAGTCCGATGACCCGCTGCAGCTTGTACACGTTCGTTGTGACGCCTCCATTCTACTTACGGATACGTTTCGATACGGTTGCAATTTTTTGGGCCGCCGTTTCGATGTCTTCCCAAGTATTCCCCAAACCGAGGCTGAAGCGTACAGCCGACGTCATTCTTTCGTCCGAAATGCCCATTGCCTTCAGCACATGAGACCGTTCCAGCGCACCCGACGTACAGGCGGAGCCGCTGGCTGCCGCGATCCCCTCCAGGTCCAAATTCATGAGCATGGATTCGGTATCCGTGCCGAGCAGGCTGATATTCGCGATATGCGGCAGCCGGTTCGCAGGATTGCCGTTGATCGCGATATGATCCGCGCCGAGCAGCTCGATCAGGCGGCGTTCCAGCCCGTCGCGCAGCTCGCGGAGAGCCGCTGCCTTCGCCTCCGGCTGCGCGCATGCGATCGCCGCAGCCGCGGCAAAGCCGGCCGCTCCGGCGACATTCTCGGTGCCCGCGCGTCGCCGGCGTTCCTGCGAACCGCCGTGCGATACCGGTTCATACGGCGTTCCCGCCGCGATATAGAGCGCTCCGATGCCTTGCGGGCCGTTGATCTTATGCGCCGAGAAGGAAGCAAGATCGATCGGCATGGCGCGCAGATCGATCGGCAAAGAACCGAACGCCTGGACGGCGTCCGTATGGTAGAGCGCGCCTGCGCCATGCGCCAGTTCGCCGATGGCCTGCACGGGCTGAATCGTGCCGACCTCATTGTTCGCCCACATCACGCTGACAAGCGCCGTCCGGCCGGGCTGAATGGCGGCCTGCAAGGCCTCCGGCAGCACGGTCCCTTCGGAGTTCACGGGCACTGTCGTTACATGGAAGCCTTCGCGTTCCAGCGCTTCGACGGCATGCAGCACGGCATGATGCTCGATCGATGAGGTGACGATGTGCGTGCGTCCTTGCTTCCGCATCGCACGTGCCGCGCCGAGCAGGGCGGCATTGTCGCTCTCCGTCCCGCCCGAGGTGAAGACCAGCTCGGAGGGTTTGCAAGAGAGCAGGCCTGCCAGCTCGTCCCGCGAACGGGCGAGCCGGGCTTTGGCTTCGCGGCCATAAGCATGCATGCTCGAGGGGTTGCCGGGACCGCCGGTCATTACCTCGAGCATCGCCGCAGCAACCTCCGGATGCATCGGCGTCGTCGCCGCATGATCCAAATAGATGGTTTTCATGGTAGTACCTCTTTCGATAATACGTTTCTGTACACCAGAATCTGGCGTATCAATTGTCAGGTTACCAGCGCCGAGAAGGTTGGACGATGGTAGAAAATGAGGAGCGCAGTGTAGTCAAAGCTACATGAGCACCGGAATTTTCGCCAGCGTTCAAGATTCGATGCCGAGTACACTCCGAAGCGTTACATCGTGCTGGAAAGCGGACCCTAAATGTAGAACATGTAGGAGTCGAGTTCGCGGGTATCTTTGAACGCAATAAGATCCGCTAACGTGGTCGAGTCGAGCACGTTGGCGATGCTGTCGCGAATGCGCAGCCAGAGATCCCGCTTCGCAGGGTCGTCCTCTTCCGTGAAGTCGACAGGCGAGATCGGTCCTTCGAGAATGCGAATGATGTCTCCGGAGGTGATGCTCTCCGGCTCCTTCGACAACACGTAACCCCCGTATGCGCCTCGGACGCTCTTGACGAGGCCGGCATTGCGAAGCGGCGCAACAAGCTGCTCCAGGTAGTGCTCGGACAGCTGATTCCGTTCGGCGATGCTCTTAAGGCTGGTCGGACCTTCGCCGAACTTTGCTGCCAGTTCCATCATTATGGTAAGGCCGTAACGGCCCTTCGTGGATATTTTCAACGTGGCACCTGCTTTCTAGTCGCGTTGATCGTTAATTCATGGTATTCGGATCACTTCTCTTATGGTAACATAACCGCGCCATGAATGGCGAAAAAAGCGAGCCTCTCCGTGAAAAACTTTTGCCGTCTGTGGTACAATGGGGGGAAGGCGGTGGAACTAACGATGAATAAAGACAATAGTCAAACTCGCGTCGTTGTCGGCATGTCCGGCGGCGTCGATTCTTCGGTGACGGCACTGCTGCTGAAGCAGCAAGGCTATGATGTCATCGGCATATTCATGAAGAACTGGGACGATACGGACGAATTCGGGCATTGCACGGCCGAAGAGGATGCGGAAGACGTGCGCCGCGTCTGCGAGCAGATCGGCATTCCCCATTATACAGTCAATTTCGAGCAGGCCTACTTCGACAAAGTATTCACCTATTTCCTGGATGAATACAAGCGCGGGCGCACGCCGAATCCGGATGTCATGTGCAATCGGGAAATTAAGTTCGGCGACTTCTTAAGCAAGGCGCTCGATCTAGGCGCGGACTATCTCGCTACCGGGCATTACGCGCGTGTCGAGCGGGACGCCGACGGTCGAGCGACGCTGCTGCGCGGCGTAGACGGCAATAAGGACCAGACCTACTTCCTGCACGCGCTTAGCCAGGACCAGCTCGCCAAGGCGATGTTCCCGATCGGCCATCTGCCGAAGCCGGAGGTACGGCGCATCGCGGAAGCAGCCGGCCTTGCTACGGCCAAGAAGAAGGACAGCACGGGCGTCTGCTTCATCGGCGAACGCAATTTCAAGCAATTCCTGAGCCAGTACCTGCCTGCGCAGCCAGGCTCGATGGTCGATATTCGAAGCGGCGAGGTCAAGGGCCGGCATGACGGCTTGATGTACTACACGCTCGGGCAGCGTCAAGGTCTCGGCATCGGCGGTTCGGGTACAGGCGAGCCTTGGTTCGTCGTCGATAAGGATCTGGAGAAGAACGAGCTGCTGGTCGCCCAAGGGGAGACCCACCCTGCGCTCTACTCATCCGGCCTTACTGCGGCAGGCGTGAATTGGATCGCGCATGCTCGTCCGGAGAGCTCCTTCCGCTGCACCGCGAAATTCCGCTACCGTCAGCCGGATCAAGGGGTAACCGTTACGTTACTCGATGGCGGTACCGCTGCACGCGTCGAGTTCGATAGCCCGCAAAAGGCCGTCACGCCCGGACAAGCGGTCGTCTTCTACGACGGCGACGTCTGCCTCGGCGGCGGCACGATCGACGTCGTGCATAAGGCAGACCCCGCTGTGCTGGAGGCCGGCGCTCGCTAGCTGCCGCCTTCACATTGCACAGAATGCAAGCGATTAAAAATTAACAACACAATTGCGGTTTCATTGCACGGTTTGGAATGGCTGAGGTCGATTGGATTGATCGTGTCGAGTGAACGGAAATGCCGAAATAAAAAAGACATTCAACCTCGTTCAAGGTTTGAATGTCTTTTTACGTTGCATCCGCTTATTAGCCCGTCTCGACCTGCAGCAGATCGCCGTTCAGCTCGCCTTCGTTCATGACGCGAACGGTAATGCGCGATATCCTGAGGTTGTCGGTCTCTTCGATGACGAAGCGATGCGTGTCGGAATAGAACACGCCCTGTCCGCGCTTCGGCGGAATCTCGATCTGGGCATACAGCCAGCCCCCGATCGTATCGTAGTCGTCGCTCTCGATCTCGAGGCCGAAATAGCTGTTCACTTCCTCGATCAACATAAGCCCGTTGATGGAGTATGTGGTGTTGTCCTTGCGTTCGATATCGGCGCGTTCCTCATCGAACTCGTCTTGGATCTCGCCGACGATCTCCTCCATGATGTCCTCGAGCGTGACGAGACCCGATGTCCCGCCGTACTCGTCGATCAGGATGGCGATCTGCGTCTTCTTCTTCTGCATCAGTTTCAGCAGTTGGCTGATCTGCATCGACTCCGGCACGGTCGTAATCGGACGCGTGATCTGCCGAATGCTCGACAGCCCTTGCGAGCTGACCTTCAATATATCCTTAATATGGACGAAGCCAATAATATTGTCCTTATCGCTGTCGCATACCGGGTAGCGGGTATGCATCTCCTGGAGCGCGATCCGTTTGTTTTCCTCGAAGGAAAGATTCGCATAGAGGCAGTTCATCTCGGTACGGGGGATCATGATCTCCCGCGCATTCGTCTCGGCAAAGTCGAAGATGTTGTCCACGAGCGTCAACTCGGTATTATCGATATGGCCGCTCTTGTGAGATTCCTTCATCAGAATACGGATTTCTTCCTCGGTATGCGCCGATTCATGCTCTGAAGCAGGCATGATGCCGAACAGCCTCAACAACCGATTCGCCGTACCGTTCAGGAACCAAATGAACGGATACATCAGCTTGTGGAACGCCATCAGCGGCGCTGCCGTCAGCAGCGTTACGCCTTCGGACTTGCGAATCGCGAGCGTCTTAGGCGCCAGCTCCCCGAGCACGATATGCAAGAATGTAATAATCGAGAACGCGATGATAAAAGCAACCGTGTGCACGACGACATCGCTTCCGACACCCATCTGCATCAACATCGGCTCAATCATGCGCGCGATTGCCGGCTCTCCTAACCATCCGAGACCGAGCGATGCGAGCGTGATGCCGAGCTGACAGGCAGACAAATAGGCATCCAGATTATTCGTCAGATGCTCTGCATACTTCGCGCGTTTATGCCCTTCGGATACGAGCGCATCGATCCGAGTGCCGCGCACCTTCACCATAGCGAACTCCGCCGCTACGAAGAAGCCGTTCAGGAACACCAAGAACACAACTAATACCAGACTTACGAATATCGGTAACGGGTCACTATCCACCGACTTCCTGCTCCACTACCCGCCAAGCGGGCTTTCATGGAGACAGGTACACCTCCTCCAAGTTGAAAATTATAAATAAAGTTTATAATAAGCTTATTCCATAAGCGCCATCTACGTCAAATCCCCGAATATCGGCTGTAGTAATGTTTATTCGCCATAGGTTGACTAATATGAACCTTTTCCTGCCCCGCTTATACCTTTTTGCCCGATTCCCTCGCGCTTCCCGCCTTTTTGCGTCTAATCGCTTGATTCTGACGGATCTTATCCTCCATTCCTTGCCCGCTTGCTTCATAGAAATGGCGTCCGTCGAGCTTATCGGGCAGGTACTGCTGTTCGACGTAGTGGCCGGGATAATCATGCGGATAACGGTAGCCGGTATGTCCGAGCTGCACGGATCCGCTGTAGTGTCCGTCGCGCAGGTGCAGGGGCACCTCCATCGTGCCCGTACTGCCGATCGCGTCCATGACCCGAGCGATGGCGGCTGTCGTATGATTCGACTTGGGGCTCTCCACCGCGAACAGGATCGCCTGCGCGATATTGTACTTCGCCTCCGGCCAGCCGATCTTATGATAGGCGTCCATCGCGGTCACCGCCTGCACCATCGCCTGCGGATTCGCAAGGCCGATGTCCTCGCTGCATGCGACGATCAAGCGCCTCAGGAACGTCATGGGGTCCATGCCCAGCTTCTCGACAGCATAGAGGAACCAGAACAATGCCGCATCGCTGGAGCCGCGGACGCTCTTATGGAAGGCGGACAGCACGTCGTACTGCGTGGATTCGTCCGCGCGAACCGTCGGCTTGCGGATCGATTCCTCCGCGACTTCCAGCGAAATATGCACGGTGCCGTCCGGCCGAGAGCCGGTCGTCACGGCGGCCAACTCGAGCGCGTTCAGCGCGCGCCGAATGTCGCCGCTTGCCATGTAGGCGATGTGCGCGAGCGCCTCCTCGTCCACCTCCAGCTTCATGAAGCCCAGCCCGCGTTCGGAATCGGCCAGCGCGCGACGCATGGCCTCGAGCGAATGCTCCTTCTGCAGCGGCTCCAACTGGAACAGCGTCGAACGGGACAGCAAGGCGCCGTTCACATGATGGAACGGATTCTCCGTCGTGGCGCCGATGAAGATGATGATGCCCTGCTCGACCGCCGGCAGCAGCGCATCCTGCCTGGACGTATTGAAGCGGTGCACCTCGTCAAGGAACAGGATCGTCTTGCGACCGTATAGCGACTTCGTGCTCTTCGCCCGCTCGATCACTTCGCGGACGTCCTTGACCGTGGCATCGACCGCGTTCAGCCGGACGAACTCGCCGGACGTATGATTCGATATAATATGGGCCAGCGTCGTCTTGCCGCAGCCTGGAGGGCCGTACAGCAGAATCGACGACACCTGATCGCCCTCGATTGCCCGGCGCAGCAGCTTGCCCGGTCCTATGATAGCGTCCTGGCCGATGTAATCGGCCAGCGTCTGAGGACGCATGCGATCGGCCAATAGACGCGCTTTCGGCGTTGTCGTTTCTTGATAGGAGAACAAGTCCACCCGAACCACCTCATGCCCCTATGATACCATATTCGCACACACGTTCGCCACTTGCGCCATGATCCGACAGCCATTGTCTAATCATGCGGAAGCAAGTGTCCTTCGACCTAACGGCAAAATAGGAAATTCGAATGGTGCTTCCACACTCTTCCATTTGATAGAATGACAGGACAATCCTGTAAAAATAAGGGACTGAATATGAGTCGGAAGAAGGAGTGGAATGATGATTAAACGCGTCGAAACCGAACAAGAACTCGCCTATTTTCACTACATTTGGATGACCGCATGGCGCGAAAAGGGATACGCGTTCGAATTCTCCGAGGATGTCCTCGATCGCTACCTTGTCATCGGACCGGACGGGTCCTTCGTAGGCACATCCGAATACCGCGGCTATGATCCCGATACGAGCGCTTTCGCCAGCGTGCTCGGCAGACAAGAGACATTAGACTTAAATCTCGACCCGACAATAGTAGCAGAGATTGACAAATTCGCCATTCTGCCCGAATATAGGGGAAAGATTGTAAGTGAATTGCTGTGGTCAGGCGTACTGGTCGCAAGAGAAAGGGGGATCCGTTATTTCGTATCGCTGCTCGACCCGATTTTTCACCGCGCGCTGCGTATTGCGTACCGCGCACCGATCACGATTGTAGGAGCCAAGACGTTCTACAAAGGGGATTATGTGCTGCCTGTTGTCATTAACATCTCCGAAATGGCAGCCAATCCCGCCAACTACGGCATCCCGGAGCCTGCTCCATCCTTCGCGACCTCTTCCGTATAGCAGAGATTCGTGCGGTTGGGCTTCAGGCTGCCTATTCCATGAAGAAGGTGCGAATCCCATCCCATGAATTCTACATCGCTAACCGTGCTGGACCGGCGCAACCGCCTGTTCTCCAGCATCCTCTGGGCAATGCTTGCTCTCGGCATCGTCGCGGACATCGCGGCAGGTCTTCCGGCATCCATGATCACGACCCTTGCCATATGCGGCTCCGTCGTATGCCTGTTCGTAACCGTATGCGCTTATCGTCGAATGCTGACGGGGACCATCATGTATCTCGTTCCGTTTTTCTTGATGTCGCTCGTCTGCTTCTTGATCGTGTCCGACCCTGCACCGATCGTCAGCACTTATTTTCTCGTCTATGTCTGCATAGCGGTTATGACGCTATACAACAATTACAAGCCGATTCTCCTGTCGGCGATACTCGCCGCTGCCCTGACCGCCTATCTATTCAGCAATGCCGAGATCCGCGATGCGATCTTCCCGAACGAATCGCTGCTATTCCTTTATATGTATCTGGCGTTTATCTCGGCAGCGCTCATCTTCTCCACCCGTTTCAGCAGCCGGCTGCAGCAGCAAGTGCTGACCGAACGGGCAGAAGCTCTGCAGGCGAAGGAAACGACGGAAGACATGCTGAGCAAGCTGAAGACATCGATATTGGTGCTGAATGATTTTAGCGACAGCCAGAAGACTAGCGTTGCCGGCGCCGGCACGATCACCCGTGAGGTGACGGGCACGTTCTCCGAAATGTCGCTTGCCGTAGGGGAACAGAGCGCCTCCGTCGTGAACGTGACCGAATCCGTCCAGTCGATGGAAGACGTCGTGCATCGCTTGGCCGATGACTCCGCATACCTGCGGCAAGCCGCGGCCGAGACGGCCGATATGGCGCAGGCAGGCAAGTCGGAGATCGACACGCTGACAGAGGAAGTCGAACGCGTCGCTAACCTTAGCGATACGACGGTCAAGGTCATGCAAGAGCTCAACGAACAGAACGAGCGGGTGAGCTCGATCATCAGCACGATCACCGACATTTCCGAACAGACGAATCTGCTGTCGCTTAACGCCGCCATCGAAGCGGCTCGCGCAGGCGAGCAAGGGAAAGGCTTTGCCGTCGTTGCGGGCGAGGTTCGCAAGCTTGCAGACAATGCGCGCCAGTCGGCGGAAGAGATCGCGTCGATCCTCAGCATCGTGCGCGAACGCATCGTCGAAGCCCATGAACAGGTGCGGCTGGGACAAGCGGCCGCTACGACGAGCTATTCCGCGACGCAGCGCGTCGAACAGATCATCGATCAGATCGCCGGCACATCCGAGACCGTCAAATCGCGGTCGGAGGAGGCTTCCGCTTCCGCAAGCCGGTTGAACGAGTCGTATGCCACCATCGCGTACGAGATGAACCGCGTCGCCTCTACCGTCAGCCAGAATATGGCCGCAGTGGCAGAAGTCAGCGCCAGCATGGCGAAGCAGGACCGCGTCATGACCGACATCGTGACCGGCTACGACAAGCTGGACGCGCTCGTCTCGGAGCTGAAGCAGCTGACGACGAAGAACAACAACGGAGAATGATCAAGCATGCTGCACAAAAACGGTCGGTCAGGGCTTATAAACCCTGACCGGCCGTTTTCGGTTTTCGGCCTATTGCAGGCTTCAGGCGGTCTTTCATAGGACAATCTTTTGCCGTTGCATGAAAAGCAGCGGTAACCTTCCGTTTGCCTAAAGACATTGTAATCGTTGCACAGACTACAATGGATTCTGGTTAAATAGGGCTAGCGCGGCATATGAAGGCATGGCCATTGCAGGTTATACAACGCCAATGGCTGTAAAGTTGCCTATGCTGCATTTCGGTTGCAGTCTGTGCAACGGCCCCTTCCGTAATCCCTCTTAACTCGCGCTCTAGTCCCACTCTACTGCCAACAACTCTCGCGCTGATACGCTGTACTCATACGTCCCGCTATATCGGTCATCCCCGCTGCCGTTCCACTCGAAGGCGATCTGAATTCGCTCGTTATCCAGCCAATTCACGTGCCAAAAGTAAGGATCATGCCGAAGATATTCGTTCTCGGTCATCGCCTCGCCCTCCCAATAAGGCATAACGGCATCCATATTGGGCAGCTGGATCGCGTCCATGGCTTCGACATCGACGAGGAAAGTTTCCCCATGCGTGCGCGACTCGGCATAGACGGCGGTATACCGGCTGTCGGGCGACCATAAGAACCTCTGTCTGTAATAGCCGTGCGTTGACCACTTCACCTCTTCGCTAGATGTGTCGACCAGACGAATTTCGGCTGCGGGGTATAGTCCAGCGGCCGTAATCGCGTCATTGACGCCGAATGTTTCGATGCGATAGCGTCCGTCAGGCGACTGCTCTGCCTGATGGTCGACCTGAGGTTCCTGCACCGCGTTCGAATCCGGTTCCTGCAGCAATGGATCGTTGACCGAATCGGATTCGGCGGGAGGCAGGCTGCCTTTATTCGTGTTGGTGTTGTCCTCGACAACCGCAGTCTCTTCATCGGCCGGTTCGGCCTCCTCCGAGCTGCAAGAGACCAGCATCAACCCTAGCGCAACGATTCCTATCCACAGCGTTGCTTTTCTATACATCCCTGATCTCCTTTCGTCGATAGACGAACGAAGCCGCAGGCTCCGTGGCGGAGTATCTGCGGCTTCTGTACTGAGCTGATATCATATGCTATTCGCAATCGCCGATTATTAAGCCTGCGCTTGCGCCTTCGCTGCCGCGAGCAGATCGCGTACGACGACGCTGACGGCGATCAGGCCGGCTACAGGCGGCACGAACGCATTGCTTGCCGGAGGCTGCTGCGCCTTCCGGATCTCCGGCGCGTTCTCCGGCACGATGCGCTGCGTGACATCCTCGCGCGGCTTGACGGGATCCTCCGTCGAGAAGACCACCTTCACGCCCTTCTTAATGCCGTCTTTGCGCAGCTTCGTGCGAATCACCTTGGCCAGCGGGTCCGTATGCGTCTTCGAGATATCGACGACTTGGAACTTCGTCGGGTCCATCTTGTTCGCGGCACCCATGCTGGAGATGATCGGGATCTCGCGCGCCAGGCATTGCTTGATCAGATGAATCTTATAGCCGATCGTATCCGATGCATCGAGGACGTAATCCAGCTTGTATTCGAACAGCTTCTCATACGTCTCCTCGGTGTAGAACATCTTCATCGGGACGACGTCGCAGTCCGGGTTGATCTGCTTGATCCGATCGTGCATCAGATCGACCTTCGGCTGGCCGACCGTCGTCGTCAGCGCGATCACCTGCCGGTTCACGTTCGTAATGTCGACCACGTCTTTATCGATCAGGATCAGCCTGCCGATGCCCGTGCGGGCAAGCGCTTCGGCGGCAATTGCGCCGACGCCGCCGATGCCGAGCACGGCAACCGTACTCCCTCTCATGACCTCAAGCCCTTCGGGGCCTATAGCCAGCTCCGTCCGGGAAAATTGATGCAGCATTTACTCATCGCTCCTTCAGAAGGATAGCCTCAGCTTGTCGCCGCCATTACCCTTGCGCGTTCGTGGCAACCGGAGGCTTGGACTGCGGCTTCGGTACCGTACGGATATGAAGCTGCTCGAGCTGCGACTGTTCGACCGGCGACGGCGCGTCGGTCAAGAGATCGGTCGCGTTCGCCGTTTTCGGGAATGCGATCGTCTCGCGCAGGTTCGTCCGGCCTGTCAGCAGCATGACCAGTCGGTCGAAGCCGAAGGCGATGCCGCCGTGCGGAGGCGTGCCGTACTCGAACGCCTCGAGCAGGAAGCCGAACTTCTCGCGCGCCTCCTCCGGGGAGAAGCCGAGCGCTTCGAACATCTTCTCTTGTACGTCTCGCTTGTAGATCCGCATCGAGCCGCCGCCTACCTCATAGCCGTTCAGCACGAGGTCATAGGCTTGCGCGCGAATCGCGCCGGGGTCCGTATCGAACAGCGGCAGGTCATCCTCGTTCGGCCGCGTGAACGGATGGTGCTCCGCCACATAACGCTTCGCTTCTTCGTCCCAGCCGAGCAGCGGGAAGTCTACTACCCATGCGAACTTATAAGTCGACTCGTCGATCAAGCCGAGGTCGCGGCCGATCTTGAGGCGAAGGTTGCCGAGCACGTCCGCAACGACCTTCTTCTTGTCCGCGGAGAACAGCAGCAGGTCGCCCTCCTCGACCGCGAGACGCTCCGTTAACGCCGCGATCTCTTCCGGCTTGAAGAACTTCACGATCGGTCCGCGCCATTCGCCTTCCTTCACCGTCACCCACGCCAAGCCTTTGCCGCCGTAGCGCGCCGCGAACGGCTGCAGGTCATCCAATTCCTTGCGGCTCCAGCTTGCGCAGCCTTTCGCGTTCAGCGCCTTGACGACGCCGCCCGTGGACGCGACCGTCGCGAATACCTTCACTTCGCTGCCGGCTACGATGTCCGTAATATCCTCCATCTCGAATCCGAAACGCAGGTCCGGCTTGTCGGAGCCGTATTTGTTCATCGCATCGGCATACGTGATACGCTGGAACGGCGTCGGGATCTCGACGCCGATCGTCTCGCGGAACAGACGCGCAGCGAGCTGCTCCATCATGCCCAGCAGCTGATCCTGCGACAGGAACGACGTCTCGATGTCCACTTGCGTGAATTCCGGCTGACGGTCGGCGCGCAGCTCCTCGTCGCGGAAGCAGCGGGCGATCTGGTAATAGCGCTCCAAGCCGCCGACCATGAGCAGCTGCTTGAAGATTTGCGGCGATTGCGGCAGCGCGAAAAATTCTTCCGGATGAACCCGGCTCGGCACCAGATAATCGCGCGCGCCTTCCGGCGTGCTCTTCGTCAAGATCGGCGTCTCGACCTCGACGAAGCCTTCGTTGTCGAGGAAGTCGCGGAATACTTTCGCAGCCTTCGAACGAAGCAGCAGCGTACGCTGCATCTCCGGTCTGCGCAGATCCAGGTAACGGTACTTAAGCCGCAGCGATTCATCGACCTCGACGCCGTCTTCGATCGGGAACGGAGGCGTCTTCGCCGCGTTCATGATCTCGATTTCCTTGACCCGCACTTCGATTTCGCCCGTCGCTAGGTTCTTGTTCACGGTCTCTTCGTCGCGGACGACGACCTCGCCCTTAACGGCCAGCACGAATTCGTTGCGTGCCCGGTCGCCGATGGCAAGCGCGTCGCCGGAGAAGTCCGGATTGAATACGATCTGCACGATGCCGGTCCGGTCGCGCAGGTCGATGAACAGGACGCCACCGAGGTCGCGACGGCGCTGTACCCAGCCGTTCAGCGTTACTGTCGTTCCGACATCCGCTTTTGTCAGTGTGCCGCATTGGTGCGTTTTTAACATCATTTTGGTCAACTTCCTTTCGAATTCGAAGATAGTTTATAGAGATTCTCGGCCAGCTAGCAACTGAGCGAGCTTATTCATCGGAACGAAGCGCTGCTCGCCTGTCTCCATGTCCTTGAGGGCGATCTCGCCACGCGCCAGCTCGTCATCGCCCAATATGGCGGTATAACGAACGCGGAAGCGGTCCGCCGACTTCATCTGCGCCTTCAGCTTGCGTCCCGCATAATCGCGTTCGGCCGATAAGCCTGCGAGCCGAAGCTCTTGCAAGAGACGCACGGTTTCCCGTTCCGCCGCATCGCCTAAGCCGACCAGGTAGACGTCCAGCCGGTTCAGCTCGCCCAGATCGACCTGCTGGCTCTCAAGCAGCAGTACCGTCCGCTCGAGGCCGATGCCGAGCCCGACGCCCGGCTGCTCCGGCCCGCCGATACCGGACACCAGACCGTTATAACGCCCTCCGGCACCTATGGTGTCGATCGCGCCGATGCCGGCTGCCTTGTACTCGAACGCCGTGTGCGTGTAGTAATCCAAGCCGCGGACAAGCCGATGATTAACCTCGTACGGAATATTCAGCGCCTTCAAGTGCATAAGCACGGCGTCAAAATGCGTCTGGCATTCCTCGTCGAGGCTGTCCAGAATCGACGGCGCGTCACCGAATTTGTCCTGGTCCTTCTTGCAGTCCAATACGCGCAGCGGATTGCGCGCCATGCGCGATTGGCAATCGCTGCATAGGCTGTCCTTCATCGGCGACAGGAAAGCGAGCAGCTCGTCTCGGAACGCAGCGCGAACGGCCGGCGTGCCCACGGAATTCACCTCGACATGGACGCCCTTCAGCCCTACCTCTTGGTAGAACGTATAACCGAGCGCGATCACTTCCGCATCGAGCGCCGGATCGACGGCGCCGAGCGCTTCGACGCCGAACTGGTGGAACTGGCGATATCGGCCCGCCTGCTGCCGCTCATAGCGGAACATAGGTCCGATATAGTACAGCTTTGTCAGATCGGGCTCGCCGTACAGCTTATTCTCGACATAAGCGCGAACGACGCCGGCCGTCCCTTCCGGCCGCAGCGTAATGCTGCGGTCGCCTCGATCGGTGAAGGTATACATCTCCTTCTCCACGATGTCCGTCGTCTCGCCGACGCCGCGTTGGAACAGGTCCGTCGATTCGAATACCGGCGTGCGAATCTCGCGGTAGTTGAATCTGCGGCACAGGTCGCGCGCCTTCGCCTCGGCGTATTGCCATTTGTCCACGATGCCCGGCAGAATATCCTGCGTGCCGGGCGGCTTCTGGAATGCCATGCGGCATAACCTCCTTAACGCCAAATATAAGAAAAATCCCTCGCCTCAAGCCAGCGGTCATGCCGCTGGCTTGGGGCGAGAGATTATTGTCTCTCACGGTGCCACCCAAATTCCGGAATGCATGCAGCTTGCAGCATGCCGTTCCGCTCTACACGGTTAACGCCCGTAACACGCGGTCCCGCTATTGATGCGCGCAGCCATGCAGCGCCGTTCACGGTCCGTTCTCGGGGAGGTTATTCATCCGCTTGTCGCAAAGGCGCTTGCAGCCGTAGGGCGCCTCTCTCTGGGTACGCATGCAACGGATTACTTCGTCCCGTCATCAAATCGAAAGATGCTGATAACCTATCATACATTCCGGTACGGCCGATGTCAAGAAATGAGAAAATCGAATCCGACGGCCTTTAACTGCAATGTCTAATGGAGATGGTGAGTGGCGGTACACGAACCAATAAACCCAATGCAAAGAAAATAACCTACGACAGCCGGCAGCCGCGTAGGTCAAAAGCAATATCATATAAAAAAGGGGGTCGACTTTTATTATAGACAGACTATGTTAAGGGATCATATAAATTAGATTACAATTATGTTACAACATCGGCCAAGCCTCGCGCTCCAGCCATTACAGATGCTGTCGGATGACCGCGACATCTGCTTGTCCATGTCTTTCCTTACAAGCCCGATGCAGGCTCCCCTTTGCGAATGCTGTGACCGCCCGGCCAGTTGGACGCACGCCCCGAACCGCCGGCTTCGATCGCATTCACGACCAGCGCTTCCCGCCGCTCATAGGGCAGCACGCTGAGCGATGCCCGCTCGATCATTTGTTCTTTCCAGGATTGACGCATGCACGATCGGCTCCTTTAACCCCTTGCCCCTAAGAGCAAGAGAATCCATGTTGCCAATAGTGTTGCCTGATCCGCTAAGCGTTAATCATTCCATCGCCTGACAAGCCGCCTCTTAATAGATCGCTTCACCGCTCCTTGCTGTCGAGCACGAGCGTGACCGGTCCGTCGTTCACGAGGCTGACCGCCATCATCGCGCCGAACCGTCCGGTCTCGACCTGCAGTCCCTTCTCGCGCAGCATGCCGTTGAACGCTTCGTAGAGCGGCTTCGCCAGCTCCGGTCTGGCTGCAGCCGTGAAGCTCGGGCGTTTCCCGCTGCCGCAATTTCCGTATAGCGTGAACTGCGAGACCGACAGCACCGCGCCGCCTACGTCCATGACGGACAGATTCATCTTCCCGCCGTCATCTTCGAAGATCCGAAGACCCGCGATCTTATCCGCCAGCCATCTGGCGTCCTGCTCCCCGTCCTCATGCGTCACCCCGACGAGCAGCATCAGCCCGCGTCCGACCCGGCCGATGACTTCGCCCTCCACGGCCACCGAGGCAGAGGCGCATCGCTGCAATACGATTCTCACGTTAGATTCACTGCCTTCCTTCCTCGTGCCATTGCTTATTGCATGATCCGCTGCACCGAATAAATATCCTTCACCCGCTTGATCCGTTCGACTACCGAGCCCAAATGCTCGATATTGCGGATCAATACCGTCATGTGAATGAGCGCCAGCTTGTTCTTATCGGAACGTCCGGACACGGCCGCAATATTCGTCTTGCTCTCCGAAACGGCTTGCAGCACTTCATTGAGCAGCCCGTTGCGGTTATGTCCGCGAATCTCGATGTCGACCGCGTAATTCGCCTCGATCGCTTGCTCCCATTCGACCTCGATTACGCGTGCCGCTTCCTCGTCATCGCCAGTAGCCGGTACATTGTTGCAGTCCGTGCGGTGCACGGACACGCCGCGGCCGCGCGTAATATAGCCGACGATCTCGTCTCCCGGCACCGGGTTGCAGCAGCGCGCGAACCGAACCAGCATGTTGTCGACGCCCTTGACGCGAATTCCCTGCGTCGTCCTGCGCTTCTTCTCGACGGTCGGCGCCTTCACTTCTTTGACGACGGTAGTCAGCTCGATCTGGTTCGCTTCTTCGTTCTCCTTGCGCAGTCTCTCGGTGAGCCGCGTCACGATCTGCGCTGCCGTAATGCCGCCGAACCCGATAGCCGACAGCATATCCTCCACGTCGTTGAACGTATATTTCGTCGCGACCTCCTGCAGCTTATCCTCCTGCAGCCATGCAGACGGTTCAAGGCCGAGCCGCTTCAGCTCGCGCTCCAACAGCTCGCGGCCCTTCTCGACGTTCTCCTCGCGCTTCTCCTTCTTGAACCATTGCTTGATCTTCGTGCGCGCATGCGAAGACTGCGTAATCTTGATCCAATCCTGACTCGGTCCGTACGAATGCTTCGAGGTCAGAATTTCGACGATATCCCCCGTCTTCAGCTTATGGTCGAGCGGCACGATGCGGCCGTTCACCTTCGCGCCGATCGTGCGGTTGCCGACTTCCGTATGAATCCGATAGGCGAAGTCGAGCGGCACCGAGCCGGCCGGCAGCTCGAACACCTCGCCCTTCGGCGTGAACACGAATACGAGGTCGGAGAAGAAATCCATCTTCAGCGATTCCATGAATTCGGAAGCGTCGCGCGCCTCATGCTGCAGCTCGAGAATCTCGTGAAACCACTTTACCTTCTCGCCGAAGCTGCCGTTCGGTCCGGCTCCGCCTTCCTTATAGGCCCAATGGGCCGCGATCCCGAACTCGCTCGTCCGATGCATGTCCCACGTCCGGATCTGCACCTCGGTCGGTTCGCCGTTCGGGCCGATGACCGTCGTGTGCAGCGACTGGTACATGTTCGCCTTCGGCATCGCGATATAATCCTTGAACCGTCCGGGCATCGGGCGCCATAGCGTATGGATAATGCCGAGCGTGGCATAGCAGTCCTTAATATTGTCGACGATGATCCGAATCGCCAAGAGATCATAGATCTCGTTGAACTGCTTGTTCTTGTCGGTCATCTTCTTATAGATGCTGTAGATATGCTTCGGACGGCCGGAGATGTCTCCGGTGATGCCCATCTCCGCAAGCTTCTCGCGGATCTTGTCGATGACATCCTCGATGTGCTTCTCGCGTTCCGTCCGCTTCTTCTGCATCAGGTTCGCTATGCGGTAGTACTGCTGCGGGTTCAGATAGCGGAGCGCGATATCCTCCATCTCCCACTTGATTGCGGACATACCGAGGCGATGCGCGATCGGGCAGAAAATCTCGAGCGTCTCGTAAGCGATTCTGCGCTGCGCTTCCTCGGATTGGAACTTGAGCGTACGCATATTGTGCAGCCGGTCCGCCAGCTTGATCAGAATGACGCGGATATCCTGCGCCATGGCGACGAACATTTTCCGATAATTCTCGTTCTGTTGTTCTTCCTTGGAACGGAATTGAATCTTCTCCAGCTTCGTCAAGCCGTCAACGATCATCGCGCAGGTGTCGCCGAAGCGGACGCGCACCTCTTCAAGAGGCACGGTCGTATCCTCGACAACGTCATGCAGCAGGGCCGCGATCGCCGAGATGACGTCCATCTGCATATTGATCAGAATTTCGGCTACCGCAACAGGATGTTGAATATAGGGCTCGCCCGATTTGCGGACCTGCCCGTGATGCGCTTGATGCGCAAAATCATATGCTTCCTGAATGCGTACCAGATCCGCTTCCTTGAGGTACGTCGATGCTTTTTCGAGTAGCTGCTCTATGCCCATGTAAGTCCCTTTCCACGCTTCATATCATAAGTTATCTCTCATTATGCCTCTAGGTGCTGCACACGTCAACCTCCGCGAAGCCCGTCATGGCGCGGCGTATCGCCGCTTGCAAGCCGATGCGGCCGGCCATGCATGAGCAACAAACCCCTGCTATCCGCGGAATGCGGAGCAGGGGTCTCATGTTGGGAGCGTTCGGTTCAGTACGTGACGAGCGAGAAAACTTCGATGCCGTCGAGCTTATCGCGGCCAGGCAAATAGCCGAGCTCGATCAGGAATGCCGCGCCGACGACTTCGCCGCCCAGCTTCCGGATCAGATTGACCGTCGTCGCGATCGTGCCGCCCGTTGCCAGCAGATCGTCCGCGATGAGCACCTTCTGGCCAGCCAGCACCGCATCCTTATGAACGGCAAGCTTATCCTTGCCGTACTCCAGGTCATAAGAAGCTTCTACGGTCTCGCCCGGCAGCTTGCCGCTCTTGCGGATCGGCACGAAGCCTTTGCCGAGCGACAGCGCCAGCGGAGCGCCGATGACGAATCCGCGCGCTTCGGGACCTGCGACAAGGTCGATATCCATGTGCGCGACGCCGGCATGAATCGCATCGATCGCAGCCTTGTACGCCGCAGGATCTTTCAGCAGGGTCGTGATATCCTTGAAGCGAATGCCTGGCTGCGGGAAGTCCGGGATGACCCGGATATAGTCTTTAAAATTCATGAACGATTCCTCCTCATATCTCCTAATTATTAGGGATCCGCCAAACTATGCGCGCACGGTACGCGCAAGCCAAACCGTCCATTCTTGCGGGCTTGCCGTCCATATGCGCTCCGACTCTGCCGCGCGCAATGCTTCCTGGTAGCGCCGAGATTCCGTCAGCTCTCGCTTAGCAGGACGGTCCGCCAGCTCAATCCGCTCCTCGCGGATGGCGAGGAACTCCAACTCCTCGAATACTTGGAGCATCATGCTGAGCGCTGCAGGCGGCCAGCCCGTCGAAGCAAGCGCCGTCTCCGCCGTCCCGATGCGCAGCTTCGCGGACTCGAGCCGTCGAAGCGCTTGATACACCCGGCCGAAATCTTCGCGTGCCGGGAACGGTCCGCTCGGACGCAGCCTTTCGTACAGCGCATGGATCGCCTCCAATGCGCTGCATCGGCTCAGCTTGTCCGCAAACCGCTCGGTGCAGGGCGGCTTGTCCAGCAGGATGAGCACGGAGCAGGCATTCGACGCCTCCTCGAACCAAGAATCGTAATGCAGCGCTTGCACGACGGCTGGTTCGGCTTCTCCAGCCGCGGCGGCCTCAAGGCACGCCGCATCCGTCGTCAGCATGACCGCGGCAGGCAGCCGCCCGTTTCCAAGCCGGCGACTCAGCGATGCCAACAGCTTCTCGGCTTCCCCTCGCTTATCCCGCGCTCCTCGCCGATCGAAAAATTGGACATGCGATACGCCGATATCCCGTACCAACAGCTGTGCCTTGCGGTTGCCGTTCCACTCGTTGACGGTCAGCTCGCCGACCAGATCAACGTTCGCGCTGTCCGACAGCCGCTCCGCAAGCTCCCCTAGACCGAAGCCGATGGCATCCAGCGTCCCCCCGCCGCGGGCAACGGCTAGCTTCAGATGCTTGCTCTCCTTGCCGATGGCCCGCTTCTCCGCGAGCGGAGCGCGCTGCAGCAGCAGCTTGGGCTGCGGATTGCCGACCCCGAACGGCTCGAGCAGCGCCAACTGCTTCGTCGTCTCCAGATCGGCATCTTCCGGGCTGCAGACGAGATCGACCTGCGTGCTGCGGATTCGATGTTCGGCTGTAAGCCGCTCGCGCGCCAGCTGAACGAGTCGCGCTTCGAATTCGGCGAGCCGCTCCGCAGGCAGGCTCATGCCTGCAGCAGCCTGATGGCCGCCGAAGTGATCCAGCAGATCGCCGCAAGCCGTGACGGCCGCATGCAGATCGAACCCTTCGATCGATCGGGCGGAGCCCTTGCACATGCCTGTCTCCGGATCGATGCCGAGCACGAAGGTCGGGCGATAATGACGTTCGATCAGCTTCGAAGCCACGATGCCGACTACCCCGACGTTCCAGCCTTTGCCCGCAACGACAATGACGTCAGGCGCAGGCTCGCCGGCGTCAGCCAATGCTTGACGCTTCGCCTGCCAAGCCTCTTCGGCTTCCTTGACCATCGCGTCCACGAGCTTCTGCCGTTCGCGGTTCAACGCATCAAGTTCTTCTCCCCTGGCGAGCGCCTCTTGGGGATCGTCCGTAGTGAGCAGCCGAACCGCGAGGTTCGCGTGCTCGAGCCGTCCCGCCGCGTTCACGCGAGGCGCCATGCCGAAGGCGATCGTCTCCGCCTGCGCCGAAGCGAGATCGATGCCGGCTACCTGCGCAAGCGCGCGGAAGCCGCAATTGCCGGTCTGCCGAAGCTGCTCTAAGCCTCGCTTCACGATGATGCGATTCTCGTCCAAGAGCGGCATGAGATCCGCCACGGTCCCGAGCGCGGCAAGCTCTGCCCATTCGTACGGCGGACGGCCGAGCAGCGCCTGTCCCAGCTTGAACGCAACGCCGACGCCTGCCAATCCCTTGAACGGATAGGGGCAGCCCGGCTGCTTCGGGTTGACGATCGCCGCAGCCTCGGGGAGCTCCTCGGGCGGCTCGTGATGATCCGTCACGACGACGTCGATGCCCGCTGACCGGGCATGAGCGATCTGATCGACGGCACTGATGCCGTTATCGACGGTCACGATTAACTTGACGCCTGCAGCAGCGGCTGCATCAATCGCCGCGTTGTTGAGGCCGTAGCCCTCCAGCGTCCGGTGCGGCACGTAGTTATCGAAGCGATAGCCTAAATGTGTGAACAATCGTGTCATGAAGGCCGTGCTCGAGACGCCGTCGGCATCGTAATCGCCGTAGATGCGGATCAGCTCGCCTCGCTCGCTCGCAAGCCGAATCCGCTCGACGGCTTCGCGCATGCCCAGGAGCAGGAACGGGTCATGGGGCTCATCCCCGCCGTGCAAGAACGCGCGCGCGCTCTCCGCATCCTGCATGCCCCGCTTGACGAGCAGGCTGGCGGCGAGCGGCGACAGCTTCAGCTCTCGGGCTAAACCGGCCGCAAGCCGTTCCTGGTGTTCGTCCGGCTGCTCGACGATCCAGCGTGTGTTCGGTTTCAGCATCGCAGCTCCTCCTAACGGCTCGTGAGTCTTAACGGCAAAAAACCGCCGACGCTACTGAAGCAGCGTCGGCATATGATCCTGATTCGGATCGTGGTTCGATTTATACGGATAGCCCGGGTCGAAGGGATCGACATGGACTTGCACGTCCGTCACATGCGCGAAGGATTCTAACAGACGATCCTTGACTTTTCGGGCAATGTCTTGGCCTTCCGCGATCGTGATGCGCGGATTCACGCTGATGGTCAGCTCTACCGCGATATAGTGGCCTTGTTCCTTCGCTTCCAGATGCTCGATCGCGATGACGCCTTCTACGCGCTGCACGGCCACCGACAGTTCCGATGCATCGCCGCTGAACAGGTCAACCGTTCGGCTTCCGTTCAGGCCGTTCGCCAACTGCCGATAGCCTTGCTTCGCGATCATGACCGCGATCCATAGGGCGGCGCCTTCATCCGCATAGTATAGCGCTGTCTCGCCGATGCGCTCTCCCAGCCATGCCGTGCCTGTACCGGCCAATACGACCGCCGAACAGATCGTCTCGCCTCTCCGGTTATCGCTGGACATCGCGACTCGTGACAGCCAAGCTGCGGCGAGAATCGCGGCCGCGTACCATTCCGGCGCGTCGCTGCCGCCATCCGCAAGCTCGCGGATCGTGAACAAGCCGAGCTCGACGCCGATCAGGAGCATAAGCATGGCAGATAGCACGCCGGGTGTCAGCACGCCGCCCGCTAAACTCCTCGCCGCTGCGGGACGTCGGGCTCCGATGCCGATCGCTGCCTTGCGCGACGCGTACCAGCGAATCGCTTCCCCGCCGCTGCGGCAGCCGTCTGCCAGCAGCGCGGTGCTGCCGGATAGCCAGCCGGCTATGCTCTTGATAACGGCGAGTCCCGTGTTCCCCCAGAACATCAGTCCCGACGAGAATAGGCGTTCCTGCTTATTCCGATTCTTTGCCACGCGCGCTATCCTCCTCCAGCAATCGTCCATCGATCAGAACGGCATTTAGACCGTATGCTGCGTTTTGGCCGGCGTCTTCGGCTTCTCCTTGCTCTTGAGCAGCAGCCAGAGCGGGCTCGCGATGAAGATCGTCGAGTAAGCGCCCGCGAATAGACCGATGACCATGGCGAGCGAGAACATGCGAATCGATTCGCCGCCGAAGACGAATACGGCGAGCGCCGCGAACAGTACCGTAACGACGGTATTGATCGAACGCGTCATCGTCTGCGATACGCTGTCGTTGACCAGCTTGACCAAGTCGGCCTTCGTCTTGAGCTTGGCGAAGCGCAGGTTCTCCCGGATTCGGTCGAATATAACGATCGTGTCGTTGATCGAGTAGCCGATAATCGTCAACACCGCCACAATGAACGTAAGGTCGACCTCGAGACGCAGGATCGAGAATACGCTGATGACGATGAATGCGTCATGAAGCAGCGCGACGATCGCCGCGAGGGCAAACCGCCACTCGAAGCGAATGCTGACGAAGATGACGATGCCGATGCTTGCGATCGCGACAGCCAGCAGCGCATCGGTCTGCATCTCGCGCGCGATTTCGACATCGACCGTGTTGACTTCCATCGATGCCTTCGGATCGAATGCTTCCGTAAAATCCGACTTCAGCTTCAGTTCTTCCTCATTGTTCAATATTTCTTCGAAACGGATCGTCACCCGATCCGTCCCGATCGATAGGTTGTACTTGCCCAGTTCCTCTTTCTCGATCAGCGCAACGATCTCGTCATGCTGCGCTTCGAGGTTTTTCGTAACCGCGATATCGACGCTGGAACCTGCGCGGAAATCGACGCCGTAGTTCAGCCCCATTACCGCGAGGACAATGATGCCCAGGATCGTGATCGTGACCGAGAACGTATAGAAATATTTGCTCTTGCCGACAAAGTCGAAGTTCTTGAAACTATAGCGCACTGACTTCACTCTCCTTCACGCCGTACAGCTTCTTGTTCTGGAAGCGGCCGCTCTTGATGAGCAAGTAGATCAGCATCCGTGAGTAGCTCATATTGGCCACCAAGCTGACGATGATTCCGAGCAGGAGCATGATCGCGAAGCCGCGGATCGAGCTGCTGCCGAAGAAGAACATGACCATCCCCGCGAGCGCGGTCGTAATATTCGCGTCCATGATGGTGCGGAACGAGTTCTTGGAGCCCGACTTCAGGGAGGACAACAGGCTCTTGCCGCTGCGCAGCTCGTCCTTGATCCGTTCGGCCGTAATAATGTTGGCATCGACCGCCATGCCGAGACCGAGAATAAGCGCCGCAATCCCCGGCAGCGTAATCGTCGCATTCATCAGCACGAAGCCGAGCAGGACGAGCCATGTATTCAGCGCGAGCGAGATGACCGCCACGAAGCCCGGCAGTCGATAGACGACGAGCATGAACAACAGGACGAACAGTCCGCCCAGCATGCCGGCGAAGACCGTCTTGTCCAGCGACTGCTTGCCCAGCGTAGCGCCTACGCTCTGCGTATACTTCTCCACGAGCTTAAGCGGCAGCGCGCCGAGATTGATCGTGTCCGCGATCTGTTTGGCTTCCGCGCGAGTGTAATTGCCCGTGATCGACGCGACATCGCTCGGAATTTCCGCGTGCACGGTCGGCGCCGACAATTCGGCCTCATTCAAGTAGATCGCTAACCGGTTATCCGGCAGCTTCGACACCTCGCGCGTCACTTCGCCGAATTTGGCTGCGCTCTTGAGCGAGATCGAAATTTCCCAGCCGCCCATTTCGTTCTGATAGATCGTTGCGCCGCCTTCTTTGAAGTCCGTCCCGAGCAGCTCCACTTTGCAGAAGCCTGTCCCTTCCGCGCAGCCTCTTGTACTGCGGAAGGTCAGCGATGCGGGCTCTTGCAGAATTTTACGAACTTCGTCTTCGTTCGTAATGCCCGGAATCTTGACCCGAATTCGGTTCGAGCCCTCCGGCGTAACTTCCGGTTCCGCGACGCCGGTCGCGTTCGCCCGCTCCATGACGCTCCGAGCCGTTTCGTTCAGCGCATCGCGCGTCACTTCGCCTCCAGGCGTCAGCGGTTCGGCTTCATACAGAATTTCGAACCCGCCCTTCAGGTCGAGGCCGAGCCTAACCTTATCCAATAACGCAGGTGTCGTAAAAGCGATCGTGCCGAGAGTGACGACAACGATCAGCACAAAAGCCAGCAACTTGTTCATAAACCGGAATAAGCCCCCTTAAGTTCTCAATAGTCCCATTATAGCGGTGCATGTTTTTTGAGTCAAAAGCTGTCGCTCCAAGGTCGAATCCACGTCGCGGTCCCGCACGCAAAAAAAAGAGCCCATCCATCTAGAAATGGGTTCCCCGGTATGCGCTCAGCGTCATGAAATTCATGAATTGCGTCACTTTCAGCGACAGGATGTCGTTCACCATCTGATGAAGCGCAGGCTGGCCTGTCTTGATATACTTGTCGCTGACGCACTGCCATACTTCCTTGCCGGATACATGCTCGTAACCGATCATTCTGAATTCCTCCGCTTTGCTATCGCACAGCGATTCGATCAACACGCTCAATTCCTCGTCTGTCATCCGGGCGTCCTCGCTTTCTCGTCGCTGTCTTATCTATTCGCCGTTCGTTGCCGAGTTCCTTCTTTTTTATGCCTGGCGCAGACGAACTTCAGGCATGCCGCAGGACAGGCCGCATATGAATGTAATAGGGCAAGTCCCTTACTATGCGATTAGAGAAGAGGGAACGCGATTGACCAAGCAAACCTTCATCAAAGGCGCCATGATCCTGCTGGCCGCCGGGATCCTTAACCGCATTCTCGGATTCATCCCGCGGATCGCACTGCCGCGCATCATCGGCGCCGAAGGCGTCGGACTGTACCAGCTTGGTTATCCCTTCATGATCGTCTTGATCACGATCGTGACCGGCGGCATTCCGCTCGCGGTAGCCAAATGGGTCGCCGAAGCTCGTTCGCTCGGCAATCGGGAGACGGAGACGAAAATTTTCCGCACCGCGATGGGCCTTACCGTGTCGCTAGCCTTGTTGTTCACCGCCGCGGCCTTGCTGCTTGCGCGCTGGATCACGACCCATGTGCTGCCCGATTCCAGGGTCTACTACACCTTCCTGTGCATGATCCCCATCCTGCTCATCGCGGCCGTATCGTCCGTGCTTCGCGGTTACTTCCAGGGTCGTCAGAACATGATCCCGACCGCGCTATCGCAGACGGCAGAGACGTTGGTTCGCATCGTCTTCGTCCTCTTGTTCGCCTACCGGCTGCTTCCGTACGGCTTGGAATGGGCGGCGGCCGGCGCGATGCTCGGCGTCGTCGCGGGCGAGTTGTTCGGACTGGGCGTCCTATACTGGCAATTCCGCGCCGATCGGCGACGCGAGTCGATGCCGCAGCAATCCGTGCCCGCACCCGATGCAGAGCCGGAAGCAGCCGCGCACGCCGTGCCGCATGCCGAGCAATCCGCGCTGCGCAAGCTGCTCGGCCTGTCGATTCCGGTTACGGGAAGCCGGCTAGTAGGCTCCTTGTCTTATCTGCTCGAGTCGATCTTCATTGCGCGCAGCTTGGCTGCTGCAGGGATCGTCACGAAAATCGCGACGGCCCAGTACGGTGCGCTGCAAGGGATGATCATCCCGATCGTGCTGCTGCCGACCGCATTGACGTATTCGCTCGCCGTATCGCTCGTGCCTTCCTTGTCGGAGGCTGCGGCTAAGGGCGATAACGCCCTCATCCATAAGCGGCTTCATCAATCGATGCGGCTGGCGCTCGTATCCGGAGCACCGTTCGCCGTCGTGATGTATCTGTTCGCCGAGCCGATCTGCCGCATCCTCTATCGCCATGTCGAAATCGCACCGATGCTGCAGATGATGGCGCCGATCGCGCTGTTCATCTACTTGCAAGCACCGTTGCAGGCCGCGCTTCAAGCGCTGGATAAGCCGGGTACGGCACTTATGAACACGTTCATCGGAGCTGCAGTCAAGCTGGTACTGATCGTCCAATTGGCTTCGCGGGCCGAGTTCGGCATTCAAGGGGCGCTTATCGCGATTAACGTCAATATCGTATTGGTTACGATGCTGCATTGGATCGCTGTCCGGCGGGCCGTCGGCTTCCGGATGCAGCTGCCCGACTTCGCGAAGGTCGGCGGAGCCATGCTGATCATGGGGGCCGCTTCCCTGTTTGTCATGAATCGCCTCGCGCTGCCGAAGGAGTGGCATAACCTCGCGCTCGCCTGCTTCGTCGGCATGATCATCTATTTGCTTCTCATGGTACTGATGCGGGTTATCGACCGGCATGACGTCATGCGCATCCCTATTCTCGGCAAGCTGTTCAAGTGAAGGCATACGCAGCAAGAAGCCGAAACCATGCGCGGCATTGTTATCGCCGGCTCATGACTTCGGCTTTCGTCTATCGCTATCGACATACAGCTTGCCCTTGTGGTCAATCGTACACAAGAATACGTCCTTAAAGTCGCTGACCGATTTGGCTTGCAGCTCGTTCTTCAGCCAGAACCTCGTCTTGCCCAGCTTCTCCAGATTCGTGTCTTGTACCTTGCCGTCCATAATCAGCGGAATCGGCAAGATCTCGAACCGGTATTTCGGCGGAAAATCAAGACGGTCTTCGCCATGCGTCTGATGGCTGCCTAACTGGGGGATTCGCACCGCCGTTTCGGACGGACGCGCGGGCTTCTTCTCCTTCGGCACGACGGACAGCTTGCCGCTCGTCTCCAGGATCGCGAACTCCACGTCCCCGACGGATGCGATCTTATTCTCTCGCAGTTGAAGCATGAGATCATCCAAATTATAGCGCTGCTTGCGCATTGCTTCGCGGTTGAGCTTGCCCTTGGCGATAATAATGGTCGGCTTGCCGTCGAAGAACAGCCGAAGCCCCCTGAAGCGCATCGTAATGATCGCAATGACGATCTGCATCACCATCAGCGTCACCATCGGGATGACGGCATGCCAGTAGCTTCGAGATGGGTCATCGATCAAGAATACGGCGATTTCGGCTATGACGATCGAGATCACGAGGTCGAAAACGGACATTTTGCCGATCTCGCGCTTTCCCATCAACCGCATCACCGTAAAGACGAGAAGATACGTCACGACCGTTCGCAGCAGCAGGCTTCCTACCTCCACAGCTATCCGCTCCCTTCGCGCCTTGGCACAAGCATAAGCCTGTGCGCCCTGTCGAGATATGCAAAGCTAGTGTAGCCGCCCGGATCGCATGCCATGCGGTTCAAATGCTGGGAAAGGGCGAAGATCAATCCGGCAGAATCAGAAAGAAGGGCTTATGCTTGCTCAACACCGTTCTAAATTGCAGGACAGGGCATAAGGTGTACAAACAGGTATTGGATAACCAGCATGCTTCGCGCAATGATGATCCGATTATCGATTAAGGAGGCGTTGTTCGTGATTCGACCGATGAAATCCGTGGCGCAAGTAAGACCGAGTTCACCGCTGCTCGGCGGCCTGTTCGTTGCGATTATCTGGCTGGGTGCCGGGGCGCTGCTGCTCTCGATGCTTCTACGGTTCAGCAGCCTGCAGGAGAGCTCGCTTCCCGGGCTCGCGATGAGCGTGCACGGACTGGCAGCGCTAGCAGGCGGCTTCTCGTCCGGCAGGCGATCGGCTAGGAAAGGATGGTACTACGGAATCATTCTCGGCGTCGTCTACGCTGTGATCATTCTGCTGATCGGATTCCTGGCGGCTGACGCCCCGTTCGCTTGGTCGACGCTGTCGCTCTTAGGCGTCACTTTGGCGGCCGGCGCGGTCGGAGGCATGTTCGGCGTAGGCACGAGAAGTTGAACGGAATGATAGATGCCGTGAGCCGTCCAGCAAGAGCCGCTTGGTTCAAGCGGCTCTTTTTGTGCCATACTAACGGACACCAAGATCGGATGCGAAGGAGGAGCTATGCTAACGTTTCATTCGATGACAACCGTCACCTGGCTGTCCGTCTTCACGACCGTGCTGCTCGTCAGCTTCGGGACACGCGGCATCCCCCTATCGGCAGTCGGACAATTCGCGATTAATATGGCTAGTTCCGCGAAATTCTCGGCGCATTTCGTAGCGCTAATCGCCATTCTGCTGCTCAATAAGCTGGAGCTCCGATTCGAATCGCTGCTCGCTGCGCCTGCCGACTATACGCAGCAGTTCCAGGATTGGGACCGCGGGTTCGTTGGATGGATTCAGGGGTCGCTGCAATCTGCTTGGCTGACAGAAGGGCTGTCTTATATGTACCTTGTCGTGTTTCACTCGCTGCTTGTCGCATCGCTTGTCTTGTATGGGAGCAGAACGGATCGGCGGCTCTACTACGCGACATGTTACGCGATCATGTTGAACTACGGCATCGCCATTCCGTTCTTTCTATTCTTCCCGGTCAACGAAGTATGGGTCAATGATCCGACGGTCCAACTTCGGCTGCTCGATGTCTTCCCTCGATTCGAGAGCGAATATCGGCTCCTGTCCGGCATCGACAATTGCTTTCCGAGCTTACATACGTCGATATCGGTGACGCTCGCCGTGCTGGCGCAGCGTTCGGACAACGCGAAATGGGCATGGCTGTGCTCAAGCTGCGCGGTAGCGATCGTTTTCTCGATATTCTACCTCGGCATCCATTGGTTCCTCGATATGGCAGGCGGCATCGCGCTTGGTCTATTCGCGGCCCACATTGGTATGCGGTTATCGCTGCAGGCGCCTGCCGGACGGATGCTTAGACGCCTCGCGTCAGCCGGCGGCGGCAATTAATTGCCCGGGTAATACTCGATTCGATGCCAAAAGGAACTGCCCCGGCGTCGAATCACGACTCGCGGGGCAGTTCCTTCTTGTAGACATGCCTTTAGGCACTTCGGTCTATGTATGGTTCCGCTATTCTGCGGAAGGCGCGGAAGCCACGACGTTGTTGATCGCGCTGCGTTCGAACGTCATCTTCGTCGTGTCGTTCACGCGAAGCACGATCGTATCGTCGGTAATCTCCGCAATCGTACCGTGTAGGCCGCCGATCGTCGTAACCTTATCGCCCTTCTTCAATTGACTAAGCATCAGGTTGCGCGTCTTCGTCTTCTTCTGCTGCGGACGGATCAGTAAGAAATAAAAGACCGCAAACATCAGCACGAAAGGCAAAATCATGCCGACTAAGTTACCGCCTCCATCACCACTTGCAAGCCACATTGTAATTCCCCCTTTCAGAAGCCTTTGTCATTATCATTCAGGCCGTACTTCGCGAAGAAGTCATCCCGGAAATCCAGCAGACGGTCTTCCATGATCGCATGTCGTACGTCCCGCATGAGCTGTAGCAGGAAATGCAGATTGTGATAAGTAGTCAGGCGAATGCCGAACGTCTCGTCCGCCTTGAGCAGATGGCGGATATAAGCGCGAGAGTAGTTCTGGCAGGTATAGCAATCGCATGCCGGGTCAAGCGGACCGAAGTCTTCGGCGTGCTTCGCGTTGCGCACGACCAGCCTGCCTTCGCTTGTCATCAGCGTACCGTTCCGCGCGATGCGCGTCGGCAGCACGCAATCGAACATGTCGATGCCGCGGATCGAGCCTTCGATCAATGCATCCGGCGATCCGACGCCCATCAGATAACGCGGCTTGGCGGCCGGAAGCAACGGAACCGTATAGTCCAGCACCTCGTACATGACCGGCTTCGGTTCGCCAACGCTCAGTCCACCAATAGCATACCCCGGGAAATCCATGGAAGTCAAATCGCGCGCGCTCTGTTCGCGCAGCTCCTTGTAGCCTCCGCCTTGCACGATCGCGAATAAGCCCTGCGCGTCCGGCCGTTCATGGGCGCTCAGGCAGCGTTCGGCCCAACGCGTGGTCCTTTCGATCGAATTTTTTACGTACTCGTATTCCGCCGGGTAAGGCGGACACTCGTCGAATGCCATCATGATATCGGAGCCGAGCGAATTCTGGATCTCCATCGCCTTCTCGGGCGATAAGAACAGCTTATCGCCGTTCAGATGCGAGCGGAATTCGACGCCTTCTTCCGAAATCTTGCGCATATCGCTCAAGCTGAATACTTGGAAGCCTCCGCTGTCCGTCAAGATCGCGCGATCCCAGTTCATGAACTTGTGCAGGCCGCCCGCCCGCTCGATCAGCTTATGTCCTGGACGCAAGAAAAGATGATAGGTATTGCTCAGGATGATTCGCGCATCCATCTCCTTCAGTTCCTCGGGACTCATCGTCTTGACGGTTGCCTGCGTGCCGACCGGCATGAAGCATGGTGTCTCGATGACGCCGTGAGGCGTATGCACTCTGCCCAGTCTCGCTCCCGATTGCTTGCATACTTTAATCAATTCATATCTAATAGCTGTCACATTCACACTTCCTAAGGGTCAACTTGTGATGGGTTAACTTGTGATCACGAAGTATTGCTTCGCAGCTTATTCGGCGTCGAATCTTGAACGCTAGCGCACTTTCCGG
>JAEZCJ010000133.1 GCA_023433615.1 Bacillota bacterium | reverse complement strand
GCCCTCGACGGCCCCATTCCGGCGAACGAGTGCGGGTTTCCGCTTTCGTTCACCCTCGGCGGGCCCATTCCGGAGAACGAGCGCGGTTTTCCGCTTTCGTTCGCCCTCGACGGCCCCATTCCGGCGAACGAGTGCGGGTTTCCGCTTTCGTTCACCCTCGGCGGGCCCATTCCGGAGAACGAGCGCGGGTTTCCGCTTTCGTTCGCCCTCAACGACCCCATTCCGGCGAACGAGTGCGGTTTTTCGCTTCGTTCGCCCTCGACGGCCCCATTCCGGCGAACGAGTGCGGGTTTCCGCTTTCGTTCACCCTCGACGGCACCGTTCCGGCGAACGAGTGCGGGTTTCCGCTTTCGTTCGCCCTCGACCGGCCCCATTCCGGCGAACGAGTGCGGTATTCCGCTTTCATTCGCCCCTTCCGCGCCTAGCGATAGCCTGCCTGCCCAAGCTGGCACGCTATTCCGGCCGTTCCAGCGTGAACGTGCTGCCCAGCTTCGCGTAATCGTTGCCGGCCATCCGGCTGACCGGCGCAAGCCCGGACGCATCGATGCGTCCGTCCTGCAGCAGCTCCTCCGCGACGTGGAAGCGAACGATCCGCGCGATCAGCAGATCGCAAGCGATCCCGCCGTCCGCGCCCTCGAGCTCGATCGCGCGCTCCAGCACGCACTCCATGCGAACCTTCGCTTCCGCGATGCCCGGCACCTTCACCGCTTCGCTCGCCGCCGGCGTCAAGCCTGCCAGCGCGATCTCGCTCACGTCGGCCGGTACGGAAGCGGCCGTCTCATTCACCGCCTCCACATTCGATTCGTCCACGATATGGACGACAAGCTCGCCGGCGCTGATGCTGTTACGCGCCGTGTCCTTCATCTGCCCATCCTTGCGCTGCACCGAAATGGACAATCGAGGCGGGCTGCTGGATATAATCGAGAAGTAGCTGAACGGCGCGCCGTTCAACACGCCTTCGTCCGACAACGACGTTACGAAGGCGATCGGACGAGGCACGACGCTGCCGATGAGCAGCTTATAATTATCCCTGTCCTGCTGCGATTGCGGATCGATGATAATCATCCTGACTGTTACCTCCCTGCCGCGAAATTCTCCCTATACCACGCCGATGCTGCTGCCGCTTCCGTCTGCGTTAACTGATGTCCGTGCGTCTCCCAATGCACCTGCACCGCCGCCCCTGCCCCTGAGAGCAGCTTCCCAAGCTCTTCCGTCTCGCTCGGCGCGCAGATAGGATCGTTGCTGCCCGCTCCGATGAACACCGGAACGCCGGACATGTCCGGCAGCTCCAAGCCCCGAATCGGCACCATTGGATGATGGAGAATCGCGCCTCGGAACGCATGACGGTAATGGAACAACAAGCTGCCGGCTATATTGGCGCCGTTCGAATAGCCGACCGCTACGAAACGCTCGCGATCCAGGCCGTATTCGTCCGCAGCCTGCTGCAGAAATTCGTAGACTTCCTTCGTACGGAATGCAAGATCCTCAAGATCGAACACGCCCTCCGCCAGGCGACGAAAAAACCTCGGCATCCCGTTCTCCAGCACATTGCCTCGCAGACTCAGCACGGACGAACCGGGAGAGATCCGCCGCGCTAATCCGACCAGATCCCGCTCTGTCCCGCCCGTGCCATGGAACAACACGAGCGTCGGCGCCGCCGGATCAACACCCTTGTCGAATAGATGTATCATACTTTACCCTCCTCCAGCTCGCGTACTTCGATCGGATACAGATTCGCCTCGATCTCCGCTCTGCGCGGCTCATACCAGGACGGGAGCATCAGCCGCTCGCCCATGACCTCCGCAGCCTCGTCGCGCGCGAACCCCGGAGGATCCGTCGCGATTTCGAACAAGATGCCGCCGGCCTCGCGGAAGTAGATCGCATTGAAATACTGCCGGTCGATAATCTCGGTCGGTTGATAGCCGGATGCCGCCACCTTACGCTGCCACGCCGAATGCTCTTCGTAGTCCTTCGCCCGCCAAGCGATATGGTGAACCGTGCCTGCCCCGCCTGCGCCCCACTCCATGTCCGCGATACGCACATCGACGAGGTTGCCGATCTTGCCGGAAGCCTGGAAGCGTGCATACCCCGCATCCTCGCCGACCTTCTGCAAGCCGAGAATATTCTCGAGCGCATCCATCGTGCGATTCGCACGCACGCTGTAGAGAACCGCGCCGCCGAAGCCCTTAATCGCCTTGTCCGCCGGAATGCCGCCGAAGCGCCACTCGCTGTTCGGACCTTCCTCCCGCTCCACGATCTCCAGACGCAAGCCCTCGTTATCCGAGAACTGCAGATAGCGCTCGCCGAAACGGTTGCCCGTCATGACCGAGACGCCGAAGCGCTTGAGCCGATCCTCCCAATACGCGAGCGCGCCGACCGGAACCGCATAAGTGGTGATTCCGACTTGGCCGCCGCCGACCCGTCCTTTTCTGGAGTCCGGCCATGGGAAGAAAGTGATGATCGTGCCGGGGCTGCCGGCGTGATCGCCGAAGTACAGATGGTACACCTCCGGCGCGTCGAAGTTTATCGTCCGCTTTACGAGCCGCAGCCCTAATATTCCGGCATAGAAGTCGACGTTCTCCTGCGGATTCCTTGCGAATGCGGTGATATGATGTATGCCTGCCGTTACGATCGACATTGTCGCCACCCCTTCATTATCTCAAATTCAATTATCTTAAATTAAAGATATATGATTCGGAGCATTTCGTCAATACCCCAATGCCTCATTACCGCAGAGGGCTTGAACAACGCAGAAGCAGCAGAAAGTGAAGCGCGTCGATCGCATCTGCCCGCCACCGCCCTTATACGCCCTTGCCCAGCTTCTTCAACAATTCAATCGCCGTCTGCTTCTCTTCTTCATTTAGCGTGCCCAGCAACTCATGAATGACATCCGCATGCTGCGGGAAAATCCGCCCGAACCGATCATCGCCCTGCTCGGTTATTTCCGCGTAGATGATTCTTCGGTCCTCCGCGCTCGGGACGCGCTTCAGCAGCCCCTTTTCCTCCAGCTTGTCTATATTGTAAGTAATGCTTCCGCTCGTGATCAGAATCTTCTCGCCGATCTGCTGCAGCGGAATTCGCCGCTTGGCGTAGATCACCTCGAGTATCATGAATTCCGACGGCGACAAGCCGTGCCGCTTCATATCCTTCGTCGCCCGATCCATGATCGTCTTGTAGGCCTTGGAGAGGACTACGAAGAGCTTCAGGGACAGCGCCTCGCCGTCAGGCGTCAATTGTTCGTCGTTCCGCATCGGTTCACGCTCCTGTGGCTAAATGTAACTCCCTCCACTATAACACGCGCTCGAATAACTTGCCTTATTGCTTGTGGTCGCAGAGTCGATTCGCTATATTGAAAATAAGTTATCCAAGCATCCCGACTACGTCCTCGCATAGGAGTGGATACCGCTGTCTTATATCGTGAATACCGATTTAAGCGAAGGCCCGCTGTATTATGCCTACCGACGCATCAGTACCGACGGCCAATTCCGCGAGACGTTCCATTCCCATCGCGGCACCGAGATCCTGCTCATTCACCAAGGCAGCGGGACGATGATCGTGAACAACGTCAGCTACGCCATACGTCCGGGGATGCTCTGCATTTTTCAGCCGTATCAGCTTCACCATGTCCGGATCGACTATGCCGAGCACGCGTCCTTCGAACGGTCGATCGCGATCTTCGAACCGACCATGTTCGAATCGTACTTCGGGCAGTGGCCTGCTCTGCACGCCTTCTTCCGGCACTTGAACGCAGGCAGCCTCGCTTCGCCTTGCCTCTATGGCATCGAAGACCATGACGAGCCGGTAGCGGCATTCCGCAGCTTGCAGCACAAGCTCGACACGCGCTCGGAAGCCGATCAGTTCGAGGAGATCTCGCTGTTCCTCGTCTCCCTGTTCCGCAGTCTGAAGCCGCTATGGCTGCAGCAGCAAGAGCAGGCCGTACCGATGCGCTCGCGCAAAAACCACCAAGTCGAACATATCCTCGTCTGGATCGAGCAGCATTATACGCTGCCCTTCCATCTCGAGGAAATGGCACGGGATCTTCACCTGACTACCTACCACTTGTCCCATTTGTTCAAGGACGCGGTCGGCATCAGCATCACCGAATATATCGCGACGCGCAGGATGCACCAGGCCGTCATGCTGCTGACCACGACAGACAAGCCGATCGCGCTGGTCGCCGAGGAGATCGGGCTGACGAACTGCTCTTATTTTTGCAAGTTTTTCAAATCGCGCATGGGCACGACGCCGCACCAATACCGCAAGCGATGGAGCAGGTAGCTGCCCGCACGCGAATGACCGTCAGGGGCATCAATCCCCTGACGGTCATTCCATTACTCGATATGAATCGCGTCGCGCTGCGCAATCAGGCTCAATTCGGCCGCCTTGAACGCATGCTCCTGCGTCATGGCATGCTCCGTGCGGTGCAAGCAATCGAGTATCAGCTGCCCGAAGTACGGGAACCCGACTTGCCCCGACACATTCCAGTACTGCTCGCCCTCGCGATTCACGAGATAGACGTTATCGCCCTTCCGCTCGCGGCCGATGTCCACATACTTGCGAAGCTCGATGTACCCTTCCGTCCCGAGAATCGTCGTACGCCCGTCTCCCCACGTCGACAGGCCGTCCGGCGTGAACCAATCGACCCGATGATACCCTGTAGCGCCGTTATCGCCGACCAATGTCATGTCGCCGTAATCCTCGAACTTCGGGTATTGCTTATGATTGTAGTTCGCCTTCTTGCTGTGCACGACCTCGGCATCTCGAGCGCCGGTATAGAACAGGAACTGTTCGATCTGATGGCTGCCGATATCGCATAGGATGCCGCCGAAGCGATCGCGGTCGAAGAACCATGCCGGCCGGCTCGGCGCATTGATCCGATGGGGACCTAAGCCCAGCACTTGCACGACGCGACCGATCGCGCCCTGCTCGATCAGCTGCCCCGCATAGACCGCGCATTCCGAGTGGAGGCGTTCGCCGTAGTAGACCGCATATTTACGATTCGTCTCCGACACCTTGTGCTTCGCCATCTCGAGCTGCTCCAGCGTCGTGAGCGGCGCCTTGTCGGCAAAATAATCCTTCCCATGCGACATCGCGCGGAGCCCCAGTGCGCAGCGATCCGAAGGAATCGCCGCGCTGGCGACAAGGTGGATGCTGCCGTCCTGCAGAACCTCCTCTTCCGAACGCGCAACTTGCACGCCCGGGAATTTCCGCTGAAAGGCCGCCGCCTTCGACGGATCCGGGTCATACACCCATGCCAACTGACCGCCTGCTTCGATCAGACCGCCGCTCATCCCGTAGATATGCCCGTGATCCAGGCCGATCGCCGCGAAGCGGAATTCGCCCGGCTCGCAGACGGGATTCGGCTTGCCCTTCGGGGCATAGAACATGCCGCTCTTATTGTCCATGCTCACTTCTTCCTCTCTTCGAGGCTGCTGCCTGTCGTGATCGCCAGATCCCCGAAGTTCTCGATATGCGCGCTCTTCTCATAGAAGTGCGTGGCATGCTTCAGCACCCCTTCGCGCGTATAGAACGGATCGTCCGGCGCAAGCGGCAGCTGGACGCATTCCCCGGTGCTCGCGGACTTGTAGATGCTCGTGATCAGCTCCAGCGTGGCGCGTCCGCTGTGCCCGTCGATCAGCAGCGGCGCCCCGGTCTCGATGGCGGTCAGCACGTTGTCGAGCTGCGCCGTATGCCCTTCATAAGGGAGATCCGGCAAGCTGTCGTAGTAGCGCTGGATTTGCTCCTCCAAGTCCGTATCCGTCTCCGGGAAACCGTTCGGCTTGGACGACGATGCTTTGAGCGCCCATGGTGCGGAGATGCGGGCATTGGCCCCCTGGAAAATGATTTGCTGCTCCTCCCCATGATGCACGACCGAGCTCGTAATTTGGCCTAGCGTTCCATCCGGATAGCGCAGCATCGCAATCGACAGATCCTCGATCTCGGCATTGTCATGCGCAACGTTGCTCATGAACGCCTGCACCTGGCTCGGACGTCCGCGCATCCACAACAGCGCATCGATATGGTGCACCGCATGGTTCAGCGTGGGCCCGCCGCCTTCCTTCTCCCAAGTGCCCCGCCACCACAAGTCGTAGTAGCAGTGCCCGCGCCACCAGAACGAGTCCACCTGGGCATGAAGCACCTTCCCGGCGAGACCGGTGTCCAGAACCGCCTTCAGCTTCATCATCGGATTGCGGTAGCGGTTCTGCGCGATGACGGACACGAGCTTGCCGCTCATCGCTGCCGCCTCGTTGATTCGGTCGCATTCCTGCAGCGATGCGGCCATCGGCTTTTCGACGATGACGTGGCTTCCTGCAAGCAGCCAATCTACCGAGATATCGGCATGCGTATACGGCGGCGTGCACACGGATACCAGATCGATTCCCTCGTGAAGCAGCTCCTTGTAATCCTGGACGACCATTGCTTCGAGACCATGCTTCTTCACCTTGGCCTCCGCCTTGTCCGCGTATACGTCGCAGATCGCGACAATCTTGCAGCGGTCCTGGAATTGCAGATAGCCTGCGATATGGGCGTCCGAGATCGCTCCCGCGCCGATAATGGCCACTCGTAACATGCGCAATCCTCCCTCTCCATGGCGAAATGATAATGACATGCCCTTGCTCCTTCTAACGATAATCGATCTTCCGAACCGATTGTCGCGTTGTTCCGGCATAAAAATAACGCTCTATTGCGGTATTGCGCGTGCACACGCAAAAGCAAAAGCCGGCGTCTCGATAGCGGTAAGCTACCGATCCGTCGGCTATTTGGCGCGCGAACCCTTGTCCTGCAGCTCGCTATGATACCGCTTCGACAGTCCATGCTCGTCGAACATTTGCCTTCCTCAGCACTCGCATGAAGAAAGGCCGAGCAGGGAATAAATCCTGATCGGCCTCACCGCTTTGCCGTCTATTGACTGAACAGGTCCGGCAAGATGCCATAGATGTACTGGTTCTGCCAGGCCCAGGTATGTTCGCCACCGTCGGCTACCATGAAGTAGAGATTGCCCTCGCTCGGGTTCGACGAGTAGATGAAGGCATCCGTCAATTGCTTCATCGCATCGATCTGAGGCTTCAAGTTCGGATATGCCATATCCCAATTGCCCGTTGCCGCGAACACGTAATAATCTTGCGGCGTGTATCCGGATTCCCTTGCCACATTCGCAAGATACTCGGCTGTCTCTTGCGGCTTCGTGCCGCCGCCCAACGACTCGATCACCCAGCTGTCACCGCTTAACGGCATATAATACTTGAAGTAATCCAGGCAATGGACGAAGGTATACCAGGTCGTGACAGACCCCATCGAGAACCCCCCGAAAGCCCGATGCTCCCTGGACGCCTTCAAGTCTTCCAGGCTACCGGATTCCGCATACGTATTGTACGTCGTCTCAACCAACGGAACAACATTGTCGATCAGTTCCTCATGGAAGAAGGCAACATCGTTCTTGCCGCCATAGAAGGTCGGCGTCACGACGATCATCGGTTCGATATCGCCTCTGGCGATCAAGTTGTCCAGGATCTTCTTCAATTGCTTGTTCTCGCCGGGGCCGCCGAAGATCAGATCCTCGTTCTCGGAGCCGCCATGCATCAAGTAGAGCACATCGTACTTAGTCGTCTTATCCGTGGGATCATAACCGTGAGGAAGGTACACGTTCACTTTTTTATCGTCCGTACCGTTCTCGAGATTAGCCGCCTTGTAGTACAGACGCTCGATCGTGCCCAGCTGATCGCTCTCTACGCGATATTCATCCGGAACCGGGACAAAATGTTTCTCCTTCGCCGCTTCTTCCGTATATTCCAAGTTATCGATTGCCTCCTTAATCGCAACGAAGCGCTCGTCGATTCGTTGCTGCGTAGCTTTCTTGTCCGCAAGGACGCTTTCCGCGTCGGCTATCGCATCCGTTACGATGCTTCCATTCGCGTACAGCGAGAGGTCCATCGCCTTCGTGACCTTGACTAAATTCTCGAGATCGTAGGGATTCCATCCGCTGACTGCGTTATTGGCCTTACCGGTCAGCAGCACTTCGCCGAACCGACTCGGATCCCGCCATGCGCTGTCCGTGTCGTCGAAGACATTGAATTTGGCGACTCGCTCCGTGCCGACCCCATCGTTCAATTGCAGTTCGATCCCCATGAGCTTGCCGTTCTCCGGCTGCGATCGGAACGCGATTCTGGCTTCGATAATATACCCGTCCTTCGAGCGTGAGGCAGCCGTATAGAACCGATCGGCCTTCCCGCTTGCCGCATACGAGGCGTTCTCATAGTTAATGGATATGCGAACGTCGTCTACGCCGTATTCTGGTTCCTTGTCGTTGTTCTCGTCCATGTAAATTTCAAGCGCGTCCTGCGCCCAGAACCCTTCATTCTCTACGGACAATTGGTCATCCTTCACTTCTGCAAGGACGTATATCGCATGATCGTCCCATAGCAATTTGAAAGTCGGCTTCGTGTCCGACGCTCCCGCTATTATCGCCGGCGTAACCGCTTGCGCTTGGTTCCATGCGTGGTCGGCCTTGCCATCGATGACCGGCGTCCCGAAGTACGCGACCATCCGGCCGGCGCCATCTAAGCCGTTCTTGTCTACCTTCACGCGGGCAGTTCCCGGCTTATCCTTGACTATCACTTTCGCGTGAATGTACTGTTCCTTGCCATTGATCTGAATGAGACAATTAATCGTCGCCGTGCCTGCTCCGACAGCTTGCACGCGTCCGTTCTCATCCACCGTCGCCACTGTCTTCTTGTCACTGCTCCATACATAAGATGCGCCTGCCGGGTGATTGACGACTTCGAACGTGTATCCCTCTCCGACAGACAACGTAATGGCGCCTTTCTGACTAAAGGCAGGCTTGCCTTTGGCAGCAGCTGATACAGAGGCATCGGGCAACCCGCCAATTACCATAGCGATCATCATCGACACCAGCAATGCTACGATGTAAACCTTTGGCATTGATCTGATTCCTTGCTTCACTACAATCTCCTCCTCGTATTCGTGTTTCCTTCATGAATCGTTCCAGCAGCTTGATCCGCGTTTCCCAACGAGCCCCACCTATCACCTCCCCCAATTAGAAAAAGTTACCCGCCGGGGCCGTTATCCGATGGAGTTCCATGAGCCGCTGATCGAAGTCAATCCCGATTCTAGATGGCGAATCGAAGATCATCGTCGCTTCGCAACCCGTCGTAAATACAGGCCATTCCGGCCCGACCTCGTTGTTCGGATTGCCGAACCGCGCAAAATTCACGAATGCGCTGTACACCTGTTGTTCCAGTTGATCGGAAACCCCGGGGATATTGCTAATCGCGATCTTGTCGGTATTATGGAAGACAAAGGGCATTTCGGCGCCGTGCCATGCGGGCTTACCGTCATCTACGGCAAAGGTTAAAGAGAACAAGTAATTGTAGACCGGCGCCTCCGACTGCTCCGCCTTCGTCCGGCAATACTCAATCGTCCCTTGGCGATTGGTCAGATAGCGAATCATCAGCTCGTTCTTATCGGGAAAACTCTCTTTAAATCGTGCGATCAGATCATCCGTATGTTCGGTACCGTAGTACTCCGCAATATGGGCTCTTCTCTCCTCGGCCGACAGCTCATCCGGTTTGTTAATCTGAGGCGGCGAGCTGAATTCGCAGAATACCGAGCCTACCATCACCGGGATCGTGCGCGCATGTTCCGTGAACCCGACATCATACGGATCCCCGACGTACCAATCGTTCGGTGTCGGACGAAGCCCGATCCGCATAATGGAGAACAATCCATCGCCGCCGGCCAGTGCCTGCGCCGCGTTGTTGAATGCCTTTGTTAACACAGCGAGCGGAACCGTTTCCAGCTTCTCTATATCCTCTGGGCCGAAGCTGAGCTGCGCGAGCATACCTTCGGTCAATTCCCGATCCTTCCTGGGCCCTCCTCCCCGCAGGAAGGAATCGCGACCGCTAACGCCGCTCATGATGATGGCTTTGTGGAAGAGACCGTCTGCAGCAGGTGTCTGCAGCAATGCGTTACATTTTCCCCCGCCGCCGGAATGACCGAAGATCGTGACATTGTCCGGATCCCCGCCGAAGCTGGCGATATTCTCCCTGACCCACTTCAGTGCTTCCACGATATCGGCCTGACCCAAGTTGCCGGAATTGGCGTAGCGCTCGCCGAAGGAGGAAAGATCCAGATATCCGAGGAAATTGAGACGATGGTTGAGCGATACGACCACGACATCGCCGTGCTTGCTCAAGTTATCGCCATCGTACGCCACATGCTCGATGGATGATCCGCTGAAGTATCCGCCACCGTGCAGCCATACCATGACCGGCTTTTTGGCGTCGGAATCGAGACTCTGCGTCCAGACGTTAAGATATTGGCAATCTTCGCTTTGCGGCCAGAATCTGTGGTTAATATAGAGATCCCACCCTGGTGAATCCGGAGTCGGAATCGGCGCCACATGGCCATAGGACAGGGCATCCTTCACCCCTTCCCACGGCGCAACCGGTGTCGGCATCTTGAATCGCTTAGCGTCGGCATATTTAATGCCGTGAAACGTATGAGTACTATCTAGAATGAATCCTCGGACTTTGCCTGCTTTCGTTTGTACAATTGGCTCGCTGCTCGTGCATATAAACCGCTTAGCCATCATGATTCTCCTTTGCGCCGGCATGGCGGATTCCTATCGAATCCCCATGCCCGTATTGGGATTAAGCCTGATCTTCACCGTCTGTCCAGGATGGACGTATACCGCGCCATTGGTCTCATCGCCATTGCGAACATAGTCGCACACCCATTCTTCCCCTTCAAAATGGCCTTCCTCGACCGTCAGGAAATTCAGTTGTCCCGACTGGCGGGAGGTTAACTGCGGGTACGGGTTATCATCCATGGGATCGGGTCTTCGGAGGAACTCCAGCTTGACGCCCGCACCTGCCAGATAGAATTCGCATTCCCCGGTCTGAATGAGGAGCCCCCTTCCGCGTTCTTTCAGAATAGCGGCATGGTCCGGGTCCCGCAGATTGATACTGGAACCCAATCCATAGGGAGGGGTTCCCGGGCTGCTGTTGAACCTGGCCAGCACATGGTACCGATCTAGCTTGATATACTGCTCCCTCGCGAATTCCTCCTGCAGGATTGCATGGACCCGTCCCGTGTTACGGTATTGAATGAGCAAAGGTTCGAGGGCCGCAATGGCACGCATGGAAATCGCCAGGGTTACGGCATCCTTCAATAAACTCCCGTTGCTGTCCAATGTGGACTCGGCTCCAAAACCGCAAATTCCGATGGCGCCGTATTCGGCCACGGCACGCATGACATGCATCGCTATGGCATCGCCGCCAGTGAAGGTCTCGGCGATAAATAAGGGATTGTCCTGGCGCGCGTAGGTTTGGCAGACCCGGGTATAGCTGTCACGGCTGGCCAGATAAATATCGGGGCAGATCACATCGATGCTGGGAGCGCCTCTCTTCCATATCTCGATGACCCTCCCTACCGCTGCCCCGGCGTTATAGCTTAAGCCCGGCTCTTCCACCCCTTGTTCACCCAGCATAATGTTCACCGTCATCGGAATGTCATAGACCGCTTTGCCGGCCGCCGCTATGGCCTCAACGAACTGGGCAAAATGCCAGGCGGTAAAAGCCTCATGAGCATGCCTCCCGAATTTGCCCCGCCATGTAGCCGCATTCCCCTCGGCACCGGAATCCTCAAGCGTGACAGGCATTAATTCGCTCGAAACAGGCTGCCGGTATGCCTGATTGGCTGCTTCGGAATAGTCCCGATCGGTGTTCCCCAGACCGATCTCGTTCTCCACCTGGACGGCCACGACCGTGCCATGCTCGCTGTCCACATCCCGTATGCAGCGCATCAACTCGACGAATGCCCGCCGGTCGGCTTCAAGCGTTGCGTTGCAATGGGGCGACATCGAGGCCACGGGAGCGCCGTCCGGCCGCACGGCAAGCCGATAAGTATCCGGATTCAACTTGATATACTCGGGCGCATAGTTCGGATGCCCATTCTTGGAAGATCCGAACCAGAGGATGATCAGCTTCAGTCCCGCCTCCCTCACCTGCAGAATCAAATCCTTGACACTTGTTGTATCATACTCCCCCTCTCGGGGTTCAATCGCGAACCAATAGACCGGCGCCTCCACCAGATTGCCGCCAAACTGCTTAACGGCTTGAATGGTTCGATCCATCATGAACGTGCCCGTCGATGAGTTGTGCGACTGAAGCCCCAACAGCAGCATGGGCATTCCGTCCTTGTTTCTAAGAAAATCATTTGCCATGATCCAGCCTCCTAACGATCAACTCCATGACTTGCATATCCCGACTTGCTCTGATAAATGTTGAAGACGAGGAGCGAACCCAGCATCAGCACGGAACAAGCGCCAAACATGGCCGAATAAGAGAAATGCTCGGAAATTACGCCTCCGATGATCGGGCCAAGTCCCTGACCGATATCTGCCCCGATATAGAACGTACTGATTGCCACGCCCACCCTGCTGCCGTCCACCTTCTTCACAGACTCGGCCTGAAGCGCCAATTGCCCTCCTCCTTGGCCAATGGACTTCAAGATGGATGCGAGGATGAGCAGCCCAAGCACTTGCGCAAATCCGATTATTGCCATGGATATCGCAGTCACAATTAACGAAATATTGACAACCACGGTTAGGGTCGCTTTGTCCAAGAACCGCCCTGCAAAGAGACGTAATACACAAACGCCAATCGCGCCTACGGAGAAAAAGAGCCCGATTCCCGCAATGTTTCGCTCATCGGCCAACAACACCATGAAAGCGCCTACAATTCCGTTCCCAAAGGAGAACAGCCCGCCAATGCACGCATACACGATAACCTCGCGAGCGATCAGGCCATCCACGGAAAACCTCTTTCGCGCGCCATGAATGTGTCTCCTCTGTACTTCGGTGTAACGCAGACTTAGCAGCATGGCTGCTCCAACGAAAGATAACAACGCAATGACCATAAACAAGGCATGAAATCCAAAGCTGCGCGCAATATGGATTCCCATAATCGGCCCCATGACCGACGCGACGACTTGACCCAGTCCAAAATAGCCTATTCCTTCTCCGATGCGAGCTAGCGGAATATACCTTGTCGCGAGGGCGACATTCACCGTGCTGCTGATCGCAAATAAGATCCCATGCAGCGCTCTGAAGAAAATCAGACCGGTAATGCTCGAAGAGAAAGAATATCCGAGAACCGCAATTCCGATGAATACGTTTGCAATGATACAAAGGTTTTTTTTGTTAAACCGATCCGCCATACCGCCTGCAAATGGGCGCATTATTAATGCGCCAACCGAGAAAATCCCCGATACCGTCCCTGCAACAGAAAGAGAATTCACGATGTTAACGGCGTATTCGGATATTGTGGTAAACACCATATTAAAGCCCATCGCGGTTATGAAGTTCACTGCGATCAAGTAAGTAAACGCCCTGCTCCACACACGAGACACTTCTTCTTGTCCCCTCTCAGACGCAGTACCCAACATCACCCCCCACTTTTTTGCTATTTCGTTTTAGTAACGTCATTATTATAGGTTTTCCCCCACTTGCTGTCAATCATGAGCTAGTTCGAGCACTAACTTCAGATCGATCTAAAAGATCGACATGTCTGAGCCGGCTTTCTGCCTATTTTGTTCGAAATAAAACAATATCGCTATTGACATTCTCGCTTAGGATAAATTACGATAGCATCGAAATTGCTAAAACGATGATGCTAAATGTTTCGGGGGAGGAAGAGGAGAAGGATCGATACAGAAGATAACTGCGCTCGCGCACGACTTGAGGCAAGAAGACTGTGAGAATGAGATAGGAGGAAAACTATGCGTCAGAGTATGATGAGTCCCCCGCTACCGTCCATCGCAAGGAAGCGAGGCCTTCGGGGAAGCGGCAGGAACACGCTTTTCCTAATGGCGCTCCCATTCCTGGTTCTTGTATTTCTATTTTCGTACTTACCGCTGTACGGATGGATTTATGCGCTTTATGATTATCGGCCTGGAATTCCGCTGTCCCAAAGTGAATTTATGGGGCTGCATTGGTTCAAGACGATGATCGCCAACCCCTTCCAGCGGATGGAGATCTACCGCGTCCTGCGCAATACGTTGGCGCTCAGTACGCTGGGCATATTAACCTCGATCCTGCCGGTCATCTTCGCGATTTTCCTGACTGAGGTCAAGAGCTCCTCCTTCAAGAGAATTGTGCAAACGATTACAACTCTCCCGAACTTTATTAGCTGGGTACTTGTATATGCCTTTGCATTCATGTTGTTCTCCGTCGATAACGGCTTTTTGAACAATCTTCTATTGAGTTTGAACTTGATCGACCAACCGTTGAACATTCTGGCATCTGACCGGCATACCTGGCTGGCGATGACGCTATGGGGAGTATGGAAGGGTCTTGGCTGGGGAGCCATCATGTATATCGCAGCCATAACATCCATCGACCCGGAGCTGTATGAGGCGGCAAGAGTTGACGGAGCAGGGAGATTCCGCTTGATGTGGCACGTAACCGTTCCGGGCGTCATCCCGACATTCTTCGTCTTACTTGTCCTGTCGATTGCCAATTTCATTAATAACGGACTCGAACAATACTATGTTTTTTCCAATGCCATGAACATGAATAACATCGAAGTGCTTGATCTCTATGTCTACAACATCGGGATGGGGAATGCCAACTTCGGCTTTGCGACGGCGGTCAGCATACTCAAATCGATCGTCAGCTTGTTCCTGCTGTTCTTAGCCAACGGTATGTCCAAGCTCGTCCGCGGCGAAGGTGTCGTCTAATTTATGGGGAAGGTGAATGGACATGGGAATGAAAGAAAGATTTACGCTGTTTGATGTGCTGAACTATACGGTATTAGCGTTGTTCACGTTGACCTGCCTCTTCCCTTTCTACTATCTGTTCATTAATACGATCAGCAACAATGATCTGAGCAGCCGGGGGCTCGTCATGTTCTACCCGGAGGGATTTCACCTGACTAACTACAAGCAAGTATTCAATATTCCGGGACTGGCTACGGCGACGTTCGTATCCGTAAGCCGAACGGTTATCGGAACAACGCTGACAGTTGGAGCATCCGCCTTCCTGGGTTATCTGTTCACGAAGAACGAGATGCGGGGCCGCAAGTTCTGGTATCGCTTCCTCGTTATCACCATGTACTTCAATGCCGGTCTGATCCCCTGGTTCTTGACCATGCACAATCTCGGCCTGACGAATAACTTCCTCGCCTATATTCTGCCGAGTATCGTCTCGCCGTTCTTTATCATCTTGGTCAAAACTTACGTGGAATCTACTCCGATGGCGCTTCAGGAATCCGCCATGATCGACGGAGCCGGGTATTTAATGATCTTCTGGAAAATCATTCTACCCTTGATCACGCCGATCATGGCTACTATCGCGATCTTCGCTGCCGTCGGCCAATGGAATTCATTCCAAGATACCCTGTTCCTCATTTCGGACTCCAATCTGTTCACGCTTCAGTTCATTCTCTACCGCTACATGAACGAAGCGACGTCGCTCGCCACTTTGATGAGATCTACACAAGGCGCGATAGGCGTGGATCTGACCAATATGCAGACGGCCACTTCCATCCGCACAACCGTATCGATGATCGTCGTAATTCCTATTCTGCTCGTCTACCCGTACTTTCAGCGCTTCTTCGTGAAGGGCATTATGATCGGAGCCGTCAAAGGCTAAATTCGCATCTATCGGTTGCGTGAATTTCGTGAAGGAGGTGGGAACCGAATGTGATTCGTTCGGTACGAACAACGGCATAGTACCACGCAGTCATTCTAAATGAAGGTACTTAAAAAGGGAGGTTGGAACGATGAAGATGAAGATGAAACGTAAAGTACGGACAATCGCCTTAGCACTACTGTGCGTCATGCTCGTAATCGTATCGGCGTGCAGTGGCGGCAACAACGAGAAAGAAGGGTCCGGGAACAACGGCAGTACTTCGCAAACCAACGGCAGCAACGGCTCCGATCCATCCAATCAGCCGGAAATCACCTTGACTGTATTCTCTACCCAAGCTAACTATGCCGGTGAGCAGCCTGGATGGTACGCCAAGGTGCTCAAGGATAAGTTCAACATCAAGTTGAATATCATCTCTACGATCCTCGCCGGCGGCGAGCAGAAAATCGCGACGCAGATGGCGTCCGGCGACTTGGGCGACCTCATTGTCGGACTCGGCGGCAGGCACTACACCGACGCCATCAAATCCGGGCTGTTGCTGGATTGGACAAAAGACGGCTTGGTCGACAAGTACGGACCCCATCTCAAGGAATATGCCGGAACGGCCCTTGACGCCAATAAGCAGCAATACGGCGGAGGAACCTCGATCTACGGTGTCGGCAACGATATCGGCAGCGGCGACGGTCCAAGCGAGGGCGAAGGAATGGTGTACGGTCCGATGATGCGCTGGGACCTGTACCAGCAGGCAGGCAGCCCGACGATCGACAACCTCGAAGATTACTTGCCCGTGCTGAAGAAGATGCAAGAACTGCAGCCGAAGAGCGATTCCGGCAAACCGACCTACGGCATTTCCCTCTGGTCGGAATGGGACGGCAATTATGTCACGCTGGCGAAGGTCATCGGTCAAATGCACGGCTATCAAGAAGGCGACACCTTCAATAACAGCGACATGATCCTGACGAAAGCCGACGAAGCCAAATATCAAGAGATGCTGGATGAAGACGGCTACTACATGAAAGGCCTGAATTTCTACTACCAGGCAAACCAAATGGGTCTCTTGGATCCGGATTCCCTAGCGCAGACATTCAATGACGTCGCCAACAAAATCAACGACGGCCAGGTTTTCTGGTCGCAATTCCCTTGGCTCTCCAGCAGCTACAATACCGCTGCTCACACGAGCGAAGGCAAGGGATTCCAATACGTTCCCTTCTCGGAACAGAAGGTGAGATCCTACGGATTCAACCCTTACGGCAAAGAACGCATATGGTCGATCGGCGCTCATACAAAACACCCGGAACGCGTTATGCAGTTCTTGGACTGGCTCTTCTCGCCCGAAGGCATCATGGAGACCAATGTCGGGCCTAAGGGATTAATCTGGGACCTCGATTCGAACGGCAAGCCGACCCTGACCGAATTCGGCTACGATGCTGTCAAGGACTCCGTCAACATGCCCGAGGAATACGGAGGCGGCCTGTACAAGGACGGCAAGAACCAAATGGGCAACTCGACGATCTGGCTCACCATGGTCAATCCCGAGAACGGCGAACCGTATGATTACAGAGTGTGGACTTCCTATTTGAATAAAGACGCCGACCCGGTAACGAAGAGCTGGCGCGAGGCAATGGGCGCGATCTCGCAAAAAGAATATGTCGTGAAGCATAACCTGCTCGCCGTTGACAAGCCGTTCTTCAATGGAGAGGCGCCTATCCCGAAACCCGCCGACCTGCAACAAATGCACAGTCAAGTAGGCAAGGTTATCAAGGAATATTCTTGGAAGATGATCTATGCGAAGAACGATGCCGAGTATAACCGCTTAAAGGATGAGATGCTCGTGAAGGCTAAGGGCCTTGGCTACGACGAAATCGTCAAATGGGAAGTGGAACAGTACAATAAGACGGTCGCCACGTTGTTCAAGTAAGCATCCACACGATCCTCCCTACCCGTACCTTATTTGGTACGGGTAGTTCATTTGGCACCGTTATGATAAGATAAGTACTACCATGTACTTATCTGTCAGGAGCGCATTACATGACGAATTCGAATTCGAATATTAAGGTAATCGCACAACGAACGAACCTCTCTCCAAGTACGGTATCAATCGTGCTGAACGGCCGCGGCAACGAATTGCGCATATCTGAGAAAACGCAGAACCGAGTATGGGAAGAGGCCAAGCTGCTTGGTTATAAGCCTAATATCTATGCCAGACGCTTGCGGAACCAATCCTCAGGGAATTCCGCAGCGATCGTCGGCGTCCTATGGCCGTCTCTATTCTCTTCCGAGCTGATCGTGAACTTCTTCGACGGCATTCAGGATTCCATCTTGAATGATAAGTTGAATGTGGAAATCGTAATGAAGCCTTATCCCTATTCCGAGCTCAGCAGTATGGAGGAAGTATTCAAGAACCAATTGTTCAATGGGGTCATCATCGTCGGGGCCTCAGATCGCGATATGGATGATCTCAATCAGATGAAGTCCACGATGCCCATTGTGCTGTTCAACAGACAAAATGATAAATACGCATCCGTATGCATCGATCATTACGATGCAGGACACAAAGCTGCCCAACTCTTCGCAGCAAGAGGACATCGCCAAGCAGGATTGATCAGCCCGAATCTGCCGTCGAGAAATTTCAGCATCAGGCGGACCGGTTTTCTTGACGGTTGCCGAAAATACGGTATAACCGTATTGCCCGAGCATGATATTCAAGTGCCCTTGGATGCAGGGAGCGGCGATCTTGCTGCAAGAACGCTTATGAAGACCAGCGCACTTCCTCCTGCACTCTTCTTGCTAGTGTCCAGCTACAGCCAGGAAGTGTATGATGTAGTCCAGAAACACGGCGTGACTATCCCGAATGATGTCGAAATCATTGGATACGCTGACATGATATCCAGCCGATTCCACAAACCGAGCTTGACCGTCATTCACCAGCCTGTGCAGCATATGGTCAAGAAAAGCCTGCAGCTCATCCTAGATATGATCAACGGACATATCCAGGATCCGCACCATGTCATTGAGGAAGCAACATACATTATTCGTGACAGCTGCGGCGGCTTCCCTGACACGGACGACCGGCTTGGGTAGCCTCGCCAGCCCGGTCGGTCCATACCCGCTAGAACCTCTTCTTAAGCCAATTCATCGCAAGATCGAACCATACGGCCACACTTGGAATCACATGTCCGGGATAAATAGCCGTAACGGCATCGGATAGCGATAATCCATGCACGCCGCTTCCGCTCTCGAACAAATGAAGCTCATACGGCACTTGATGTCGGCCCAATGCCGCCGCCATGAACAGCGCGTTCTCGGGATAAACAAGCCCGTCATCGGATGTATGCCAGATAAAAGCGGGCGGCGTTGACGCCGTGACATGGAAAACCGGACTGCAATCCATTAATTCTTCATCCGTCGGCTCCGCATGTCCGAACATTGCTTCGTTCGATAAATGCCACAGTTCAAGCGATGCATCCTTCGCCTTATTCTTGGCTTTCATAATCATGAAATCGAACAACCCATACCCCAGAATCAACGCATTAGGCTTGAACATCTCCGACGGCGCCTTAAGCGCATCGCGAATGAGCTCCGCCTGCCAATGGACGCCGAGGCACGCCGCCAAGTGCCCGCCCGAGGAGAATCCGCACACAATGATTTTATCCCCATCCGCATTCCAATCATCTGCATGTAAGCGTAATGTCTGAACTGCCCTCGCCAGATCCAGCAACGGCTGCGGATATCGGCTCCGCGGATTTCCAGGCGGTGGATTGGCGTGGTCGGCGCTGTAAGCTTTGTAATAGGTCGTATAGCGCAGCACAAAAGCATGATACCCACACGCTGTGAATCGCAACGCTACAGGCTCGGCCTCGCGGTCAGTGGTGCCGAGATACCCCCCACCGGGGCAGATGATGACAGCCGGCCGCTTCCGACCGGTTTGATATTCTGGAGAATCTTTCAGAATATATGTCTGCAAGACCGCGTAATCGGCATCGTCCCATAGCCTTATCTCCTCGGTAATCATCATCCATCTCCTTAGGTTGTGCAACAGACATACTCGCATGATTAATCCTAACTTGCCATATCCGAATGGCACCGTCAAGACGGATCGGCCCCATGTTCGGCATGACGTATAAATAATGATGGGAGCACCAAAGGATTTTCTCACATCTGTCGAAATTATATAGTAAGACTACGAAAATGCATGCATTCACATCACTACCAGCAACTAGACTAACCCATGATTGCGAGCGTGATCGAGTGAAACAATGGAAAATCGGCCTATTGACGCCGTTTTTGGACGGGTTCTACTACGGAGACATCGTCTGGGGCATCGCGGAAGAAGCTCGTCGGTGCAATGTTCGAATCACGACGTTCGTCACCTACATGGCGGACTACTCCGGCAAGCGAATCGATTACCGCCTGCGCGCCGGGTGGGGGGACATGGATGGCTGGGTCGTCATCGCTGACGCGGTGCCGAAGGATCATCTCGCAGAGCTGGCGGCCACCGGCAGACCGATCTTGACCATAGCCAGCAACTACGCTGACATTCCCTCCTTCTCCGTCACGAGCGATAATCGGGGCGGCATGGCCGAAGCCGTGCGTCATCTGATTGCTCTAGGGCACACCCGAATCGGATTCGTCGGCGATTTGACGAACTCGGACTTCAGTGCGAGGTACGAGGGCTATTGCGATGCCTGTCGTGAGGCCGGCCTGTCGGTGGACAAGCGTCTGCACACATCGGTCTGGTCGGGTTCAGAGGCATTCGACTTCTATACGGCCGAAGGCAGGAACTGCACGGCAATCGCGGTCGCTGCAGATTATATTGCAATCGAACTGATGGAGAAATTCCAGAAATGCGGTTACCGGATCCCTGAGGATATGGCCATCACCGGTTTTGATGATATCGGAGCTGCGTCGAAATGCAGTCCCGGGCTGACAACCATCCGGCAGCCGATTATCATGTTGGGCACGGAAGCCTGCAAGCGCATGTTCGCGATTCTGCAAGGCGAACAGCCTCGTTATGGACAACATTGCCTATCGATGAATCTGATCGTACGCGGCTCGACGGATGCCGGAGCCAGCAACACCAGCATCAATACCCAGACCTTATCGGCTCATCCGATCAGCGACGCCTTGTTGGAGAGCATCGTCGAATCCCAGCATATGATCGGGCGCGAGGTTATCCATGTGCAGGACTTGTCCTGGCTGCGGCATACGAACCAGCATTGGGGCTGCCTCGCCCTATCGAACGGGAACGGACAGCTGGTCATCGATCAGACAGCCAGTCTGCTAGGCGCTTCTGTCCCGACTCCCGGACAGCTGATCGAGGAGACTTCATTCCCGCAGGCCGATCGGATGCCGGGCGGGACAACTCCGACCGGCTATGAGATCGGCATTGTCCAGCCCGTGCATGACAACACGCATTTCCATGGATTCATCGCCACCGTCGGACCGGTTAGCGAGCGGCTGCTTCGCGGATATGACACGCGTAAAATTCCGAATCTCCTGGGCGTTATCCACGAACGGCGCCTTCTGCTGCACGATCTGCAGCAACGCGATTCCCGCAACTCCGAATTGATCGAGAAGCTCGCTACCGTCTTGGAGACGACGAGCGACGGCATCTATGCCGTCCACCTCGACAGCAGCGTCGTCGAGTGGATTACGGGCATCGAGTCCATTCTCCGCATCGACACCAGCGAACTGCCAGCAACGCTGGATGCATTTCTTGCCTATGTCCATTCGGAGGACGGCTCCTTGCTCAAGTCAGCATGGCAAGCACACTTAACCCGTCAAGAACCGATCTCGATCGAGATTCGGCTGCGCATTCCGGATGGTTATACATGGGTGTATTTGACAGGCCGCGCAGTAAGGGACGCTGACGGCATGCCCATTCGAATGATCGTGTCGATCAAAGACATTCAGGCTCGCAGACAGGCAGAAGATGCGCTGAAGCAATCCGAACGGCGTTATCGCCATTTCTTCCACAATACGCCTGTCATGATCTTATCCCTTGACGAATCCCTTCGCATTCTCGACGCGAATCCGTTCTGGCTGGACAAGATGGGTTATTCGATCGATGGTGTGAGGGGACTATGGTGCGGCAAGTTCGTCATGCCCGCATCCTTCGCGCAATGGGAGCGTACATGGGCAGCGCGCAGAACAAGCAGCAGCCAAGTAGACGAGCTGGAGATCCAATGGATGACCCGAGACGGCCTCATTATTGACGGCATCGTTGATTTCACGGCATTCGCAGACAACGATTCAGAGGTCGTCTACGTCACTGTGCGGGACGTAACGGAACAGAAAGCCGCCGAGCGGCGTATTTACCAACTGGCATACGAGGACCCGCTTACCGGCCTCGCGAATCGCAGAATGTTCTACGAACGGCTCGAGTCGGAAGTGGCGTTCGCCGAGCAGCACGGAACGTCGCTAATCGTCATGATGCTCGACCTCGATCATTTCAAGGAAGTGAACGACAGCCTTGGACACGACGCCGGCGATGCTCTGCTACGCCACATCGGGGACATCATCCGTCGAGAAGTGCGGGACCGCGGACTCGTCGCGCGAATCGGCGGAGACGAATTCATGATCTTGCTGTCAGGATCGCCGGATGAATCGGAAGTCAACCGTCTTGCTGACGACATCCTGCGCGAGCTCAAACGCCCCCTATCGATCCAAGGAAACGAGCTGTATGTTACTACGAGTATCGGGCTCAGCCGTTATCCGGACGGCAAGACGAGCCACGAGCTCGTCAAGATGGCGGACACGGCCATGTATAAGGCGAAACAGCAAGGCCGCAATCGCGCGGAAGCGTATCACGAGGCGTTAGGCGAGAGCGTCCTTGACCGTCTGGCCGTCAGCAACAAGCTGCATCGTGCCGTGGAACGAATGGACAACTTCAGGCTAGTCTATCAGCCGCAGATCGATGTAGCGTCCGGCCGCATGATCGGCGTCGAGGCCCTTCTTCGCTGGGACGACCCTGAGCTTGGCAATATGATGCCGTCACATTTTATCCCGCTCGCGGAGGAGAACGGCACAATCATTCCGATCGGCGAATGGGTGCTCGCCGAGGCATGTCGGCAGCTTGTCCGTTGGGAAGCAGAAGGCATCGGCTCGCTCGCGATCGCCGTGAATATTTCCGGCAAGCAGCTCCAGCATCCGGATTTTCTCGTCATGGCCGATAAAGTGCTGAGGGAAACCGGCGCCGACCCTTGGCGAATCGTATTCGAAATTACGGAGTCAACCGCTCTTCAGAGCCTCGACAAGACGTCCACCGTGCTGCGCGAGCTGCTCGAGCGGGGCATCCTGACAGCGTTGGACGATTTCGGAACCGGCTACTCGTCCTTATCGCTTCTCAGTCGGCTGCCGCTTCGAATTCTCAAGATCGATCGTTCGTTCATATTAGGAATGAACGGGGGGCGGGAACAAGAAACGGCCATCGTGCAAGCGATCATCGCGATGTCTCGCAGCCTAAAGCTGATGGTTCTGGCCGAAGGCGTCGAAACGGCCGAGCAGTTAGATTTGCTGAGGTCGCTCGGCTGCGACGCATATCAAGGCTATTATATGAGCCGGCCGGTCACGCCGGATCAATTGAAGCCATTATTGGAGGAGCATGCGAAGGCTGAATCCAATGAATAGGATATCGAATGACGCTCATGCGGCCTTAGCCTCGCGCGCAAATGCAAAAGCCGACGTATCGATAGCGGTAAGCTACCGGTACGTCGGCTATTCGGCGAGCGAGCCGTTCAAGCTTCGCCACTCCCTGCCGGGAATGCTTCATCCTTCGACACGCGCACGCGGCCCTCTGGCCAATGCTTCAGAAAATGTTTCTTCACCTTGTCATGGAGGTCGCTCTGATACCACTTCGACAGCCCATGCTCGTCGAACAGCTGCGGCATCCCTAATCGAGCCGAGCGTCTGCCCATCGAACCGTCCCCGATGCTGAGCGTGTCGATCCAGATATGATCCGCGATGCCATGCAGCAGGATGGGAAAATCCGGCGTGAACGGCAGCACGGGGGATATGGCTGCCTGCGTGGCAATGCCGGCCGCGTGCACCTGTTCAAGCGCTTGGATGCGCTGCTTGATTCCAGGGGCGTAGGGAGCGAATATGCGCTTCACGTCCTCCCG
>JAEZCJ010000112.1 GCA_023433615.1 Bacillota bacterium | reverse complement strand
CGGGAGGCGGTCAGATCCGGCAGTCTCCAATATCCTGCCGCCACGCCATGGCCGCCGATCCACAGCTCGCCCTGCACGCCGATCGGCACCGGCCGGCCGGTCTCGTCGACGATGTAAGCCTGCTGCCAAGGCAGCGGACGGCCGATGGGAACATGTTGGCTCGTACTGCTGAGCAGACGCCTTACATTGTCCTCGATCGAGGCATTCGGATCCGTGATCCGATGCAGGGTCGAGTTCACGCAGGTTTCCGTAGGCCCATAGACGTTGAACAGCTCGGGAGTCGCTTCGTGCCGTTCCAACAACTGCGCAGCCGTGCGGCAGGACAGCGCTTCGCCGCCGATCAGCCAATAGCGGGTGCGAAGGCGCAGGCCGTCCTCGGCCTGATTGAGCATCGCGGCCAGACTAGGCGTCATGTCGGTCATGTCGATTCGCTGCTCGTTCAGGAAACGCGCGAGCATGTTTCCATCTCGGCGCGTATCCTCCGGCACGATGACCATCGTATGACCGAGCAGCAGCGAGCCGAAGACCGGTTTGACCGAAGCATCGAAGTAATAAGGCGCCATCTGCGCGAACCGGTAATGCCGGTCCGGAGCAAGCCCGTAGACGGTGTGGAAGAACGCATGCACGAAGCTGACGACGCTCCGATGGCGCTGCATGACGCCCTTGGGCTTGCCGGTCGTCCCCGAGGTATACAGGATATAGGCCAGATCATCCGGCTCCGATGGCGCAAGCGGCAGTGCTTGCGGCCCTTCCCGCAGCGCTTCCTCCAGGTGCCCGTCGAGGATGATCATCTCGCCTTCGAATAGCTGCCGCACCGCATGACGCGGCTGCGTAAGCAGGATTGCCGCTCCACTGTCTTGCAGCATATAGCGAATTCGATCGTCCGGCGCTTCGGGATCGAGCGGAAGGTACGCCGCGCCAGCCGCAAGAACGGACAGAATCGCGGCGATCTGCTCAATGGATCGATCTGCCAGAATGCCGACGATCTGTCCGCGGCCGACCTTCATCGCCGCGAGCCGCGATGCGAGATGACTGACCATCCTGCTCAGTTCAGCGTATGTGACGGATTGCGAGCCGCAGACGACCGCTGTCCGCTCCGGCGTCCGCTTCGCCTGCTCGGCGAAGCAGGCGCCGAGCGTAGTCTGTGCCCATGCGATTGCTTGCTCTGCCTCCGCGATATCTGTATCGGCCGACTGCGTCAACGCCTCCTCCTCTTCGGCAGTAAGCAGCGCATACAGGCCGATCGGCTTATCCGGCTCCTCAACCGCCTGTGCCAGTACATGCAAGTAATGCCGCGACCATCTCGCGATCGTCTCCCCGTCGAAGAGCGCCGTTCGATAGTCCAACCGGCAATCCGGCATTTCCCCGTCCTCCGTAACGGTCAGCGTGAGATCGAACTTCGAGACGCCCGTATCCCAGACGTAAGGCTCGACGGTCAGCGTATCGCTCTCGATTGCCGTTCGGTCCATGTTCTGCAAGGCGAACATCGTATCGAACAACGGGTTGCGGCTTGCATCCCGCTTGACCTGCAGCTTCTCGACCAGTTCCTCGAACGGATAGTCCTGGTGGTCGAACGCGCGCAGCGCGGTATCCTTCACTTCCGACAGCAGCTGCCGGAACGTCAGCGCCCGATCCGAACGGATGCGAAGAGCCAGCGTATTGACGAACACGCCGATCATGTCGGTCAGCTCCGCATGCGTTCGTCCTGCCACGGGCGTGCCGATCGCGATGTCTTCTTGCCCGCTTAGCCTCGACAGAAGCAAATAGTAGGCAGTGAGCAGCACCATGTAGAGCGAGACCTTATCGCGCGCTGCCATCGCCTTCAGTTCGCGATAGAGCGGCTCTGCGATCCGGAACGTTACCGCTGCTCCTTGACCGTCAAGCGCGTGCGGCCGCGGCCGGTCTGCAGGAAGCTCCAGCGCTGCGCCACGCTCGCTGAGTACGCTCAACCAATAGCGTTCCTGGACCTTATGGGTCTCCGAATGCATGAATTGATGCTGCCAGACGGCGTAGTCCTTATACTGCAGCCGTTGGGCTTTCAATGCCTTGCCTTCGTATAGCGCGATCCAATCTCTGGCTAGCAGCTGCATGGAGATGCCGTCCGATACGATATGGTGCATATCGACGACGAGCAGATGCTTGCGGTTCGCCTCGTCCAGAGCGGCCAGTCCTGCGCGAAGCAGAGGCGCTCTGCCGAGATCGAACGGCCTGACGAAACGCCGTATGATCGCTAGCGGATCCTGCCCGTATGCCGAACAGTCTTCGATCGCCGCAACGCATGGCTTCCGGATCCGCTGAACGGCCATGCCCTTCTCGTGAAGTTCCAGTGACGTCCGCAGCGATTCATGCCGCTGAATGAGAAGGTTCAACGCTTGCTGCAAGCGGTCCCGGTCAAGCGCTCCTTCGATGATGAATGCGGCTGACATGTGATAGGAGACATCCTCGGGATCGAGCCGATTCAGAACGAACATTCGCCGCTGCGCAGCCGATGCCGGGTAGCCGTCCGCGCCATACGCAGGCGCTGCCGACGGCAATAGCGATTGGAATGCGCCTCCGCTTGACTGCCGAACGATATCCGACAGTTCGGACAGGCTCTCGCTGCCGAACACGTCGCGAAGTCCCAGCTTCACCTGCATCCGCTGGTGAATGGCCGACACGAGCGACGTTGCCTTCAGCGAATCGCCTCCCAGCTCGAAGAAGTTATCGCGAATGCCGATCTGCGGAATGCCGAGCAGATCCTCCCACAACGAGGCAAGCACGGCATCGGTCTCATCCCTGGCCGGCTCGAAGGCCGGCCTCGTCTTCCCCTCTTGCGGTACGGTTCGGACAGGCAGCCGAAGCAGCCTTGTGCCGGTTCGATGCTGCAGCGGCAACCAGTAGGCACGATGCAGAAGCTCCGTGCTGCCTGATGCCGCGAGCATCGCGTCTATCCATGCGTCCGGTTCATCCGCATGAGCAGCGGAACGTAATTCACGGTGTTCAAGTCCGAGTCCCGACTCGATTGCCTCCTCCCTCGGCGGCTCCTCCCGGCTGGACAGAACGGCCGGCCGGTCGAATACCTGCGCCAGCAGCGACTCGTGCGCCTCCGAGCGGACCCCGGCTTCGACTGCCGGAGCTGCCAGCTCCAAGACCTCGGCTTCGCCTTCGTCGATCCCGGCTTGTTCGTCGAAGGCGCAATCGATATGCGCCGCCATCGCGTGAATCCGATTCACGTCCAGCGCGACCAACGAATAGCCGGATGCAGGCGTCGGCTCGGCGTTCTGCCAGCCCGTGCGCCGCAAGTATTCGGCGAACGGCTGATTCCGCTTCGTCACTGCGTGCACGGCGAGCAGCCGCTCGATGCCGGATGCATCGGCATAAGCCTTCAGCAGGGTCAAGATCGCATCCTCTACGCCCCGTCCCAAGACGCGGCAGCTTAGCATATAGCTCTCGATCACGAGCTCCGACTCCGCTTGCCGCTTCGCCACGAGCGCGCCGACAAGACCGTAATCGCCGAACCGATCCTTAACTCTGATCGTCCAGCACCGATAATCCGGCGAGGCCGCAATCGCCAGAAGCTCTTCAGCGGTGTGCTGCACCCCGTTCAGATTGAACTGGTTGGTGCGCTGCGTCAGCTGGGCCGCTCGCTCTGCGTCGCTCGGGAGCAGCGGCCGCATCGTCATCGACAGCTGCAGCCCTTGCAGATAATCCGCAAGACTCGAGGACCCGCGCATATGCTCGCGGCGCGTTCGCTCTACGACGTACATCGACGTGCGCTGCCGGTCCTCCTCCGTCAGTCTCACCCGGTCGAACGCCCACGCGTGCTCCATGAATGAAGGGATGCCGCCGGATTGCTCAGGCAGCCGAAGCGTCAGCACCTCAGGACAATTCGCGATCATGTCCGCGCATTCCGCCGCGTTGTCGTCGATGAAGACGAAGCTGTCCAAGCCGACGTTCAGCTCCTCCGCGAGTCGCCGAACATTATCCGACTTCGGCTGCCAATCGATCGCCCAGCCGGCGAGATGCTCCTTCTTCAACAGCATGCCGGGATGGCGTTCGAACACCTCCCACACATCCTGCTCGTTGTTCTTGCTCGCAAGCACGAGAAGCATGCCGTCGCGCGACATATCGATCATTCGGCGCTGCAGAGCCAAGCAGGACTCGTCGATGATGACGCCGAGCGCCCCGTCTTCACCGCAGACGCCGCGCCACAGCGTATTGTCGCAGTCCAGCGCGATCACCTTGAACGGCCGACGCTCTGCGGCAATGATCGACCGCGCGATTCGCGTGCCAAGCGCGGCGTAATATTCGTCCGTATACGGGAGATGGCCGGCCTCATCCTTGATCGGGTCATAGCAGTCCCGGATCGCGTACTGCTTCGCCAGCGCCCGGCAATCTACGGCATGGACATGCGGCATCTCGGCCAACGCCTTCGCCCAGCGGTCGTTCAGTCCCGCCAGCTCGCGGTGTATCCGTTCGCTGACTTCCGCGGGTCCGCCCTCCTGTATCGGCAAGACGGCGACGTAACACGATGCCGGCTGCTGCCTCAGCGCTTCGGACAATTCAAGGAAGCCGCGCTCCAGCTTGGCGAGCTTCGCGGCATCGTCCGACGAGTCGTCGCGCAGCCAATCCTCGAATCGGACGAGCAGCACATTCGCGCCGGCATTGCCGGCCAGCAGACTATCCGGATTCAACAGTTCCTGGAACACTTGATTGTAGCCGGCGAATTGAATCGATGCCGACCGTCCGAATTGCTCCAGCCACCATCCGATATAAGGACCGACGGGCTCAGCCGTGAAGGTGGACGCGATCGCGACTCGGATCGGCTCCCCCGCAGAAGACCGTCGATCCGGCCAAGGCATCGCGAGCTCGCCGATCGGCTTGCCCTGCTCCGATAGGAAGCCGGCGAGCACCGCGTTGAACCGGTCGATGAGACGCAGCATCGTCTCGCTATGGAACAGACGGACATTGTAGTTCAAGCATCCGGTATAACCCCCGTCCGGATCGACGAACAGATCCAGCTTGAAATCGACTGGCGCATACGGGGCATGCACCTTGAATTCGCGGAATGCCAAGCCGTCCGCGGCGAATCGGGACGCTTCTTGACCGTTGAAATGGTTGTGCAGGATGAACATCGTATCGTAGAGCGGATTGCGCGAAGCGTTGGCAGGCCGGTCAGCCATAGCCGCAAGCTCGTTGAACGGCACATTCTGATGGGCATACGCGTCGAGCAGGGCTCGGTTGACCGATTGCACGAATGACTCCGTCTCCAATCCCGGGTCGACATTCACTCGGATCGGCAGGAAATTCATGCAGACTCCCATCACGCGCTGCCACTCGGCTCGATTGCGCCCAGACACGAGGGAGCCGATGACGAGCTCGCGAGCTCCGCAATATTCGGACAGGACAGCCGAGTAAGCGGAGAAGAGCAGCGCATTCAAGGTCACCTGCTGTCGGCTCGCCAGCCGCTGCAGGCGATCCGCCGTCGTTCCGTCGATCTTGAAGCTGAGCGTATCGCCCTCGTACGTCCGGCGGTTCAGCCTCGCGCGATCGGTCGGCAGCGGTGCCGTTGGCCGATTGCCCGTCAATTGGCCATGCCAATAGCGCCTCTCCGTTTCATAGGCCTCGGAGACCGCAAGCTCGCGCTGCCGCTGTACGTATTCGCGATATTGCATGCGCGGCGCCGTCAGCCGCTCGCCGCGGTACAAGCGAATGAATTCCTCAACCAGTATGGCTGTAGAGACCCCATCCGCGATCAAGTGATGCATGTCGATCAAGATGGCGTGCTGCCGCTCATCCAACCGCAAGAGTCCGACTCGCAAGAGCGGCGCCGTCTCCAGATCGAATGGACGGATGAACGCGCGCGCGCGCTCCTCCAGCCTGTCTGCGCCGCCGTCCGATTCGATCGTCTCGAGATCCCAATCGACTCGCGCATGCACGACTTGCACAGGCTCGCCGTCGTCCATCATGAACGAAGTGCGGAACGTCTCGTGGCGATCGATCAACTCCAGGAACGCTGAACGGAACCGCCCCAGGTCCAGTTCGCCTTCCGCAATCAGGAAGAATGGAATGTGATAGCCTTCCCCGATGCCGTCCAACTGCTCCTGGATGTAGATTCTGAGCTGCGACGCCGAGAGCGGGACATATTCCCGAGCCCCGCGGAACGCATCCGTTACATCCGTTGCATCCGTTTCACTCGCTGGAGCACCCGGCACCCCCGGCGCAGCTGGTGCGGCGCAAGACGCGGGATCGGGCGCGGCCGCATCCCGTTCGCCCCCTAACGATGCCAGCACGCGAGCAAAATCGGCGAGCCTCGGCGCGCGCAGCAGATCGGCCACGCCCAACCTTGCCGGATCGGTTCCCAGCCGTTCGTTGACGCTGTTGACGATTTGAAGCGCTTGGATGGAATCGCCGCCCAATTGATAATAATTGTCCTCCAGATGAAGTCGGTCGAAACCAAGCACACTCCCCCAGCAATCGGCAGCCAGCCGCTCAGCGGCCGTATAATCGCCCGAATCGCGGCCCTCAAGCGTGACGCTTGCCATCGGCACCGGGCTCGAACCGCTCACTACTCCGACCGTGGCCGCTGTCGCTGCGACCGCACGCGCATACGGCTCCGGCATGCGCAGCCAGCAGCGCGTGCGCTCGAACGGGTAGGTCGGGAACCTAACGCGCCAATGCGCTTCACCGGCATAGAGCCGTTCCCAGCGCACGGCCGCTCCGTCCGCATAGCTTTCGCACAATGTGGACAGTCCGGCGGCATCGCAATCCGGATTCGGCTCTAACGCATCGCCCTTTCCCGTATCCGAGCCGGCATCGCCTGCGCAGATGCCTGGCGCCAAGCCATGCGCGGCAATCTCTCCTCCCCGCAATGCTGCGGCAAGGGCAGCGAGCTTGATCGCCAGTTCGTCCCTGTTCCGGAACAGGACGGCAGCGCGATAGCGGTAGCTCCCCCTTCCCGTATTCGCGGTGTAGCAGATATCCTGCATGCGCGCTTGATCTGCTGCCGTACTTAGCGCGAACCGCTCGGCCTGGGCAGCATATTCGGCCAGCGCGGCCCAGCTCTTCGCCGAGAGCGTCAGCACATGAGGCAATCCGTCCGGCCGCACCTCATCTTCCGGCCGCCGTTCCGGCAGCGCGGAAGCCGGCGCTTCTTCAAGCACGACGTGGCAGTTCGTGCCGCTCATCCCGAACGCGCTCACGCCGGCAAGGCGCGGCATCTCGCTTGCCGGCCAATCGCGAAGCCGTTCATTGACGTACACAGGCGACTCGATGAAGTCGATAGCCGCGTTCGGCCGTTCCACATGGAGCGTCGGAGCGAGCTTCTTATGCTTCAGGCACAGGACGGCCTTGATCAAGCCGGCGATTCCGGCAGCGTTGTCCAGATGCCCGATGTTGGACTTCACGGAGCCGATCGCGCAGAACTGGCGATGGTCCGTATACCTGCGGAATGCACGGACGATGCCGTCGAGCTCGATCGGGTCGCCTAGCTTCGTCCCCGTGCCATGCGCCTCGATGACGCCGATCGTCGAGGGATCGACGCCGGCATCCTCCCAAGCACGGACGATCACCTCCTCCTGCGCAGCCGCATTCGGCGCCGTGATGCCGATCGAGCTGCCGTCCTGATTCACTGCGCTGCCCCGGATGACGGCGTAGACGTGGTCGCGATCCAGAAGCGCCTTGCTGAGCGGCTTCAGCATCACGACCGCGCTCCCCTCTCCGCCGCCCGTTCCGTCCGACGCATCGTCGAAGGTACGTGCCCGGCTGTCCGACGACTCGATGCCGATTCGGACGCCGTTGTCGATCGGGAGCGTGTAGATTTTGACTCCTCCGGCCAAGGCAGCTTCGCATTCGCCCCGCTGCAGCGACTGACAGGCAAGATGCACGGCGACGAGCGACGACGAACATGCCGTGTCGACCGATAACGCCGGTCCCTTCAAGTCCAGCAGATAGGAAATGCGGCTGGCGACGATCGAACTCAGATTGCCCGGTATGGCGAGCGATAACAGCTCGGGCGCCGTCTCGGCAATCAACCGTTTATAATCGTAGAAGGCGTCCCCGTTATAGCCGATGAACACCCCCGTCCGGCTGCCTGCCAGCTTCGAGCCGCCGTAGCCGGCATCCTCGACGGCGCTCCATGCCGACTCGAGGAACAGCCGCTGACTCGGGTTCATGAGACTCGCTTCCGCCGGAGAGATCCGGAAGAAGCGGCAATCGAACTGATCGATTCCTTCCAGATACGCCCCGTCATGGTAGCGGACGCTGTCTCCCTGTATGTTCACATAGGGAAGGAATCCCTCCACGTCGCGCTTCCGCGATTCCGGATAAGCGGACACGCAATCGACTGCCTTTGCGAGATTCGACCAGAATTGATCGATCGAATCGGCTAGCGGCAGCTTCGCGGACATGCCGACGATCGCGATATCCTTCATCGAGAGCTCATGAGGTTCGGGGAGAAGCCCGTAGTCGCTCTCGTCTTCCAATAAGTCCAGATCCAGCATCCGGCTCCTCCTTCAGACCGCGCTTAGCCGGCCAATGATTTATTCGATGCCGATGCAGACCGATCCGACTCGGCCGCGCCTCTGCTGTCCTTCCACAGCCGGTACATGGCGGCGATCACGATGATCGAGCTGATGCCGAGCAGGATGTACGCCGGGACGCCCTGCGGCACGCCGATCGCGTTCGTCAGCACGTAATACGTCACGAACAGGACGAATTCGTTCACGATCGTGATCCAGAGCGACTTGTACCACTGGTACAGCAGGCCGAATATGATTGCCCCTGCCGTTCCGTAGCCTGTCAAGATGGGATCGAGCTGGAAGAACAACTGGCCGTATACGATGCCCGTCAGGACCAGCGCAACGCCGAAGGGCAGCGCCTTGCGTGCGTCGTTGAACACGAGCGCGCGGAACAGTATTTCCTTGTAGAACGAATTCACCACGATGAAGATCGCGAACATCAGGACGCCCTGCTTCATGAAGAAGCCGATCAGGGAATGGAACGACTCCGACGATGATCGGATCGCGGGGATATGGAACAAGCACATGACCCATACCCCCATGCCGACGGCCAGCACGGCGCTTAGCGCGATCGCCCTCCCGCTGATTCGGGAGAAGTTCGCCGCAGCCAGCAGGCTGGTCCGGAAGCCGTAGCGAAGAATGGCCGCGTAGACGAGCGGCGCGAGAATCGCGTTGGCGACCAGGCCGATAATGCTGTTGTCGAGCAGCCACTGACCGAACGCTCCGTTGTCCGTGAACTGCCGATAGATCAGCACGAGCACGCGCAATAGGCCATAGTATACGGCGACGTAGATCGCGAGCTTGAACGCCAGCACGACGAACCGATTGGTCAGCGCGCCGCGCAGCGCAGCCCCGAACGGCTGCTGCTCCGGCTTCCAGATCCGGATCAACGATCCGATAATGAACAGAATGCTCAGAACGCCTGCTGCCAGCAGCGCAGCGTCCGGCAAGCCGCCTGCCCAATCGATGAAGCCGCTCCAAGACGCCGTGAAGATCAGGATGTTAATGACGGCACCGATCCACACGGTCGACCACAGCGAACGCAGCTTCACGTAGACGATGCCGTACATGAGCCCGAGGAAGAAGGCGGTCAGCTGAATCGACAGGTTCGGTTGAAAATACCCGTATACCAGAGCCTGCAGCAGCACGACAAGCGGAATCGAACGGATCGCGCTGCGCATCTCGTTCATAATGAGCCCGCGGAACAGAATTTCCTCGAACAGAACGCCCAAGAAGCCGATGCCCACCAACACGTAGATGAAGTAGTAGGCTTTGCCGAAGGAATCGACATAAATCCGGAAATGGTCCGTGCTGCTCTCGATGAACGACAGCTTCATCAGACAGACGAAGAACAGCGCGCCAGCCGCGCCCATCAGCGTCAAGAGCGCCCAATGCCGCTTGTCGATCGGAGAGAAGCCGCACCGCTCGAGCAGGCCGACGTATCGATCCTTCAGCAGCCGTTTTTTCACCTGGAAGACGATCAGCAGGCCGCCGAATGTCAAGGAGAATACGACGGTCACGAACACCGGGATGTTCGCCTGAAGGTAGTGCCGGTAAGACTCCAAGTTGTTCAGGATGAGTTCGCGATGCGCGATCTGGATGATTTTGAAAACGGCCAAGAAGAGTGCCATATTGCCCAGCATGCGAATAATTGCTAACGATTTCCCTTGTAACATCCGATCGTCCTCCGTTCGATTAACCGACTGTCATGCACCCTGATCCTTCCGCCTTGCATGGTACGCGTCTCCGGTCCGGATCGCCTCCAGCTCGCCGAGCCGGTCGGACTGCTCTGCCTGCGGAACCCGCTTCGTAGCGAAAATCTTGCGAATCAGCCCCAGCGCGCGATCAAGCTCTTCGTCCTCCGCCTCCGGGCCGATCGGCGCCGAATTCCGTTCCATCTGCTCCAGCAGCCGGTACGGCTCGACGACTCCCGCCCGATATTCGTCGGCGTTGACATTGCAATTGCGAGTGCTCACCGCAGCGGTCAAACAGGCACGCAGGAAGCGCTGCCTGTCAGAGCGGCGGCTAACGCGCCAGGACCGCACATGCTCGTAATCCTGCGGCAGATCGATCGCGTACGCCTCAAGTTCCGGTACATTTTTCCGCGAGAGCCCCTTCAGCACGGCCTTCGGGCCGAGCTCGACGACGGCTGTCGCGCCTTGCTGCCTGAGGTAAGCCATCGTCTCTGCCCATCTGACCTGACTCGTCAACTGGCGGCTGAGATGCTCGATCACCGCATCCGGCCTGTCGGCTTCATACGGCATAGCCGTATGATTGGCGACGACCGGCCATTCGCCGGGGCGAACTTCAATTCCCCTCAGCGCTTCGACGAAGCCTTCTTCTGCCGTTCTCATATGTCGGCTGTGGAATGCTCCGCTGACCGGCAGCGTCACCGCGCGGCCCCCCAGCATCGCTAAGCGGCCGGACAACGTCTCGAGCGCTTCCGCCCCGCCAGACAGCACGGCCTCGCGAGGGGCGTTCAGGCAGGCAAGCTCCGCTCTGCCCCCATCATGCGCTTCTAACATGCGGAGCTCCTCCCGAATAACCTCCGGTGCAAGGCCATTCACGGCCAGCATCGTGCCGGGCTGTCGGCTGCATGCCTCGCGCATCAACTTGCCCCGCTTCACGACGAGCTTAAGCGCGTCCGAAAAGGACAGCACGCCGGAGCAGCATAACGCGGAGACCTCGCCTAAGCTGTGACCGGCGCCGATGAAGGGGACGAGTCCCCATTCCTCGCGCACGACCCTGTACGCGGCCACGCTTGCGGCCAGCAGCGCCGGTTGCGCATGATCCGTACGCGTGAGATCCTCTTCTTCACCCTGCAGCATTAACTTGCGGAGATCCCAGCCCAGCACATCGTTCGCTTCCCGAAGGGTGAGTTCCGCAGCGGGATGCTCGGCCCACAGCGCGCGAGCCATCCCGACGTATTGCGAGCCTTGCCCGGGAAACAAGAATGCCAGCTTCATCGCCATTGCCGTTCCCCCCTCCCTTCTCTTCCGCCCTGTTCGGCGGCGGCCGCGTGTTCCAGATGATGCGGCATGACGAGGCCCGCCAGCTTCACCCATCCTGCCGCGAGCTTCCGGACCGCTTCCCGCTTCATCGTCCTTGCGTTGAATTCGAACGTATAACGAAGCGAAGCCCCCATC
>JAEZCJ010000059.1 GCA_023433615.1 Bacillota bacterium | reverse complement strand
ACGCGGGACAGCCCCGTTTAGGTTTTGCAGCTGCCGTCAGTCATCAGCAGTCTTTAATGAGTATGGATCCGCCATTAGGATCTTTGACATGAAAGCTTGCGGCATTCTCGTAGGGGTCATAATAGATTTCGTCCGTTTCGGCGCCGCGCGACCTCAGCTCTTCATAAGCCTTGCGAATGTCCGAGGCAACCATATTAAATACGGCATGCGTTGTCGGATTTCTCTTATCCGATTCAATGATTAGCAGCCTTATTCCCTGCAGGTCTATTCCCCCTTTCGGATGAAGGGACAATCCAAGAACTTCCGTGTACCATTTCACAGCCTCGTCATAGTTGCCGACATGTACGTAAATCTCGGATATTCGGTTTGTTACGAATATCGTCGGCTGTTGCGCGTCGTTGTCTCCCAAATGCAATCATCCTTTCCATAATCGTGACTGAACTTATTATGAATTACACCTCAATGGTTAAAAATCCTCCTTATCGTTTCGGCATCTATTGCTTTCCGGGATATAACAGCCTATTATGGGAACATAGGTTCCTATTCGAATCTTGCCAACCTGGAGGACCGATATGATTAATCTAGGCATCGATACGATTCATCGGTATCAAGCACTTATAGAATGGACGGACACATTGCGCGATATGGACGATACTGTCTGGTTAGCTCCGATCGCTGAAGGAAAAGCGACGGTCGCGGAAATTGTTTCGCATCTTAAGAACTGGGATCATTACCTCATCCATACGATTATCCCCTCGATTAAGAACGGCGAAGGAATGGTCTTCCCGGATTTCGATTCGTTCAATCGAGAAGCCTATGATTATGCCCGTTCCGGTATTGCCAAGAATAGGCTGCTCGAAGAATTCAAGCAAACCCGCCTTCAGTTGATCGCGATCATGCTAACGGAACCGGATGTCGCCTCTAAGCACGTGACGGCTAACGGCGCAGCGAATTGTCCGCACACAGGCACTCCTTACTCCTTGCTCTACATCATCCACGAGTTTATTGAACACGACATGCATCATAAGAATCAGATATTATCCGTTATCTAACCTGTATCAAGCAGCATAAACACCAACAGGACAGCCGAATGCGACATCGGCTGTCCTGCTTGCAATCCCTTCTTATTCGCCCAATGCCTCAAGCATCCGCTCGAGCAGCTCGACACCCTGCTCTTCCGCCGCTTTAGCCTCGCGAAGCAGCCGGATCGCGCGTTCCGCCTGCGCATCCTCGCGCGGTTCGCCGCCCTGCGGGAACGGGAACATCCCCCTCAACTCTGCGAGCCTTTCGGCGACTGCACCGTATTGCTCGGCGGCTTGCAGCGCAATCGCCGTAACTTCATAACCCTGGTCCGTCGAGGCGAGCCCCTCTTCCTTCTCGGACAACTCCCATAGGAAACGCGCCGCGAACTCGCGGGCATCGGCTACCTTGCCGACATTCACGCTGTTGCCGAACGGATCTGCCGTGCGGTTCTCGAATGCTTCGATCCAAGCGTCGTAGGCGGCCAGACCGTTACGATGGCTGCCTTCGAGCAGCTCGGCGTATTGCGTATGCGCATGGTTGATCGCAAGCCGTAGCGCGCCGCGAAGCATCGTCAGCTTATCGACGGGCTGCGAGCCTGTCACGGTCAGGACATAGAGCTCCGTGACTTCGCCTCGTCCCAGCTTCTCGTACGGCAGATCGCCGTCCATCCGAACATCGCGGCAGCGGAATACCCGCTTATCGTCGTCATACCCGTAGATCACGCCCCATTCGGGAATGAATAGATCCCAGCCCAGAGCGGGGATACCGCGATCCAACGTCTCGTGAAGGAAGCGAATGCCCTCTTCGAGCTCCTCCGGCGTTGGCGGCGTGTTCGTTTGCTGGCCCGTCGTACGGACGGACAAGCCCAGATTCGCCATCGCCCCCGCATGCCGCAGCTTCCAATCGAAGAAGGAATAACTGCCGACCTCGACCTCGTTCTTGTCGATGATGATTCGGAAGGCATGCCCCGTGTAGCCCATGACCTCCGTCATTGTCATGCCTGCCTTGTCCGTGTACTGCAGAATGCTGTGAATCGCGCTCGTGTCCGTGTTGTGGCTCCATGAATAGTCGTCTCTCGTCCATTGGATCATCGCCTTCATTCCTTCCACATAATTTGCAGCGCAGGAGGAGCGAGCAGAATACGGCGCGGCTTGTTCAGGCTCGCCCGCTGCTCGATATACAAGCTGATCTGTTTGCGGATGCGGGCTTGCTGCACCTTCCCTCGCGACCGCGAGATGCTGTTGTAGACATTCGCGACCGACGTATCGAGCAGCGCGGCAATCTCCTGCGGCGGAAGCTGGTCGAAGAAGTAGGCCTCGAATATCCTTTTTTCGCGTGCGCTCAAGCAGTGCAGCAGGCTTCGAATGCCTTCGACCAATTCCTTGCGCAGTACGGCGCCGGACGGGTCCTGCTCCGATTGGATCGCTTGGTGCGCCGAACTCCCGAGCCGGAAGAGCACGACGTCGATATCCCGCCATCCGGAAGTCGGATCCTGACCGTCCGGACTTGTCGCCATCCGTTCTCCGGCAACTCCGCTCTCCCAGCTTGCGAACGGCCGCTCTAGCCGATATAGCCCGCCTCGCCGAAGCCGCATATACGCCTCGTTCCGAACGATCCTCCTTAACCAAGGCGAGAAGCTGCGCGAGTCGACCAGGGTGCCGAGCCTTAAGAATGCGCGAACAAGCGCCTCCTGCACGACGTCTTCCGCCAGATGGTGATCCTGCGTCAGCTTATAGGCCACGCCGAGCGCTCGCGCCCGGTTCCGCCTTACGAGCTCTCCGAAGGCGTCCGGATTCCCCTGCCGTGCTTCCGCTACGAGCTGCGCGTCGTCCGCAGACCGCGCGGCAGCATCGCTTGCATCGGCTCGCGGCCTAGCGCTCGTATGCCCTAGCATGATTGGAGAATGCTGCATCCTCCCGCTCCTCTCCCTTGCTTGCAGTTGTTGCTATACTGTGGATGCCAGTCCGGACGATAATCTATCATGGTAACGAGAAAAATTTTTCGGCGAAGCCGCTTAGTTGCCCGTGCTCTCGTATCTTCGCAAGCCGATTCGGAATAGGAGGGCCGCCATACCCACGGTGTATGCCGCGACGAGCGGACCCATCCAGCCGTATACGACCCACTCCTCCTTGCCGAACAGGACAGCTGCCGGGAAAAAGCTGACGAACGCGAACGGCACGGCAAGCGAGATGAACAGCTGCACGCCGAGCGAGAAGATCGTAATCGGGTACTTCGCGAATTCGCCCATATTGTGCACCATGATCGGGAACGCGTTGCCGCTGTTCTTGATCCAGAACGCCGAGCAGTTCGCCGCATAGTTGATGGCGACGCGCACCGTCATGGCGGAGACGAGGAGCACGGCCGCGGCGAGTATCGTCGTCAGGCTCCAGTCGATCGCCACGCGAGTCAGCGCCATGCCCATGATCCAGCCGCCGATGACGATGTTGCCCAACCCGTTCATGCCGATGCCGGTCGTCACGATCTGCAGCGCGAGCGGAACGGGTCGGACCAGGTAACGGTCCAGCTCGCCCGTATTAACGAGCTTCAACATGCGCCACGTCCCCTCGAAGAACAAGGAGCCGACGCCTTCCGAGAAATAGATGGCCGCGTACATGAATGCCACCTCCCAGAAGCCCCAGCCTTGAATGTCCGGTATTCGCGAGAATACGACCCATAAGAATACGAAGCCCACGAACTGCGTCAGCGCGGCCGCGCAGATCATCACGTAGAAATCCTTGGAATATTCGAGAATCGCCTTCAACTGCTGGCCGAACAGCCGCCAGTACAGATACAGGACTCTTGTCGGTTTCATTGTCATGCGCATGGTTCCTACCCTCCATGTATCGTGATCTGCCGGACGGCGTACGTCCACATCCAACGGCCCAGCAGCCAGAGTACGATAATCCAGCCCCACTGCAGGGCAATGAGCTGCAGCGCTTCCTGCGGCTCCGCCTTGTTCAGGAAGATCATCGTCGGCGTGTTGACGATGCCCTGGAACGGCAGCGCCATCGCCAGCTTCTCCAGCCATCCCGGGAAGAATGCGAGCGGCACGAGCGCGCCGGACAGCAGGTTCGTCACGGCCATGCGCGCCCAGATGATGCCGAGCCCGCTCGTCGTCCAGAAGCAGAGCAGGGACGAGCAGTAGACGATGCCGAACTTAACGAGGATCGAGGACATCATGCTTACGGCGAACAAGAACGCCGTGTAGCCGTTATCCGGCAGCGGCACGCCGAACGTCGCGACGGCGAATCCGCAGATGAGCAGCGCGCTGAGCAGCCCCTCCAGCACGCAGGAGCCGAGCGTCTCCGCCAGCCTCGCCTTCTGGAAGTCGAGCGGCTTCAGCATGTCCATCATGACGCTGCCGTCGAGCACCTTGCCGGTAATGCTGGATTCGGAATAGTAAGAAAGCATCGAATTCACGAAGAACGTCACGATCAGATAAGCTTCCATCTGGCTCCACGTGAAGCCGGACACCTCGGTCTGCCCCGCGAAGACGGCCTTCCACAGGCTGTACATGCCGATCAGCGCAATGAAGTTGGAGACAATATTCAGAATGAAGGTCAGCCGGTATGACAGCGTATTCTGCATGGAGCAGACCGCCAGCGTTATATACTTCTTGAAGCCGGATCTATGCGCGAGCTGCTGCATGGCGGTCAGCCCTCCTTCGCCGAAGCCGAAGCCGCAAGCGCAGCCGAATCCAGTTGGCCCTCGTAGACGCGGCGAATGATCAGCTCGATGCTCGGTTCGTCGATATGGAAGTCGGCGACCTCCGCGGCGGCGATAACGCGCTTTACGATCTCGCTTGCGGTGATCCGGAAGCGGTCGAAGCGGATGGACAGCTTGAGCGGATCCGGCGTCTCGACTTGGATCTGCTGCTCAGCATCGAACAACCTCGCGGCATCCCCCGGAAGGAGCGGCGAAGCGAGCTGCATATGCATCGTGCGCTCCCGCGCAAAAGCATCCTTGACCGCCTGCAGCTTGCCGTCATAGATGATGCGGCCATGGTCGATAATGACGAGCCGATCGCACAGGTCCTCGATGTCGCCGAGATCATGCGTCGTCAGCATGATCGTCGTCCCCTTGTCGCGATTCATCTGCTTGATGAACGTCCGAATCCGTTGCTTGACGGCAATATCGAGGCCGATCGTCGGCTCGTCGAGATAGACGATCTTCGGATCATGCAGAAGCGCAGCCGCGAGATCTGCCCGCATGCGCTGGCCGAGCGACAGCTTGCGCGCGGATAGATGAATGAACTCGTTCATGCCGAGCAGTTCGACGAATGCATCGAGGTTGCGGTTGAAATCCGCCGTCGGCACTTGGTAAATATCCTTCAGCAGCGCAAGCGACTCGCGGACCGGGATGTCCCACCAGAGCTGCGTGCGCTGGCCGAACACGGCGCCGATGCGCTGCGCGTTCTCCATGCGCTGCTTGTACGGATCGAGCCCGTCCACGCGAATCTCGCCGGCCGTCGGCACGAGCACGCCGCACAGCATCTTGATCGTCGTCGATTTGCCGGCTCCGTTCGGCCCGACGTATGCGACGGTCTCGCCCTCCTCGATCGCAAGATCGATCCCTTCGACGGCTTGCTTGTCCGTATACCGCTGCGCGAACAGATGCTTGACCGCTCCGGCAAGACCCGGACCCTTGTCGGCCTGCCGGAATACTTTACGCAGACCCCTTGCTTGGATTAAGCTCATTGCCGGTCGTCCCCCTGTCATTACTGTTTGTCTGTTATTTCCATATGGGAATAATGAAATCTATTATATCGAATTGGCAGATCGACGGATAGGTAGAATTCAACAAAAAAAACACCAATCCGCTTAGGATCGGTATGGGTGTGAAGCTAGAGACGTATAAGAATGGTTACCATATCGGCACGGCGATGACGACAACCAGGCCGCAGAGGAGCGCGATGCCCGATATCGGCGTCAAGACGCGCTTCTCGGCTGGACTCTTTCGAGGCCAGATTTCCAAGCATGCTCAAGCCCAGGAACGCGATGAAGACCCATGCGAGCACTTGCGTTGGCAGGACGACTGCGCCTGCACGGATCACGTCTGCATGCAGCAGGAACACATGGCCCAATGCTAACAGCGCTTGGAACCACCGCGATCCCTACGGTAATGCCATTCGATTCTCCCCCTTCGTGTAGCAGCCGTGCGCAGGCTCGTTCTTCCACACACTGTAGGGACCTGGAGCTTGCATTTCGCAGGAACGCGAGAAGACAACTTAAAAGAGGCAGTCCCGCAGGTCGAGCGATTTCGGGGCTGCCTTTGTTCTTGAACCTGCTCAACCTATTAACGGGAAATCCTACCGCTAAACCATGCGGAATCATCCACAAGACCCTAATAGATGCAATTTCTACCACTATATCTGACAATTTTGGCTGAATCGGACAAATCCTAATATTTAGTTGTAATTTTCTACACGAATTCGATTTGTACAGCTTTCAATCCATAATTAGCGGTAGAGTTATACTCGAATTCGGAAACGGCACGCGTCACGAGCACAAGTCCCGCTGATTCCACAGCAGTCCCGCGCACGCTTACGACACGACAGCTACCTGCTTCTCGCGCTACGCTTCCGTTCCGCCTGCCGCATTGCGTCCGGCCGTTCGCGGACGTCCCCCCATGATCGTTCTGCTTGCTTCGCCCGATCTGCGACCATGCTCCGAGCACCCGCTATTTATCGTTCTGCGTTCCCTGCTCCTGCCCTCGCTGCTCGTCCTCATCTTCGTCAGTTTCAGCATCCTCGTCCCCGTCATTCGAATCAGCGTCTTCTTCGCTGTCCTCGTCGTCGTTGAACCAGAGGATGTCGTCGTTATCGACTTCGCCGTTATAGTTAATGAGAATCTCCTCGCCGGCCTTAATGTCCGTGTAGGCGAAGAAGTTTACCGTATGGTTGTCGAAGTCCAGCTCATAATCCGCGTTCGGCGTGTAGGAATGGTTGAACAGCATGCCGTAACCGAGCAGCAGTGCCGTATGATTCGCGCCGTACGAGAACATGTAATCGGCAAGCAGCGTCTTCTCGATATGGACGTGCTGCTCGTTCGGATACGGGATGACCGGCGCCGCATGAATCAGTTCTCCCTTGGCGATGTCCTGCGTTGCGAATACCCCTCTATTGAACTCCCCGTCGCTTAGCTTGGAAGTCTTGATCTCGATCATGCCGCCACCTGCTTGTCTCTATGATAGTTAAGCTTCTTCCCATACGACAATAGCATGTTCATGCCCTTGACGCAATGAAGGCCAACCGGCACGTATGCCGATTGACCTTCGCTCCCTTACCTGCTTATGCGTGGAAATCCTGTCCCGAACGGACCTCTTTCACGTAGCCCGCACGGATCGTGTAGTCGCCGAAATGCTCGCCCTTCTGGCGGTCCTTCGCGTACCCTGCGAACAGTTCCTTCAGCGATGCCAGAATCTCCGCTTCGCCGATATTCTCCTTATACAGCTTGTTCAGACGTTGGCCTGCGAAGCCGCCGCCCAGATACATGTTGTATTTGCCCGGCGCCTTGCCGATGAACGACAATTCAGCCAGTGCCGGACGCGCGCAGCCGTTCGGGCAGCCGGTCATGCGGATGACGATCTCTTCCTCCCGCAGTCCGTTCTCCTCCAAGATCAGATCGATCTTGTCCAGCAGACTCGGCATATAGCGCTCGGATTCCGCCATTGCCAGACCGCAAGTCGGCAGCGCGACGCATGCCATCGAATTGCGGCGCAGCGCGGAATCGCGCAGGCCGTCCGAGAGTCCGTAAGAAGCGATAAGCTCCTCGATTTTCTTCTTCTTCTGGCTTGACACGTTGCCGATGATCAGGTTCTGGTTCGGCGTCAGCCGGAAGTCGCCGGTATGCACTTTCGCGATCTCGCGCAGTCCCGTCATCAGCAGGTAGCCGTCCTCGTCCTTGACACGCCCGTTCTGAATGAACAGGTTGTAGTGCCACTTGCCGCTCGTGCCCTTCACCCAGCCGTAACGATCGCCGTTATGGTCAAAATGGTACGGGCGCACTGCGTCCAGCGACCAGCCCAGACGTGCCGTCAACTCGCCGATGAACCAATCGATGCCGCGGTCGTCGATCGTGTACTTGAAGCGTGCGTGCTTGCGCACCGAACGATCGCCATAGTCGCGCTGGATCGTGACCGTCTTCTCCGCAACGTCGATGACCTGCTCCGGCGTGCAGAAGCCGATGACCTGCCCGACCTGCGGGTACGTCTTCGGATCGCCGTGCGACATGCCCATGCCGCCGCCTACCGCGACGTTGAAGCCTTTCAGCTTGCCGTCCTCCACGACCGCGATCAAGCCCAAGTCCTGGGAGAACACGTCGACGTCGTTGGACGGCGGTACCGCGATGCCGATCTTGAACTTCCGCGGCAGGTAGACCAGGCCGTAGATCGGCTCCTGCTCCTCATTGTCCCGGCTGTCCAGCACCTTCTCGCCGTCGAGCCAGATCTCGTGATACGCTCTCGTTCTCGGATCGAGGTGGTTGCTCAGCTTGGTAGCCCATTCGTACACTTGCGCGTGAACCTCGGACAGGTCCGGGTTCGGGCCGCACATAACGTTCCGGTTCACGTCGCCGCAGGCAGCAAGCGTGCTGAGCAGCGATGCGTTAACCTCTTGAATCGTCTTCTTCATGTTCCACTTCAGGACGCCATGCAGTTGGAACGACTGTCTCGTCGTCAGACGAATCGTGCCGTTCGCGTACTTCTGCGCGACGCTGTCCATCATCAGCCATTGCTCGGGCGTCACGACGCCGCCGGCCGCGCGCACGCGAAGCATGAATTGGTAAGCAGGCTCGAGCTTCTGCTTCTTCCGCTCGTTGCGCAGATCCCGGTCATCCTGCATGTAGCTGCCGTGAAACTTCATTAGCCGGTTGTCATCCTCGGGGATGGAAGCCGTGATCGGATTTTGCAGCGATTCGACCAGCGTTCCCCGCAGGTAATTGGTACGGCGTTTAATTTCCTCTACGTCGCTGTGCGGCGCACTGTTGGGCGACATCAGGTTATTGTCTGACATATGCGTTCGTTCTCTCCCTTCGGTACCCGATTGTGACCACGAAGTATCTCGAGCAGCTAATTCGACTTCGAATCTTGAACGCTGGCGAAATTGATGCTGCGTTTCCTACAGAAACGCTGGAGCTCCTCAATTTCTACCATTGTCCAACCTTCGTGGATAGCGACAATCGGGTTATAAAGCTATTAATAAACGTCCCGCTGATAACGTTTGTTCTGCTGCATGCGAAGCAGATATTCCGCTGCTTCTTCCGTGCTGAGGCCGCCCTCTTGTTCGAGAATCGCGATCAGCGCCGCATGGACGTCATGCGCCATCTTCTTCTCGTCGCCGCACACATAGACCGCGGCGCCGTCCTGCAGCCACTGGTAGAGCTCCTTGCTCTTCTCCAGCATCCGGTGCTGCACGTAGACTTTCTTATCGGTATCGCGGGAGAAGGCGACGTCCATCCGTGTCAGAACGCCTTCCTTCAGCCACTGCTGCCAATCGGTTTGATAGAGGAAGTCGGTCGTGAAGTGCTGGTCGCCGTAGAACAGCCACGACTTGCCTTCGGCTCCCGCCTCCTGCCGCTCGCCGAGGAAAGCGCGGAACGGCGCGACGCCTGTGCCTGGTCCGATCATGATGATCGGCGTGTCCGGGCTCTCCGGCAGCTTGAAGTTCGAGTTATGCTGAATGTAGACCGGCAGCTTGTCGCCCGCCTGCACGCGCTCCGCGAGTTGGACCGAGCATACGCCGTAGCGACTGCGGCCTTGCGCCTCATAGCGTACCGCACGAACCGTGACATGCACTTCGTCCGGGTAAGCCTTGGAGCTGCTCGCGATCGAATAGAGACGAGCCGGGATTTTCCGCAAGTTGGCAGTGAACGCCGCTGCAGGGATTCCCTTCAATTTATAGTCCTGCACGAGGTCGAGCAGGTCGCGCTCGCTCATGTATGCCTTGAGCTCTTGCTCGCGGCCAGGCGACACGAGTCCGAGCAGGTCCTTGGACGTCAACTCTGCGAAACGCTCCAAGAGCGGCTTCGTGAGCACCGTGATCTCGAAGTGGTAACGCAGCGCTTCGCGAACCGACTTCTGTTCGCCGTTCTTGCCGACCTCGACCGGCTCATCGCCGTTCCAGCCCATCGCTTGGATCAGATCCTCGACCAACTGCGGGTGGTTCTCCGGGTAGATGCCGAGCGCGTCGCCCGGTTCGTACTGCAGGTTCGAACCCTCGAGGGAAATCTCGAGATGGCGCGTCTCGCGGTCCGATCCGCGGCCGTTGAGGTTCAGGTTCTCGAGCACCTCGGCATGGAACGGGTTAGAACGCGAGTATTCCGACTCGGCCAGGCTTGCCGGCGCCGCTGCGGCACCGCCGCTTGCGGCAGGCAGCGCCGATGCTGCGCTGAGCGCGCCCAGCACGCTGTTCATCCATTCCGACGCAGGCTCGTCGAAGTCCACGTCGCAATCGACGCGCTGCGTCAGCCTTACGCCGCCCAGCTCTTCGAAGCGCTTGTCGAAATCCTTGCCCGTCTGGCAGAAGAATTCGTAGGAAGTATCGCCGAGCGCCAGCACGGAGTACTTCAGGTCCTCCAGCTGCGGCGCGCGCTTGCTGTAGATGAATTCATAGAACGGAATCGCGTTGTCCGGCGGCTCGCCTTCGCCATGCGTACTGACGACGATGAGCAGGTTCTGGATCTTCTTCAGCGCCGTCGGCTTGAAGTCGCCCATCGAGGACAGCGTCACTTGGAAGCCTTGCTCCTCAAGCTTCTTCGTCATCTTCTTGGCTAAGTTGTGACTGTTGCCCGTCTGCGAACCGAAGAGCACGGTTACGTCCTTGGAGACCGGTGCGGCAGGCGCCGCAGCTGCGACAACTGCAGGCACCGCTGCACCGACAGCTGCTCCGGCTCCTTGCAGAGCCGAGATATACCCGCTCAACCAGATCCGCTGCGCATCCGTCAGGGATGGCAGGAGACGATTCAGCAGCTCGACCTGCTCCTGGTTAAACGGACTGTTCGTTACTTGGAGTTCCAACAATATCCACCTCGCGTATTATGCAAATATAGTCATTTCCTGTCTAAGTAAAGATCAAGTTCAAAAAGACCGGTTGTTAGCACCAAGAATGTTGGACGATAGTAGAAATTGCTCTAAGCGTTTCCGTAGGAAACGCAGGAAGCATACGCTATAATTTCGCTAGCGTTCAAGATTCGATGTCGAATAAGCTTCCTCGTCATACCTCGTGATCACAAGCGGGCTTTTTGAACATCCTTTAAGGACACGAAATTCATCTCTCCTCAAGCTATCACAGCCTGCCGCAGGGGTCAACGAATAGGTTCTTATAAGACCTATCAGTTATGGTAATATAGCCAATCGACAGCAGCCGACTGCAGTTGCAGCCGGCTCTACTCGAATTATTGTGGGCATCGTCGGCGAAACTTAGTACAGCAGTCTCCACAAGTAGATCGTGGCGTAGGACTCCCAGCCCTTCCAGCCGGCCGACAGCTTCAGAATATCCGCCTTCGCGGGCTTCTGAGCCGAGCCGGTCGCGAAACGAATCGCGTTATGCAGCCCTACGTCATCGATCGGAAAAGCCGACGGCATCCTGAGACAGCGCATCAGCACGTAGTTGGCCGTCCATGGACCGATGCCCCGGATCGCCGTAAGCATCCGTTCCGCTTCCTTAAGTCCGCCAGCCTCCTGCAGCAGCTCCTTGGTCAGCCTGCCTTCGGCGATCAACGCTGCCGCGCCGACCAGATACTCGCATTTCTTGACGGACATCCGCAGCATGCCCAGACCGTCGGGCGTCAGTCCCGCGATCGTCCGAGCCGTCGGGTACGTGTAGTAGGTCTCTCCCTCGCATGCGATGCTGCCGCCGAACAGCTCGACGAGACGCCGCTTCAGCGTATAGGCGTAGGTCAGATTGATCTGCTGGCCGAGAATGCCCCAACTGATCGCCTCGAACAGATCGGGAATGCCGATGTTGCGCAAGCCGTAGAATCGCTCGGCCGGTTCCCGCAGCAGCGGGTCGGCGCTCGCAATGGCATAGAACGGCTCCAGGTCCGTATCCAGATCGAGCCATTCCCAGACATATTGCGCGATCTCTGCACGAGCGCCGGCTTCTACTATCGCAGCGCCACCTAAGGAACGAATGCAGACATGTCGTCCGTCCTTGTCCGGGCTGATCTCGACCGCATAGGCGTCCGGCCCCACCGGGATCGCCTTATAGAGCATGCCGTCCTGAACCCGGTACATACAGTCTTTATCCGCGCTCGCCAGCATGGCCGCATTCACCTCGAAGCGGAATCCGCTCGGCGCCGGCAGCTTCATGACTGTCCCATCATCTGCAGCTACCTGAACTTGTCCATGAGCCATCCCGTCTCTCCTCCTCGATCCATCCCGTAATTTCATCATTCTAGTTGTACCATATCCGGCCCCGGCAACGAATTTCGTTATCTTGCTCATCTATTTGAATAAGGGTACAACAGCCTCGGGACGAGGTTATAATGACGGCATGGAGGTGCTGGACACATGAATCGCAGTTCGCAATCGCAAGATCAATTGTATTGGACGCTCGTCCATCACGAAGATTGGCGGCTCATCGCCGCCGCTACGGACAAGGGGCTGTGCTACGTAGGCTCTCCGAATCGGCCGATGGAGGATGTCGCCGCTTGGGCAGCGCGCCGGATGCCGGGATACGAGCTTGTCCGCGATGACCGCGGGATGGCTCGCTATGTGAAGGAACTTACCGCATACTTAGCGGGCAGACGACGCGATACGTCTGCCGCCGCGCTCGATCTGCGCGGCACGCCGTTCCAACTGGCTGTCTGGCAAGCGCTATCTGCAATCCCTTACGGCGCTACGGCTTCCTACTCGGATATTGCGAGCTCGCTAGGCATGCCGACTGCCGTCCGGGCCGTAGGCGCAGCGATCGGCGCGAATCCCGTGCTGATCGCGATTCCCTGCCACCGCGTCGTCGGCAAGAACGGAATGCTTACCGGCTATCGGGGCGGGTTGGCGATGAAGGCAAGTCTGCTGGAACTGGAGAATCTAGCAATGAAACCGGAACACTTGACTTGATAGGTATAGCGACTATATATTGATGCGATAATACTATATATTAGCTATACAATGTGAATCGGAAACATTTACAATTTCGTATATTCCCTATCGCTGTATAGACTCTGTATAATGAGTACAAGGGGGCGACAACAACGACATGTATAGCATGAAGAAGGTATCCGAGCTGCTCGGAATTCCGGCCGTCACGATCCGGGCCTGGGAAACACGCTATCGAATCATTGCGCCGGACCGGAGCATAGGCGGACACCGTTTATACAGCGAAGAGGATATACGAACGCTTCAATGGCTTAAGGAACAGACGCAGAACCATAACATGAAGATTAGCGAAGCCGTACGGCTTCTCCAACGTCAAGACCTCACGGCTGGCGCCGCACAGCAACGAGCGGGACATCAGGAGCCGGGGGGCGAGCAATACGGGGAATGGATCGATATGCTGTACAATCGATTGATTCGATTCCAGACGGCCGAAGCGCATGAAACCGTCGATATGATCTTCGCGCTCTTCGAGTTCGAGGAAGCGTTCCATCGCGTGCTGTCACCTGTCATGATCCACGTCGGCGGCGAATGGGAAGCCGGCCGCATAACGGTCGCGCAGGAGCATTACGCATCGGAGTTCATGCTGCTCCGCTTCCACGCTTTCCTGCGGATTCTGCCTGTCAGGGAATCGCTCCCGAAGGTGCTCTGCTTCTGCCCCGAGGGCGAGCTTCACCAACTCGGGCTCATGCTGTTCGGGTTGTTCCTGCGCAAGCGCGGGATCGATATCGTGTACTTGGGGCCGAATACGCCATATGAAGGCATAGCAGACCTGATTGCCGAGAGCCATATACACGCAGTCGCGGTATCCGTTAACGATGCGTCGCGCATTCCGGCGCTTGAGCGTTGGATCGAGCAGATGCTGCGTCAATTCCCGGCCCTTACGCCAGTAATGGGCGGACAAGGATTCAGCGGCTACACCGGACCGCTGTCGCCCTATGTCTGCCTGGGTGAACGCGCCGACTGGGAAGAGTGGCTGAGGCTGAAGCTGGATCGCCGGGGCATGCGGTTAGCCTAGTGCCTGAAGCTGATCAGTCCCGAATCAGCTCATCGATCGCGGCCGAAGCTTCATTCAACGCCGTTGCCACGTCCATCCCGCGGATGAAAATATTCTCCATCGCCTCATTGTAGATGACCTCTACTTCATTCCACTGCGGGATGGCCGGCCGGTAGAACGCCTGCTGCATGCCCGCCATATACGGCTCCAGGTAACGCTTGGCCGGATTATCCGTCAGTTCTTCCGCGCGGGCAGCCTCCATATTGACCGGGATCAGCCCCGCCGTGGACAGCGTGAGCTGCACATCCTTGCGCGTCAGCCAGCTCATGAACGTCCACGCCTCCGGCTTATGTCTCGCGCCCTTCGTCATCACGAGACTCTCGCCGCCGATGATCGAGCCGTAGCCGCCGTCGGACGGGAACGGCGCCGGCCATGTCGCCTCCAGCAGATCGACGTCGACTTCGTCCGTGTTCATGAGGATGCTGTAATACCACGGTCCCTCATCGATCATGAGCAGCTCGCGCGAGGAATAGATGTCGGTCCACATATCCGCATTCTTGCTGATCATCTCCGGATTGATGATTCCTTCCCGGTACAGGTTCAGGAGCGCGGTCACGGCCGCGACGCTCGCATCGCCGTTCAGATAACCGTCCGTCCGCGTGAAGCTCTCGTCCGTCAATTGGCCGCCTAGCCCGACGAAGTAGGGGAAGCTGTTCCAGAATTCAATGCCGGACATGCCGATGACATAGCCGCCCTGCTGCGCCAGCGCGATGACTTCGCCGATCGATGACGGCGGCGCGGTCACGCCCGCCTCGTCGAGCAGGGCTCGATTGTAGATCGCAGCCTTGGTCGTGATGTTCAGCGGAAGCCCGTACACATGCTCGTCGTACCGGTTCGATTCCAGCATCGGACCGCGCAGCTGCGACGAAATATGCGCAAAATCCTGCATCCCGTCCAACGGCTGCAGCAGATTCCGCTGCGCGAACAGCGGCACCCAGAAGTATTCCATCCGAATGACGTCCGGCGTCTTGCCCGCGGCAGCGCGTGCCGTCAGCGCGGACAAGAATTCCTGGTTAAGCGTCTGCCGAATCGACTCGATCTGGATATCGGGGTATTCGGCTTCGAAGCGGGGAATGACCTCGTTCTCGAACACATTGGTCTCCTCGTCGCTGTACGTATGCCAGATCACGACCTTCTTGCGGGCTTCGTCCCCGAGCCGCGCCACCTGATCCTCGTTCTCGATGAAGGAGCCGGACATGCAGCCTGTCGCCAGAAGCGCCAGCAGCAATCCGGCCATGATGCCGGCGATTCGTCTCACATGCGTCACCCTCTCTTGTCGGTTCCGTCCTTGTTCAGGTCGCGCCGTTGATCGCGATACTCGAGCGGCGAATAGCCGGTCATCTTCTTGAACAGCTTGCCGAAGTACTTCACGTCGTGGAAGCCGGACCGCTCCGCTACCTCGTAGACCTTCAGATCCGTCAAGGATAGCAGCTCCCTAGCCTTCTGCACGCGCAGCGTAATGACGTAATCGATGAAGTTATGACCGGTCGACTTCTTGAACAGGATGGATAGATAGTTCTTGCTGACGTGCACCCGGTCCGCAACCTGCTGCAGCGTCAGCGTATCCAGATAGTGCGCGTGAATGTAGTCGACGGCCTGAGCAATCGGATTAGGGGAAATAGGCGCGTCGGAGGCTGCCAGCCGAGCTTTACGCAGCTCCGAGAACTGCTCGGTCAGCATGCCGCATAACTCGGCCAACGATTCGGACTTGAACAGACGGTCGAACGACTCCACCAGCACGACGGGATCAACCTCGTGCTTGAACAGCACCGACAGCACGCGGCTCGCCTCTTCCTTCAGCGCTTGGGGCGCAATGCCGCCTGCCTCGTAGCGCGCTTGCCAGGCTGCTGTCAGTTCATGCAGCCGGTCCGCTCCCATGCCGGGCTCGATTGCCGGCACGCGGACCGAATCGCGCCCGGCCCCATCGGACGCCGGCTGTCCCGCGTCGGCGTAGATGCCGGCGCCCTCGAAGAATCCGCGCTCCAGCGCGGCCCGGCTCCGCCTATGGTGCTCGCGGATCGCGTCGATGCCGGCGCCGCGCGCGCAGCCGATCGTCACGCTGACGCCGTAATGCTGCTCCAGCGACTCCCGTAGACGATACAACAGGGTATCCGTCTCCCGGTCGGATGGGTTCGGCGTGTCCGACGGCAGCAGGAAGAACAGCTCATGCTCGCCCGTCTGCGCCGCGATCGCTTGCGGCCAATGCTGATACAGACTGCCGACAAGCTGGTCGAGCAGCACGGCCTTGTAGAGATAGCCCTGCTGCTCTTCCATGGCGCGAACGCCATTCAGCCTCATGCTGGCGGCGATATAGCCATCGCCCAGCCAATCGGGATAATCGCCGGGAGCCATGCGTTCCGTCTGCTGCACGAGATGACGTTTCAGCTCTTGCTCATAGCGCTTGCGCTCATGCTCGCGCGCATCTGGCGAAAGTCCTCGTCTGCGATGCTGCTCCGTTCGGTCCTCTTGCAGCAGTTCCTTGCACTTGCGGATGACGAGCAGCAGCTCTTCCGGTTCCAGCGTGTGCTTAAGCACATAGTCGACTACGCCGAGCTTCAACCCTTCCCTGACGTATTCGAAGTCGCTGTGGCTGCTGATCAGCACGACCTTCAAAAGCGGGCTTGCCTCAAGCGCCTTGCGCGTGAGCTCGAGGCCGTCCATGATCGGCATCTTGATGTCGGTAATGAGAATATCGACCGCGCTCCGGTGCAGCTGCTCCAGCGCTTCGGCGCCGTTCGCGTATTCCCCGGCAATCTCGATGCCTTCGCCGGCCCAATCCAGCGAAGCCTTGATCCCCATCCGTATAACCGGCTCGTCGTCTACGATAACCGCTCGCCACATCGCGTACTCATCTCCCCTGCTGCAGAATCTTCGTCCTCAGAACGATTCGCGCTACGGTTCCGCCTGATTCGCCGCGCATGAGCGATACGTTCGAGCCTCCGCCGTAATGCAGCGCAATGCTCTCATGCACGTGGCGCAGCCCGATGCCTGTCTGTCCGTTGTCGACCGCCGTCCCGAGCGATGCCCCGTACAACGCATGGTCGGGCTGCATGCCCTGGCCGTCGTCTTCGACCGTAATGATGACGTCTTCTTCCATCCGCCTCGCGTTCACCCGAATGCGCCCGTCCGTTCCCTTCGGCACGATGCCGTGGAAGATCGCGTTCTCGACCAGCGGTTGAATGAGCATGCGCGGGATGACGAATGCCGCCGTATCGTTGTCCAAGCTGACCGTCAGCTCGAAGTGCCTGCTGTAGCGCATTTCCAGGATGACGAGATATTTCTCGATGATATCCATCTCCTCCGCCAAGGTCACCATGTTGCCCTTGCGGCCCATGTTCGCCTCCAATAGCCGGGTGAGCGCCGTTATGCCCTCATAGGCTTTATCGGATTGATCGTACTTGATCAGCCAGCGGATCGTGCCGAGCGTATTGAAGAGGAAGTGGGGATTGATGCGATGCATGACGGCACGCAGCTCCGCATCCTGCTTCTGCTGCTGCTCGAGCGCCACTTGTTCCATCAGTCCGTTGATGTCCGTGATCATGCGATTGAACTGATGGCTCATCAGCCCGAATTCATCGCTGGAGTTGACGGTCGTCCGCACGGTCAGATCGCCCTTCTGGACCAGCTTCATCTGGCGCGTCAAATGTTTGATCGGTTTCGTGACCCGATTCGCGATGACGAGCCCGATTAGCATGCCCAGCAGCGTGAACATGCCGAACGAGAGCAGAATATAGCGCTGCAGATCGCTTAGCCTGTCTGTGATCTCGCCCACGGGGACCGTTCCGACGAGCAGCCACCCGTTGCTGAGCAGCTGCTTGACGCCGTAGTAGGGCACGCCTCCGCTGTCGAACTCGAATTCGACCCGGTCGTCGCCGACGATATGCGCGAGCAGATCCCGGTTCGACAGGAGGCTGCCGACCCGCTCCGGGTCCGCGTCGACCATCATTCGGCCTTCCTCGTTCACGACGAAGAACCTTCCCGTCTCTCCGAGCTTCATCTCTTTGATCTTGTCGATCACCTTGCGCCCGTTCAAGTTCACGAGGACGTAACCGATCGGCTTCATCGTGCGATAATCGATCATTGCGCGGCCTACGGGCAGTACCATCTCCGTATTGTCGCCGCCGCTGCTCAGTTGATCCGCTTGAATGCCGCCCCATACGAGCCCGTATTCCTTCGCGCGAGCCTCCGCCGCCCAAGGCTGCGCTTCGAGATCGTAGCGGGCCAGCTTGATTTTCGAGAAAGAGCCGCTCCCCCATCCGGTATGCCGGTCCTTCAGCACGTACGCGATGTTGACGAACGAGCTCGAGTAGACGATGTTGTTCAAATAACCCTTCATATAGTCCTCGTCATCCTGCCATTCGGCAAGGTCGGTCGTGCTGACCGGTTCGGCGGACACGACGTTCTGGATGCGCCTGTCGCTATAGATGAGGTCCGACGTATCGCTGCCCGCGTTGAGCATGAAGGACAGCGAATCCGCTCCCTGCTTCGCGATCTGTATCGACGCGTCGCGAACGCTCTGCTTCACGATGCCGCCTGACACGATGTAGAAGGAGAAGCTCGTGAACAGGGTCGGTACGAGAATGACGAAGACGAATGCGATAACCATTCTTGTCGCGAACGACAAGCGGCGAAGACGATCCCATATCCTGCTCACGGCTGCATCCCTCCTCTTGATGTCTATTCTATCGAATCGCCGCCATGCCGCAAGAGGCGATAACGACATACAAGACGCCGACAAGCGGCGTCTATGCATTCCCTATTCGCTTGCGCGTCAGCCCTTGACGCCGCCCTCGTTGAAGCCGGACTGGACGAACTTCTTCTGGAAGGTCATGTAGAGCAGGATGACGGGGAGAAGCGCGATGATGGATGCGGCGAAAATCTGCCCGTAATTCGTCGCGTATTTGTCGTTGAACATCAGGATGGCAATCGGCAGCGTACGGAGCGCTTCGCTCTTGATCAAGGTCAGCGCGAGGAAATATTCCTCCCATGTCCCTTGGAAAATAAAAATCGCAAGCGTGCCCATTGCCGGCAGCGACTGCGGCAGATAAATGTTCCAGAAGATGCGCCAGCTGCCGCCGCCGTCGATTAAGACGGATTCCTCCAACTCCTTGGGGATGCTCTCGAAGAAGCCCCGCAGGAAGAAGACGTTGCCTACTACCCCGCCGGCGATGTAGACCAGCCAGAGGCCGCTGTACGTGTTCACGAGCCCCAGATCCTTCACGATAATGAAGATCGGGATAATGTTGATGACCCCCGGGATGAACAGCGAGAGCAGGAACAGCCGGAAGATCAGCTCTTTGCCCGGAAAATCGAACCGCGCGAAGCCATAAGCGGTCATCGCGCCCAGGAGCAGCGAGCCCGCCATCGCGACGGCCGTTACGATGACGCTGTTCATGAAGTAATTGACAAAGTGATTCTTGTTCCACACCGTAACGTAGTTCTTCAAGGTCGGCGTGACGGCGAACACTTCATCCGGCTTCGGCAGCGTATTCGTACCGAGGAAGAACGTAGTCAGAATCATATAGATGAACGGAAAGACGAACAGAAGAGCGCCCGTTACGATCAACGTGTACACGATCACTCTGCCGGATAGCGGTGTTGACATATGCGCCCCTCCTTAGAACATGCGTTGTCTGCCGATCCTGGTCATCTGGGTGTACGTGAGCAGGAAGACCAGCAAGCCCATCATGACGCCCATCGCCGCTGCCGGACCGAACTTGAGATTCTGGAATGCCTCGATGAAGATTAAGCTCGGAATGACATGCGTCTGATTCATCGGCCCGCCCTGCGTAATGAAGTATACCTGCGGGAAGAAGCCGAACGCGCCGTTGACCAGATTGATCAGCACGAATACCGTAATCGGCCTGAGCACCGGGATCGTGATTCGCCAGAACTTCTGCGCGAAGCCTGCTCCGTCGATATCGGCAGCCTCGTAGAGATCTCTCGGCACGCCTTGCAGCGCGGCTAAGTAGATCACGACACCCCAGCCGACCGTCTTCCAGATGTGGAACAGCCAGATCATCACCATGGCCGACCAATAATGGCTGCGCCAGGATATCGCTTCCGGCAGGATGCCGAGCTGCTTATGCAGGATATAGTTGACGAATCCGCCGTCCCCGTCGGCGAACAGATAGCGGAACAAGAGCGCGATAATGATCCAGGACGTGACGATCGGCAAGTAATAGACCGTCCGGAACGCGATCTTGTAACGCACGAATCTGGCATTGATCAGCACGGCGAACAGAATGGCGAGGAACCAGTTGACCGGCACGGTAGCCGCAACGTTCAGGAACGTATTTTTGAGCGCAATGAAGAACCGTCCGTTCGGGTCATCGAATACTTTGGCATAATTGTCGAAGCCTACCCATGCGTTGTTCGCGTTCGGCATGATGCTGTACTCCTGGAAGCTGACCATCATGTTCTTGATCATCGGGTAGATGACGAAGACCGCCGTCCCCAGAATGCCGAGTGCCACATAAGGCAGCACAGCGATCCATTGCCGAAGTCCGATTCGCAGCTTGCTCTTGTTCACGGTAGACTGCCTCCTCTCGAATCCGGAAGCGGCAGAGAGCTGCCCCCGCCATCAGGCTTGTCGCCCGGCGAGAACAGCCTCTGCCTTCCGACGTCCTTACTTGAGCACGGCCTCGATCTGCTTCACGGCATCGTCCAGCGCTTCCTTCGGCTTCATCTCGCCGCGAATCGCCTTCTCGAGCGCGAGATTGAAGATGCCCTCCAGCTCGCCCCATTGCGGGATCGGCGTGCGGGGCAGCGCCGTTTCCAACTGCTCGACGTATTCTCCGATGAACGGAATGTCCATCGTTTTCATCGCTTCCGCTGCGGCCTTGTTCGTCGGGATGAGGCCGAGCTCCGCCATCATCTTCTGCGGCTCTTCGCTCAGCATCCACCTCGCGAACGTCCATGCCTCGTCCGGATGCTTGGAATTCTGGAAGATGACCAGATCCTCGCCGCCGATGACCGAACGGCTGCCGCCGTCGCCGGATGGCAGAAGGGCGCGTACCGTGTCCTTCATCGGATCGAAGCCGCTCGTCTCCGCTTCGGCATTCAGAATGCTATAGAACCACGGACCGTCGTCGATCATGAGATAGTCGCCGCTCTTGACGCCGTCCCATGTACCCGGCTCGCCGCCGAGCATAGCCGGCAGGACGAGCCCCTTGTTGTTCCAATCGATGATCGTCTCAAGCGCCTTCACGCTGGCATCGCTGTTCAAGTAACCGTCTACCGTCGTGTAATCCGCGCTCGTCAGCTCTCCGCCCAAGCTCCAGAACCACGGCAGCATCCCCCAGCCGTTAATGCCGGATATCCCGATCCCGTACTTGCCCTTGCCCTTCAGCGTCTCGGCGGCCGCGGCCAATTCGTCCAGCGTCTTCGGCGGTCCAGACAAGCCGGCCTCAGCCAGCGCTGCCGTGTTGTAGATCGCGACTTTCGTATTCGTGTTGACCGGCACGCCGTAGTAGCCGCCCTCATAATAGTTCGTCGCTAACGGTCCTTCGAATAAAGTGGCCTGCAGCTCATCGAAGCCCGGGAATGCGCTAACTTTCGCCAGCGCACCTTGGGCCGCGAACTCCGGCACCCAGATAATGTCCATGCGCATCAGGTCCGGCGCCGCATCGCCTGCCACGCCCGCGATCACCTGCTGCTTCAATCCTTCGTACGGCATCCGCGTCAGATTAAGCGTGATGTTCGGATAGGCATCCTCGAAGGCCGGCTTGATCCGCTCGACCAGCACCTTCTCCTCGGCATCGCTGTACGTATGCCAATATTCCAGCGTCACTTGCTTCGCCGGCTTCGCCCCCGAATCGTTCTTGCCGCTATCGCTGCCGGTATTGCTGCTCCCCCCGCTGCCTCCGCTGCAAGCCGCGAGCGCGAGCACCAGCACCCAAGCCAACACCCCGAATAGAACGTTTCTTTTCTTATGCATTGTCGACTGCTCCCCTCTTCATCTGTCGTTGCACTCCCAGTATGAAGGGATCGCGATTGAATTGTAACCGCTTGCATTCGCGAAATGGTGTTCGATTTCTTCATCTCGGCGAGGCCTGTCCGAAGGTATGGATGGCGATGGTGTTCGATTTATCTTCAGATGTGAATATCCGACACCTTCCGTACCTCCTGCCGCTTCGCCACGCATCCCAATAACGTCAATTCGTACCATTAATTTTTCAACTACGCCTCCTGCCGGAGAAAATAGATGCATATCTGGACCTCTGTCAAGAAAGTGGACACCACTTATGCCGTTTTTCTCTTATCAAACTTCGTAGCGAACCGGGCCGGCGTTAGGTATCCAAGTGAGCCGTGGATCCGCTTGCGGTTGTAGAAAAATTCAATGTATCTGTAAATCTCCTCATGCGCCTGCTGCTTTGTCCTGAACCGTTTGCGGTAAATGAGTTCCTTTTTAAGGATACTGTGAAACGACTCTATACAAGCATTGTCGTAGCAGTTGCCTTTCCGACTCATGCTGGGAACCATTTTGTATAGCTCTAGTTGCTCGCTGTATTCTGACGAGGCATACTGGCTGCCGCGATCGGAATGGTGCAGCAGGCCCCTCTTGGGCTTCTTGGCTTCATAGGCATCTTGCAAGGCACCGAGGACTAGATCAGTCGTCATACGATCCCTAAGTCGCCAACCTACGATCTCACGTGTACAAAGGTCGAGAATACTAGCGAGATACAATCGCCCCTCCTTGCACGGGATGTAGGTAATGTCGGCAACCCAGACTTTATTCGGTTCTGGTGTATCAAATTGTTGATTGAGAATGTTTGGAGCAATCGGCGAGTCATGGTTGGAGTCGGTGGTTTGAACTTTGAAGGTACGAGAAACACAAGCACGAAGGCCAAGTTCATTCATATACAAGCCAACGGTTCGCTCAGTCACATCAGAGCCTTCCTTACCTAACAGGAAGGTGATCTTGGGAGCTCCGTAACGTTGCTCAGAATCGTTGAAGTGAAAGGTTATTCGCTCCATCAGTTCACGCTTGCGGAGTTCTCGTTTACTTGGACCTGCGTTTTTCCATTTGTAAAAACCGCTCCGAGAAACGTTCATTACTTCGCACATCTTCTCCACATTGAACTCGGAGCGATGATCTTCAATGAATTGAAACCTTACTTCTTTGGTTTGCTGAAGATGTGCACTGCCTTTTTTACAATCGCAAGTTCCTCTTCGACATCGGCGATCTTGCGATCTCTTTCTTGAATTTCGCGATCCTTCTCTTTCAACAACTGCTCGAGCTCGCGTAGCCGTTCATTGTTAACGATTGGCTCGTTTTTGAACTCCCGATATTTTGCTTTCCAGGAGTGCAGCGTCTTCGCTGGAATGTCCAATTCCAGAGCGATCTCCTCCACCGACTTCGTCTGTTCTTGGAGTAGCTTTACCGCTTGCTTCTTAAATTCTTCGTTGTACCGTTGCCGTTGTTCACCCATGTGAACACCTCCTAATGGATTCATTATCGAATTCTCTTAACGAGGTGTCCACTTTTTATTCTAGGTCTA
>JAEZCJ010000029.1 GCA_023433615.1 Bacillota bacterium | reverse complement strand
GACCGGGACGACCGAGCGACCTCAGTCGATATCCGCGACCTCTTCGCTGCCGCCGTAGACGCGCTGCGCCAGCGAGGCTTCCATGAACGGGTCGAGGTCGCCGTCGAGCACCTCGTCCGGGTCAGTCGATTGCGTGCCTGTGCGCAGGTCCTTCACGAGCTGATACGGCTGGAGCACGTAGGAGCGGATCTGGTGGCCCCAGCCGATCTCCGTCTTCGAGGCCGCCTCAGCGTTGGCCTTTTCCTCCCGCTTCTTCAGCTCGGCCTCGTAGAGGCGGGCGCGCAGCATGTTCCAGGCGGTGGCCCGGTTCTTGTGCTGCGAGCGCTCCTGCTGGCAGGCCACGACGATGCCGGTCGGGTTGTGCGTGATGCGCACCGCCGAATCGGTCGTGTTGACGTGCTGGCCGCCGGCGCCCGAGGCACGCATCGTGTCGATGCGAATGTCTTCGGGACGGATCTCGATATCGATCTCCTCGGCTTCCGGCATGACCGCCACGGTCGCCGTCACCCCGATCCCGCCCGAGGCCGAATAGACGCCTATAATCGCGGTACGATTCGATTGTCCTCTGCCAAGACGCATGATCGAGCCGCCCCATCCGCCTCGTACTTCGCTCAATTGCCGGAACAAGCGGGGCAACGACTGATACTGCAGCACTTCCATCAGCCCCTCCGCATTCGCCAAACCCTGCGCCTCGCCAGGCCGCCTGACGAGCAGCGCCTTCGGAATGCCTGTTCCATGGCTATCCGCTTCTTGCAGAAGCCAAGGCTGGATGAGCAGCATGTCGACCGGGTGTCCGCCAATCAGATATTGCTTGAGCGCAGCGGCAGACGAGATCCCCGTCATACGCCAATCCCTGCCATATGGCGACTCGCGCATATAGTCGGCTACCCTTCGGATGTAATCCGTCTCCCGTGCGGCAATGGTTAACTGAAGCATAATCGGCAGCCTCCTCTCCGCCGGCAACGCAAAAAGCACCGTCCACGACCGCAGCATAAAAGCTGCGGATCGCAAACGGTGCTTCCGTTGTCCGACCGATAGTTCGATTCGTGAATATACATTAGCACAGGTTAGAAAAAACTGTCAAGCGCGCGCTTCGTTAGATCAGCCAGGATTGGCTGACGATAACGAGCAGGATGAAGAGTACAAGAATGACACCAGCACTTGTAAATGCGCCTGCACCGTAACCCATTGAACATACCCCCATCGCTGTAAGATGGGATATCATATGTGTATTCCGCGGCTCGCGTATGGGCCAAGGACAACATTGGTCATCTGTCCCGTACCGCAAGCCGTACCCGGAACAGCGGCGCGGTTTCCACGATTATTGAAAGAAGAGGCGAATCTCGCGCTCCGCGCTCTCCGGCGAATCGGAGCCGTGCACGATGTTGCTGTCGACAATCAGCGCGTAGTCGCCTCTTATCGTACCCGGAGCCGCTTCCGCAGGATTTGTTTTACCGATAATGGACCTTGCGTTCTTCACCGCGTCCGGACCTTCCCAGATCATCGCGAACACCGGCCCCGACGTAATGAAGTCCACAAGCTCGCCGAAAAACTTTTTCTCCTTATGCTCCCTATAATGCTCTTCTGCCAACGCTTGCGGAATCGTCATGACCTTGGCTTCCTTCAGAATCAGGCCCTTGCTCTCGAATCGGGTCACGACCGCGCCAACCAGGCCTCTCTTGAATCCGTCCGGCTTCACCATTACGAATGTCTGCTCCACCATCGCTCAGTCCCTTCTCTTATCTCTCTTCTTCCAAACCGGCAATTCAACAGATTTATACGATAAGCTCGGCTACCTAAGCAGCGGCTTATTCGGCAAATAATGCAGCGAGCGTATATAACGGATCGTGCGCGTCTTGGCGCGCATCACCATGGAATGGGTCTCCGCCCGCTGGCCTTCCATATAACGCACGCCGCCCAGGAATTCACCCGGCGTTACGCCTGTAGCGGCGAAAATCACGTCACCCGTCCCCACCATGTCATCCATCGTCAGAATACGGTTCGGGTCGCGAATGCCCATCTCGATACAGCGATTCAGCTGCTCGTCGTCCTCCGGCATCAGCCTCCCCAGAATCTCGCCGCCGAGGCATTTGATTGCCGCAGCCGCGATGACGCCTTCGGGCGCTCCGCCAGACCCGACGTACAGATCGATGCCGGTCTCCGGAAAGCACGGCGCCATCGCGCCTGCCACATCGCCATCCGACAGGAACTTGATCCTTACCCCGGACTCGCGCAAATCCGCAACGATCGCTTCGTGGCGCTCGCGATCTAGCATCATGACGGTCAGCTCGGAGAGCGGTTTGCCTAAAGCCAGCGCAGCCTTCTCGACCGTCGTGCGCGTCGAATCGCGCAGGCTCAACTTGCCGACAAGCGCGGGACCGACAGCCAGCTTCTCCATGTACATGTCCGGCGCATGCAGGAGCTGCCCCTTCCCTGCCACGGCCAGCACGGCCATCGCGTTATTGAGTCCCTTCGCGACGATCTCCGTGCCTTCGAGCGGGTCCACCGCAATATCGACTTCAGGCCCATTGCCGCTGCCGACCGTCTCGCCGATGTAGAGCATCGGCGCTTCGTCCATCTCGCCTTCGCCGATGACGACCGTTCCCTGCACGGAGACGGAATCGAACATTCGGCGCATGGCTTCCGTTGCTGCCCCGTCGGCGCTGTTCTTATCGCCGCGCCCCATCCAAGGGGATGCGGACAGCGCCGCGAGCTCGGTGACACGCACAAGCTCCAGTGCCAGCTCCCTCTCCATGACCGCGCCTCCTAACTGTGTTGCCGCTTCTCCGGCATTTCATTCCTATGGCGAATAATAATGGCGGCCGTCTCCTCGATGGAGCGGCGCGTGACATCGATTCTGCGGCAGCCGACCCGATCCATGATGGACTCCGAATAGGCGAGCTCTTCGCGAATCCGCTTCTCCGAAGCGTAGGACGCCGCAGGCGGCAAGCCCATCTCCTTGAGTCGCTCGCTGCGAATTTCAGCCATCCGCGAGCCGTCCATCGTCAAGCCGATGATCAGCCCCGCCGTCCCTGCGAACAGCTCATGAGGCGGCTTCACCTCAGGGATCAGCGGCAGGTTAGCGACGCGTATCCCCTTATGCGCAAGGTAGATGCTGAGCGGCGTCTTCGACGTGCGCGACACGCCGATCAAGATGACGTCCGCTTGAATCAGTCCGCGCGCATCCTTGCCGTCGTCGAACTTGACGGCGAATTCAACCGCCTCGATCCGCTTGTAATACTCTTCATCCAGCGTATGTAACAGGCCGGGCTCCCGCTTCGGCAGACCGCCGAGCGTATCGACGTAGGCCTGCATCATCGGGCCGAGCACGTCGACTGCCCGGACGCCCCGCTTCGCCGCTTCCTCACGCATCATCTCGCGCAGCTCGGGCTGGACCAGCGTGAATGCGATGAAGCCTCCCGACCCTTCCGCTTCCGTCACGACGCGGACGATCTCGTCCTCGTCCTTGATCGGCGCGTACCGTTTGAGCCGTACCCGCTCGCCGGCGAATTGCCGGATCGTCGCCTGCGCGACCGCTTCGGCCGTCTCCCCGACTCCATCCGAGCAGAGATAAATCGTGCGTGCATCCGTCATGGCTTCGCACCGCCTTCTCCGGCGGCCGCCGATACGATATCGCCGAGCAGCGCTACGACATGCGTCTTCGTAATCCAGCCTGTCGTCTCGCGGCTGCCCTCCCGCACGACGGGGAGGCAGTCCAGCTCGTGCACGACCATTCGACGAACCGCCTCGGCGAGATAATCGTCCGGCCCGACCGTGACGATGTTCGGATAACGCGTCATGACTACGCTGACCGGAATCGTATCCGCGTTCGGGTTGCCGAGCGTCACCTTAAGCAAGTCCTTCGGCGTCACGATGCCGACGATCAGCTGCTGGCCGTCGACGACGAGCAGCGCGCCGGCGTTCTCCGTGAACAGCGTCACCACCGCATCGTGGACGGACTGCGTCTCCGCGACATTGACAGGCACGGCTTGGACGTCGCGTACCCTAAGCGATTGGAAGCCCGACAGCGCTTGGCTGTCGGCCCGATAAGCCGATCCGGGGAAGTACCCCACCTTCGGCTTCGCGTCGAGCAGGCCGAGCATGACGAGCAACGCGAGGTCTGAGCGCAGCGTCGGGCGGCTGACGCCCAGCATCTCGGCCAGTTGTTCGCCGGTAATCGGCGCATGAGCGTTCACGAGATTGACGATATCGAGTTGTCTAGTTGAGAGTTCGATTGTGATCCCCACCATTATATGCAGTATGCTTTTCCATGAAATAGAGTATCACATATGTATATAATACACAATATATAAGGATATACAATGATATTAATCACATATATGACACCTCGGCGATGTCAGCTAGCCTTCGTCGGTACCTTCTCACGCTTACCCGTGATTAATTAACCAGAATTCCTCCCGCTAATTTCACCAATCCCTCATCTATCCTGCTATTTGTTGGAAAACCTCCCGTTAATTCAGACGTATCTCGAGAAAATCGCGAATTCGACAAATTAACTGGCGATTTTCCCGCTAAACTCCTAAATTCTAGCCTTATCACAGAATTAGCTGGAGCTTTTCCGCTATCCCCCGTTCGAATAACCTGCCCCTCATACCGCTGCTTGCGGCCAATTGCGAAAGTGGCCGCAAGCAATCGCCCCCATCAGCGCATAACAAACACGGGGCTGTCCCAAAAGTCATTAAATTAGAACGACTAAGGGACACCCCTTCTTCATTTTTGTAAACAAAAAGAAACCTTTCCTTGGTAAAATGGAGGTACCACCCAACCATAAACCAAAAGGAGAGGTTTCTT
>JAEZCJ010000221.1 GCA_023433615.1 Bacillota bacterium | reverse complement strand
ATAAAATTGTGCCCAAGATGCGGAACTCCTGTTATATTAGGGGTACAATAGAACTAGGAATTCTCCTATTCCATCCAATGCCGAGGTGCTGCACATGCCAAGTCATCCAGATCGCCAGACAAGCCCTAAGCGTTATACGATAGGCTTCCTGTCGGAAAGAGCCTCCCACGCCACCGAGTCGTACTTCTTCCAAGGGGCTGAGCAGGCTGCCGTGAAGCATGACGTGAATCTTATCTATTTTGCTCCGCATGGCGATGGCAGCGCGTCCGCCCACTACGGTTATTCGGATACCAGAGGAGACGAGCAGGTTCGCCATAGCCACGATCAGTTAAAGGCCTATCTGGATCAATTCGAGCTGGATGGCCTCTTCTGCATCGGTTGGGCGCGCATTTTCAATGACCCGAACGGGCCCTACCTGCTCGAACGGCTCACTGAGCTTCGCATGGTAACGGTCGGCAAGCATCTGTCGGACAGCATTCCGAGCGTCATCATGGAAGGCGCCCCCTACATCAAGCAGCTTGCCCTGCATCTGGTCCATGAGCATAAGCGCAGGCATATTGCCTATGTCTGCCCATGGGCGGATGACGCCCGACTGGACGGCTACATCGAAGCGATGCAGGAAGCCGGCCAATTCGACGACCGGCTGATCGTCCGCACCGAGGACATCGACGTATCGCTCGAGATGTACGATCGCATAGCACGCACAGCCTCAATTCTGCTGGACGAGCGGCAATTGCAGGTGGATGCCGTGATGGTGATGTCCCCTTACGAGGGCAAGTTCATGCTGGAGGCGCTGCAGGCCCGCGGCCTTCGCGTCCCCGAGGACGTGGCGGTTGTCTGCTACGAGGATGATCCGATTCTCGAGTACGGCAAGCCCTCGATCACGACGATCGAGTATCCTTATCGGGAGCTGGGCTATGCAGCTTGCGAGCTCATCGTCCAGCAATTGGACGGACAAGAGGTATCGCCCGTAACGATAGTGCCGGCTTCGATCATCTATCGCGACTCCTGCGGCTGCACCGTGAACAACGTGAAGCCGATGCAGCTCAAGGCGCCTCCGGCCCGGTACGCAGACGCCGACTGCACGCCAGCCGCGATCGGCAGCAAGCTGCGCAAGCTGCCGCATGCAGGACTCGTGGACTATGAGCGTCTCGCCGAATCGTTCCTGGCGAGTCTGCAGGAGCGCAGCGGAATGTTCCTCGATACGTTCAGCCAAGAGATCTATAGCCTTCAGGGACAATCCTCTTCTGGCCTCGCCGACCTGACAGACCGGCTCCGCGAGGTACTGCTGCCGTGCATCGGGACAGATCCCGGGCGATACGAGCTGGCGGAGGCGATGTGGTTCGGAGCACGGCATATTCTGAACAATTACTTGAACGGTCTTGTGTTGACACGCAACATACGTCTGCAGGAGCTGCACCGCATCGAGAGCCATATCTATCTTCAATTGCAGGCAGCAGCTCACCTGACGGAAATCTCCCTCGTGCTTAATCAATACTTGGGTTGGCTGCAGGTCCCTTCGATGTGCCTCATGCTCAATCCCGCCGATTCGCCGGATCCCGACGCTTCACGGCTGTTCTTCGTCTACGGTGAGGAATTCGCCTCCTCGCAGGACGGCGGACTGCGCGAATTGTATATCCGCTATCGGGATCGATCGGACAAGCGCTTCAGCCTAGTCGTGTCGCCCATGAGCGTGAACGGGGAACGGCTTGGCTACGGATGGGCGGATCCCGGCTTTCATCGAACCAATACCATTTCCAGTCTGCTTGACCAGATCGGCAATGCGATCAAGAACGCCCAAGTGCAGGAGGCGAATCGCGAGAAGGAGACTTCCCTAGCCTATTATGCCAGCGTGGATTCGCTGACAAGGCTCTTCAATCGGCGTTACTTCTACGATGCGCTAGTCATGATGGCAGCCGACAAACTTGCGTTCTCGCTCTTATATATCGATATCGACGGTTTCAAGGAAGTGAACGATACGCTGGGGCATGATGCCGGCGATGCGCTGCTCATGCAGATCGCGGATCGGATACGCGGCGTCCTATGGGATGGCGCATTCCCGCTCTCGCACCCGGTACCGGAGTCGAACCGCTCGCAGATGAGCTCGATTTTCCGGCTTGGCGGCGACGAATTCACGGCTCTGCTCCGCACGGCTGCCCAGGAGGAGGTTGCGGCTTACGCCTCTCGGCTCTGCCGCGCGATACGTCAGCCTTATACACTGGGCGGCAGCAGCGTGCAGATTTCGACCAGCGTAGGAATCGCTCGTTATCCAGCGGACACGGCCGACCCGGATCAGCTGTTGAAGCTCGCCGACCTCGCGCTGTATAAGGCCAAGGAACAGAAGGACCACTATCGGTTCCATGGCGAAGACAGTCAGGGATAGCATACCCTGACTGTCCCGTGCGGCCCCGCTTGCACGCCTCCTATTTAAACACCATCACCGGCACCTTAGCATGGTGAACGACGTTGTGGCTCACGCTGCCGAGTACCCAGCCCCCAAGCGCGCTCAGCCCTCTGCTCCCGAGCACGATGAGATCGCAGCCGCGCTCCTCCGCCTGCTCCAGAATCACCTTCGCCGGTTGTCCATGGAGCAGTTCCGTCTGCAAGCGCACGATTCGAGACGCTCGCTGAGCTGCATCCTTCAGCAGCTGCTCGCCTTTCTCCAAGGTAGACCGCTCGATGGCAGGGGTCGGCGTGAACAGCAGATCGCCTGTCATGACCGGCAGCAGGTTAATGACATGCACGATGGTCAGTTTCGTCCCCCCGCATACATCTGCCAGTCCGATCGCTTTGTCGAGTGCTTTTTGCGCTTGCGCGGACCCGTCGTATGCAGCCAAGATATGCCGAAACAACATTGCCATCACCCCTCGTCGCTTGTTATTCCTATTATAGAACGCTTACACCGGCGAAAGTGTGACGAATCGCATGGAATCGACGGTGCCGCTTCTTGAATCGGGCTCTCGGTTGAAGCTGTTCGACGCACAGTGCTATAATACGACAATACAAGTGTTCTCGATAATGGCAACCCTGGCGAAAGCCAGGATACGCAAAGCTATAGGGGCTACCGTGCCGATGCACCATGCTCGCCAGCTGCCGAAGGAAGAGGCTATGAGTCCGTGATGCCCTCCCTTTCCGGAAATATGGGATGGCTATTTGTGTTGCCTGCAGCGAGAACGCTAATCCAACTTTGAGGTGACTCTGCATTGAGAACAGCAAGAATCGTTCGTAAGGTTGACCAGCTAGGCCGCATCGTGCTGCCGAAGGCGCTTCGCAAGCGGCATCAGTTGAATGAAGGCGCGCTCGTGGAGATTCTGGTCCAGGGAGACACGATCTATCTCGAAAAGCACCACCCGAAGTGCACGGTATGCGGCTCCCAAGCGGATCGCCCGTTCAAGGACCGTTACTTGTGCGAGGATTGCCTGACAGGCATGGGACGCCTGAAAAATCTGCCCGTTTAAATTCGGATTGCCCTTCATGAAGAAGAGGACCTGCGCGATCGGTCGGTTGATCGATCGGAGGTCCTCTTCCTCTCTATCCGTCTATCGCTGCAGCAAGCCGCGCGCGAGCGACCATGCCGAGCCTAACCGGGATGCCCTGCCGTGCCGCCGGATGAACCGATAGTCCACAAGCTCGACACCCGCATCCTTCATGGCGGCATGCCAATCGTCATCCAGCATGAGCCGGTACTCCCATACCCGCTTCTCCCAGTGGGGCACGCGCGCCAGCATGCCGTCATCCGGCACCGCCGGGTGAATATACGTCTCGCTGATCCCGACGGGCAGCCGATACAGCTTGGCAATCAAGGATTGCTTGAAGGAAGCATACGTCTCCCCGTCCTCCACATGGAACGGATGGGAGAGCAGATAATCGGGGATGGCCACGCCTAGCGTCCCTGCCAGCGCCGCAGCCTTGCCGACTGTCCGTTCGATGCCCGGGATGGATGATAACAGCGGGTCCCCCGGGTACACTTTGCGGAACAATCGGAAGGGCAGACCCCACTTCGCGCATCGCATGAGCACCTGCGGAATATGGCTGCGGCCCGTGGCCATGCCGTACAGGCTGCCCATGTGATTGTCGGCATGCGTCAGCGGAATGCCGTACCCCTTCACGGCCTGCAGTTGCGCCTTCAGCTCCTTCACGACGGCCGCCGTATCCGCCCCGCGCTCGAATTCCTCTACCGTCTTATACATATAGCCTTGCTCGTCATGCAGCGACGGATGCCCGGTCAGACTGGGGAATCGCAGCGCATCGAACTCGCTCGTAAGCGTCAGATGCAAGCCGATATTGTCCTGTCCGCGCCGCCGGCACCATTCCGCGGCCTGCTCGAAGCCGGGCGCAGGCGCCATGATCGTCGCGGACGACACGCGGCGCTCGTCGAGCAGATGCATGATCGCTTCATTCATCGCCGGACTCTGCCCGAAGTCGTCGCAGTTCATGACCAAGTACTTCCCGTCAGGCTTCATGCCGCTCCCCCTTCGCTCCGTCCAAGCGTACGAACTGCGCAACGATCAGGGAAACGGCCAGCAGGCCGAGCGGCACGACGCTGATCAAGTAACGGAAGGTCGCCTCCGGATTCGGTCCGGGATTATCTCCGCTCTCGTACTGGAAGATCACGCCGACGATCAGGAACGCCAGCGCCGAGATCAAGCCGCTTGATCTCGTAATGAAGCCGCTGACCGCCGTGTAGACGCCTTCCCTGCGCTGCCCCGTCGCCTCGTAATCGCGGTCAATGATGATGCTGCTGACGATCGGCGGCGTGACGAGGAAGCCCGCAAGCCCGAAGCCGACCAGAATGCCGGCGAGAATGCCGCTCATCAGGCTGCTGCCGAACCACAGCGGAATGACGGACAATCCGTAAGCCAACAACGAGAGGCGCCATCCCTTAAGCGGATCCATCCGCTTCACGATCCAGTACCAGACGAAGACTAGCGGAATGACCGACACGAAGATCGAGGCCAAGAGGAGCGACACCTGCGCCTCGGGTATCTTCAGTACATACTTCGCGTAGAAGGGAATCATCGAGCTGAGCAGTCCGTTCACGGTCTGCGCGAAGGAATTCGCGATGTTGAACAGCCAGAAGGGCACGTTCTTCAGCGTGGAGCGGAACGCGACCCGCAGGCTCATCGGCTCCGCCGTCCGCGCCGACTCGTCCTCTCGCACGAACCGAATGCAGATCAGCATGAAGGCCGCGAACACGAACGCATAGACGATCGACATGTTGCTGAAGCCCATCGCATCGAACAGCAGCGGCGTCGCTGCCGTGCCGATCAAGAGCGCGACGATCTGGAAGCCTTGCTGCACGGCCGAAGCTTTCGCGCGCTGCCGGCCGCCCCGGAAGAGCTCGGGGAAAAGCGCGCCGTAGTTCACCCATAGGATGGTTGCCGACGCCTCGTACAGCACCAGTGCCGCGAGGAACCATACGAACAGCCCATAGCCTTCCAGTCCGCCGGGCACCGAGAACACCATGATGAAGGTAAGCATGAATAACGGGATCGCGCCGGCGATCCACGGCCGCCTGCGGCCGAACCGCGTGTTCGTGCGATCGGATAAATACCCGGCCAGCGGTTGGTTGACGGCGTCCCAGATGAGGAAAATCGTTCGTGCCAGCGTTGCCAAGCCAAGCCCGAGACCGAGCTTGTCCACATAGTAGTAACTATAGAACGAACTGAATGCCTGACTCGGAATCATCATCGCCAGCATGCCGAACGCATACATGATAGGCGTATTCACCAGCTTGTCTCTCACGCGGTACCGCTCCCCTCGAATCTTACTCTCGCTCACTCCCGTTCTGTCGGTTCATGATGAATTGCTCATAGCGCTCCGCAGGCAGCGGCCGGCTGATCAGGTAGCCCTGAACCTCATCCGAGCCCTTGTCCAGCAGAAAATCATACTCCTCCCGCGTCTCAACGCCTTCCGATACAACCTTCATGCCCAGATTATGCGCCAACTGGATAACAGCCGATGCGATCATCTGGTTGTCCGGATGCTCGAGGATGTCATGGATGAATGATTTGTCGATCTTGAGCATATCGACCTCGAACTTCATGAGGAACGCCAAGCTGGAATACCCCGTGCCGAAGTCGTCGATCGATAGATGAATGCCTCTGGATTTCAGTCGATGCAGCGTGTCCTTGATCGTGCCTTCGTTCTCGATCAGCACGCTCTCCGTAATCTCGATTTCGAGCCAGCGCCCGTCTAGTCCCGTCTCCTCCAGGATCCGGTCGATCGTCTCGGTCAGCCCGCTCTCGAACTGCTTGGCCGAGACGTTGACGGATACCCGTCCCCATTCGCGGCCGGAGTCCTGCCAAGCCTTATTCTGCCTGCAGGCTTCGCGCAGCACCCACTCGCCGATCGGCACGATGAGTCCCGTCTCTTCCGCCACCGGGATGAATCGATCCGGCGGAACGAGTCCCATATGCTCGTGATTCCAGCGGATGAGCGCTTCGCAGCCGAGAATGCGGCCGGAACTGGCATCCACTCTTGGCTGATAATACAGCTCGAACTCCTCGTGCTCGAGTGCGCGATGAAGATCGTTCTCGATCCGCATGCGTTCGTTCGAACGTTCGGCCATCTCGGGCAAGTAGCGCTTCCTGTTGTTCTTGCCTCTCGCCTTCGCCTCGTACATGGCCATATCCGCGCACATGACCAGCGTCTCCGGATCCCTGCCGTCCGTAGGATACAGCGCAATCCCGATGCTGCCCGTAATGAACAGCTCCTGCTCCATCACGCCGAAAGGGCGTCTGAGCACTTCCAGCATGACTTCGGCCATACGCCCGGCCATATCCTCCGTCGCTTGAGGCAGAAGAATCACATATTCGTCGCCAGCGATGCGCGCGACCGTATCGCTGTTCTGCACGCAAGCCAGCAGCCTCTGCCCGACTTGCTGGATCAGAACATCCCCTGCCTGATGCCCGAGCGAATCATTGACCATCTTGAAGCGGTCGATATCGACGAAGAGAACGGCGAGCTGTTCCTCGTGCTGCTCGGCATGCAGCAAAGCATCCTGCATGCGGTCCATGAGCAGCCTGCGATTCGGAAGATTCGTGAGCGTGTCGTAATAGGCGAGCGTAATCTGATCCATCATGCGATTGAAGGCCCGTCCGAGGTCCCCGATATCATTGTCGGCACGATACTCCGTACGCACGCTCAAGTTGCCCTTCTCGCCCTCCTGCATGAGCAGCCGCAGCTTGGTGAGCGGCCTCCCGACGCCGAGTTGGACGAGGTAGCCTACGATAAGCGATGCCGCGATGCCGCAGAGTACCGCGATCCATAGAATCCGCTCCACCATGTCCCGCATCGGTGCGAGCAGTTCCTCGCGCGGATAGTAGCCGATCATGTACCAGCCGGACACTGTCGATTGCCGGTAGGCATAATAATGGCTCACCCCCTGCCTGTCGTCCGCATAGAAGCTGCCCTGGGCGATGCCGTCCCGATCGCGGACGATGCTCGTGGGCATCGCGCCGGCATACTGCGTCGCGATGCTCCGTTCATCCTCCGCATAGACGATTGCGCCGCCGGGCTCGACAATCGCATAGCCGCCGCCCGTGCCCAGACGAAGGCCGGTTAACGCCTCCTCCAGGCTGTCCGCCGACAGCTCTGCCACGAGAATGCCGGTAATCATCTCGCGATTGAACGGACTGCGAATGATACGGGCGATGGCGAACATCGGCTCCGAGGCGCTGCTGCTCACGTAACCGTCCAAGCGAGTCCCCAGGAATACGCGTTCCTCGCCCGCGTTCAGCACCTTCTGCATCCAATCCAGCTGCCTGATCGCCTCGCCGTTATCATTGCGGATTGCTGGCAGCAGGTTATCGCGCCATAAGGTAGAGACGACCCGATCCTGATCTCCGGAGAAGAACGTCATCGAGGCAACGGATAGAACCGAGCTCCGATAAGCCTCCAGGATGCTGCCGATGCGCGCCGCGGCAGCTTCGTAGTCGCTTGGATTGTCGCTCGTCGCGAAGACGAGCGCCTTATTCAGGAAGTCCTGATCCTTGAAGGGCAATCTTGCAAGGTCATCGAATTGCTTCAGCTTATTGTCGATATGCCTGGTCGTCTGCGTGATCGTCTGCTCCGAGCTCTTGGATGTCTCGGCTTCCAGCACGCTTGCCGAGTTGCGGTAGCTGATAATTGCCATAACCGCGACGATCGCCAGTACGGCGATGAGCAGCGACAAGGTTAACCGGAAAGCCGTCTGCCGCATGATCCTCTTCATAATGCCGCCTATGTGAGTCGGAAATCGTTGTAGTCGCATGTTGTCATTCTTCTCCTCGCCGCCTTCAAGTGCAAGTGCATTACGTCACTGGGCCAAAAAGAGGTTAATCTCGCGAGCGGCGTCATCGAGCAGCTTGCGGACGGCATCTTCGCTATAGGTGCCTTCCGACCCGGACGCCAAATCCCATATTTCGCCGAATACTTCGACTAGCGTCGTCTCCGCCGGCCCCCACTCCGGAATCGAAGGGTACGACCTGCCGTATTGCGTCGCCTCGGAGAATGCCGTATAGCCTGGAATGGCTGTCAGCTTCGGAGAGTCCAGCAGCGCCTGATGTGCCGGCAGCATGCCAAGCTCTTCCGCATAGGTCAGCTGCGCGTCCTCGTTGCTGGAGAGATAGTGAATGACGTCCCACGCCTCTTCCGGATGCCGGGCATGCTTGAACAGGGCGAGATTGCTGCCCCCGATGAACGTCGCGCGTCCCTCCGGTCCCATCGGCAGCGGCGCGACGCCGACATCGTTCGGATCGACGATGCCGCCAAGCCCGCCCTCATCTCTAGGCGTTGCCAGGTCGCGAAGCAGCCATGAGCCGGTAACGATCATGGCCGTCTTGCCGTCGGCAAAGTCGGTCTCCACATCCGTGGACGATTTATTCAGCGAGCTCGGATCGACAAGCCCTTCATGGGCTAGGCCCGTATAGTACATAATGCCTTGCAGCGCCTTGTCGCTGTTGAAGGCAGCCTGCGTCAGGTCCGGCGTGAATACTTCCCCTCCCGCGCTCCATACCCACGGAAATATATTGTGGGCTACGCTCCAGTCGTTCTTCCCGGTAATGCTGAATGCGGCCAGCTTCCGACCGTCGACGGTAGTGCCCTGCAATTGCCGTAACGCGTCCTTGAAGGTGTCCCAATTCTCGAATGCCGCATCCGGATCGATGCCTGCCGCATCGAAGGCTGACTTGCGATACAGAAGCGCGCGTCCTTCGACGAACCACGGCACGGCATAGATGTTCGGCTCGCCGCTGATCATCGTCGTGGCCCAGCTTGCCGGAAGGTATGCTTCCGTCATGCTGTCATCCGCGAACCGCTCCGACAGGTCGGCCAGCCCATCCATCGCGGCGATGGCCGGCACCCAGGTCGTGCCGAGCTGCAGCAGATCCGGACCGTTCCCGCTCGCGACGGCCGATGTAATCTCCGACCAAGCGGACTCCCAGCTCAGAATTTTCAGCTTTACCTCGAGATCGGCGCGCTGGTCGAGGAAGGGTTGAAGCGTTTTCATGAAAACCCGTTCCGCGAGCGGCGTGTTCGACATAATCCACGCTTCCAGCGTTACCTTGTCCGAATTACCGGCCTCGTCGGTCTCCTTCGGCTGTCGGGCACCCTCATTCGAAGCGGAACAGCCCGTCAACGCTAAGCTTGCTAACAGTAGTAATGTGATGACGTGTCTGATGCTGTATGTCATGCTGTACCATCCTCATGTTCGTAATATACTGTTTCCCAAAGTATAGTTCTACAAGAAAAAATGATCAACAATAATTGCATCGATCGACCTATGCCGATAAGCAAAAGGCCCTGAGTCGCGCGCGGCGAATCAGGGCCTCCCTATCCAGCGGTCAAACGGTCCATCCTTCAATCCGAAGCGTGACGGGGCAATGGTCGCTTCCGAGCACTTGGTCGTCAATGGCCGCCTCGAGCAGCTGCGGCACGAGCCGCTCAGACGCCAGGAAATAATCGATGCGCCAGCCGACATTCCGTTCGCGCACCTTGGGCATGTAGGACCACCAGGAGTAGGTGTCCGTCAGGTCCGGGTAGAAGTGCCGGAACGTATCGACGAAGCCCGCGTCCAAGAGGCGCGTCATCTTCTCCCGCTCCTCGTCCGTGAAGCCCGAATTGCCGCGATTCGGCTTCGGATGCTTGAGGTCGATCTCGCGGTGCGCGACATTCATGTCGCCGCAGACGATGACCGGCTTATCCGCATCCAGCCGCAGCAGGTAATCGCGGAAGCGGTCCTCCCATGCCAGCCGGAAGGCCAGCCGTGATAGATCGCGCCGCGCATTCGGCGAGTAGACGTTCACCAGATAGAACGCATCGAATTCGAGGGTAAGCACTCTGCCCTCGGTATCGTCCTCGCCTTCGTCGTCCAAGCCGCGCCGGACCGATAACGGGGCGATTCGCGTTAGAACGGCGGTGCCGGAGTAGCCTTTCTTCTCCGCGCAGTGCCAATAAGCCGTATAGCCTTCCTCCAATTGCAGCTGAATCTGGCCTTCCTGCAGCTTGGTCTCCTGCAGGCAGATTATATCGGCCTGCGCTGCGCGGACATAGTCGTAGAACCCTTTGTTCACGCATGCCCGCAGGCCGTTGACATTCCAAGAGACCAGCTTGAGTATACCCATCTTCAAGATCACGCTCCTTCTTGTTGATTCAGGACACAGGAAGCGTACCCTGCGGGGTCAGCTGCCCCAGAATCGCCTTCATGCCTGCCGCCAGGTTCGGCTCTTGCTTCCCGTATACGGCAATCGCCGACTTCACCTGCCGCAGATGCAGCATTTCGTATGGGTTGCCCATGGACAGCAACGCATACGGCATGCGGCGTTCGTTCATGGCATCGACGACAGCCTGATACGCCGGCCAGCCGAACAAGCTCGCTCGATTTCGGAATTGGTAGGAGGCCAGAATGACATAATCGGCATCGGCAGCTGCCGCAAGCGCCGCTGCGGCATCCCCTTGCTCCAGCACGGCTGACTTGATCTGCCCGTCATGCACGGCCGCAAGCGCGCTCGCTGCCTGTTCCGCCTGGTTCTTGTCGGCGGCCACGATCAGGACCCGGTCTCGCGGCTGAATCGTGTAAGGGAGCCTGCCTTCTTGTCCGGCCAACAGCGTGACAGCACGCTCGGCGATCTCCTGCTCCAGCTGCCGATGATGCCGTGAGCCGATAACCCGTTCGGCTTCCGCCAGCTTCGCGGATAAGCTGCCACCTTGCGATTGGAACAGGCCGTATCGCTGCTTCAGCTTCAAGATCCGCTTGACGGAAGCATCCAGCCGCTCCTCGCCTATCGCACCTTGCTTAACCGCCTCTATGAGCATGCCGTGGGCTGCAGCCGGGTCCTGCGGCATCAGAATGATGTCCACGCCGGCCGACACCGCCATCTGCACGGCCCGTTCTTCGCCGACATGCGCCGCTATGGCATCCATCGTGAAGGCATCGGAGATGACGACGCCCTCGAAGCCGAGTTCTTCCCGCAGCAGCCCGGTCATGACACGATGCGACAGCGTCGCCGGGATCGGCATGCGGGTACCGTCCTTCAGGGAGACCAACTGTCCGCCGTCGATCGCCGGGAAGGCGACATGCGCCGACATGATCATCTCTGCGCCATCCGCAATGGCTGCGCGGAACGGCTTCAGCTCCACTTGCTCGAGCCGTTCGCGGTTATGGGCAAGGATCGGCAAGCCCAGATGGGAATCCATCTTCGTATCGCCGTGTCCCGGAAAATGCTTGACGGCCGCGACGACTCCCGCCTCGCGCAGCCCTTGCATCGCGGCGAGTCCAAGACGCGATACCCGCTCCGGATCGGAGCCGTAAGAGCGAATGCCGATAATCGGATTGTCCGGGTTGCTGTTCACGTCAAGCACCGGCGCGAAGTTCACCTGCATTCCCAGCGACTTCAGCTCGGCGCCTGTCAGCTGCCCTGCCGCCTTCGCCAGGGCAGCATCGCGTGCCGCGCCCAGCGCCATCTGACCCGGCAGGTTCGTGCCGCCCGGAATCCGGTTCACGACGCCTCCTTCTTGGTCGATCCCCAGGAACAGCGGGATGTCTCCTGCCGTCTGCTGCAACCGGTGGGTTAACGTGGTAAGCTGCCTGACGTCGACGATGTTCTTATCGAATAGAATCAAGCCGCCAAGGTCCTGCTCGCGAATCGCCTGCGCAATCCCCTCATGAACCGCGGTCGTCGGCTTGCCCTTCCACTCCCGGATATCGGGCATCAGCATCTGGCCGGCTTTCTCGCTCAGCGTCATATGCGTCAGCAGCTTGTCCCAATCCTGGGCGGCAATCGCCGACTCTCGCTCGTGGCGGATGACCCTGGTTAAGAATACGGCGAATTCCGCCCGCGTGACGGGCTGATTCGGCCGGAAAGTGCCGTCCTCGTACCCCCCGATCAAGCCGTTAGACGCCATGATCGCGATCGGCTCCGCGGCCCAATGCGTCTTGGCATCCGGGTTAGCCGCGCCTGCATGACCGGTCTGAAGGGAATAGGCGCGCGTTAGCAGCGCCATCGTCTCGGCACGGCTGATCGGCGCATCCGGACGGAAGGTCCCGTCCGGGAACCCGCCTGCCAGCCCCATGCCCGCTGCCGCCGTAATCTCCCCATAGAACAGATGCGTTCGCGTCACGTCGCTATAGGAGGCCTGCGGGGCCACCTCTTGCTTCCCTGCTCCTGCAAGTTCCCTGATCAGGAAGGTCGTCGCCTGTGCGCGGGTCACCTTGTCCCCTGGCGCGAAGATCCCCTTCCCGTAGCCTGCAATCGTCCCTCGCTCCGAGAGATACCCGATGCTGTCGGCTGCCCACTGCACCCCTTGCAGGTCGCTGTAGGCATGCGTAGCTGCAGCGGACGCTGTGCCCCCGACCAAGAGAGCGCTCAATGCGCCGGCTGCCAGTCCTGCTGCCAATCGTCTTACGATGCGGTATGCTTTCATGCTGCGTTCCCCCTTGCTGACTGAAGCCTATCGATTATAGACGTCATTCGAGGGGCGGATGTTGCTGCGGGCTGCCTGCCGCATATTGCCTCTTCCGCGCCGCTATTCGCCGCCGAACCGCTTCAGCGATCTGGCGCGAGCCCGCTGCGCCTCCGCTTCCCGATTGCGCGGCGCTGCATTCGTCACGAGCGAATCGAGCAGCTTGCGCGCAGAACGCGACACCTCTTCCACAGCCAGCCGGAACGCCTCTTCGTTCGCCTTGGACGGCTTATTGAAGCCGGACAGCTTGCGCACGAACTGCACGGACGCCGCCGTGATCTCGTAGTCGGTCGCCGCCGGATCGAAGTTGAACAATGTTTTAATATTACGGCACATCACGCATTCGCCTCCCAATTGTATAACTGCTCGATTCATTTCCTGCTGCTGCGCATCCCTGCCAACACCTTCAATTTGCCGTCGTCGCCGGACTTAAACCGCTCGTATTCGGGCGAATCTGCCGCCACAAGCGCCATATAACCTTCACTGTTAAAATGAATGCCCCAGCCGTACTTCTTCGGCAGCGCGGAGGCACGCATGCAGGCTTGCGGCTTCTGGTAGAACTCGTCCCACAGCTGCGTCCCCTTCGCTTCAAGCTCCTCTTCCGAGATGCCCTTGTGGCGGACATGCACCTGATACAGCAGCTCTTCCTGCGTATAGCCATAAGGGTGATTCGCGACGAGCTCGTACTCGATACCCGCTTTCGTGAGCGCGCCCTTCCTCTCGGGCGGCTTCAGGCCGGCCTCGACCGGACTATCCGGCGAGACCGTGATGAACGTGTCGTAATAGTTCATATCCTTCATGACTGATCCTCTCCCTTGCTCTGGAAATCCGGTTATCACGCCCTCCGGGTCCTTGAGGAACGAGCTCCGCGCCGGAATGCCGCCTAATGAGACCGCAGGTACAGCCTCTTCCTCCGATTATTCGTACGCTATCAGTATAGCCTGTCTACGCCGATTCGAGAATAGAATGGATTGAACGCTACGGTATCCTTGCGGCCAGCCGCGCAGGTTTTAATGCAAAAAACTACAACTAAATCCTTATTGTAATCTGGTTACGGTAAGTTAGTGTAAAAAAATGCAACCAATTAGGAGCGTTACCTCGTGATGAGGCAGGAATGGCTGAATTAGTGGTAGGAAACGCATTACATTCTCCCATCACGGCGATCCGCCCGATAATAGTGGTACTATTCTACTCTTTCCGACGGAAGAGCCGTTTGAGGGGCATTTACCGGCGTCTGCCCCGATACTATCGAGCAGCCACTGTCCGCGCAAGAACGGTCTGTTCTACGAGCTGCTCGAGTCGCATAGCGGACGTCGCTGCTGAATATCCGTGATGCCGGACGCTGCCATGCCCCTTAGCCGTCTTGCCGGACGCCGCTGATAACGCTCAACCGCGATGCTGCATGCCGCCGGCGCCTATCGGCTTCCTGCCTGATGCACGCGACAAGATAATGACGGGAATGAGCAGCAAGGACAACACGCCGCCCGCGAGCGAGAGCACCGCATAGCTCGTATTCGCCGCAACGATGCCGGACAAGGCGCCGCCCGACGCGCCTGCCAGCGATACGAGCACATCCAGGGTGCCTTGGGTCTTGGCTCGCGTGGCCGGGGAAGTCGCATCGATGATCTGTGCGGTGCCGCTGATGACGCCGATGTTCCAGCCGAGGCCGAGCAGCGCTAACGCAACGATCAGCAGCGGCAGCGAATCGGCCGGCGCCAGCGCGGCGAGGAGCCCCGCCAGCAGCAGCGTGACGCCGGAAGCGTAGGACATCGCCATGCGGCCGAACCGATCGACCAGCACTCCCGTCACGAGCGAAGGCAGGAACATGGCGGCGATGTGGATGCCGATGACCATGCCGACGTCCGATAGGCTGTGGCCGTGATGCTGCATATGGACGGGCGTCATCGTCATGATCGCGACCATGACGATCTGCGTGAGCACCATGACGGTCGTCCCGATCAGGACGCCGCGCTTGTTGCTGCCCGCTGTAACGGCATTCGCATCCGTCCCCGACGCTGCTGCCTCTTGCTCGCTCTCCCGCCGCTGTGCAATGGCCCGGGCCACGATGAAGGGATCCGGACGAAGCAGCGCCAGCAGAATGAGGCCCGCGAGGAAAAATGCCGCCCCTGCCAGCATGAACGGCCCGACAAGCGGCGGGATGCCGAATGATTCGGCGAACCGCCCCATGTCATCGACGAGGTTCGGCCCCAGGACAGCGCCGAAGGTGGTGGATACCATCGCCAGGCTGACCGCCCTGGCGCGCTGCTCCGGCTTCGCCAGGTCCGTCCCGGCATAGCGTGCCTGCAGGTTCGTGGACGTGCCGGCGCCGTAGATCAGCAGAGACACGAGCAGCAGCGCGAGATTGTCCGCGACGCCTGCATAGACGACGCCGGCCGCGCCGATCCCGCCGGCCATGAACCCGATAGCCAGCCCCGCTCGCCGGCCAAGCCGCTGGGACAGCCGCCCGACGAGGAAGGCCGAAGATGCCGCCCCCAGCGTCAAGAGCGCCGCAGGCACGCCCGCATAGCTCTCCGTCCCCATCATATCCTGTGCCAGAAGCGCGCCGACCGTCACGCCTGCCGCAAGGCCGGCACCGCCGAAAATCTGCGCGATGATGACGATGATCAACGTTCGGCGATACAAGCCGCGCTGCGCTTCGGCATCCTCCACATAGCGGCCGATCGATTCATATGACGCGGCGCTCGTGCGCCTCTTCCCGCTCTTGCTCATGGCTTTCCCTCCTGTTCTTGCGGCATATAGATCTCGGTTCCGTGCCCTGCCTGATAATAAGGATAGTCCATCCGCCGTTGCACCTGCTTCGCTACTTCCGCGTTCGTCATCGCTTCTGCGACGAACAGGCCGACGTCGATGGATGCGGTCACGCCGCCTCCCGTGAACGTATCGCCGTCCCTCACCACGCGTGCCCGCACAACCTCTTCGCAGTAAGGTGTCAGCAGATCGTATGCGGAAGGGTTTGTGGTCGCCTTTTTCCTGCTTAAGAAGCCCGCCGCGCCCAGCAGCAGCGCCCCTGTGCAGACCGACACCTTATACGGCACATCGGCGGCCGTCCGGATCCACGACAGGAATGTCTCATCGAATCGCAGCTGCCTCGTCGACATGCCGCCGGGAATGAAAATGAGGTCATAGTCGGACAAGTCGGGGCGTACGTGCGGGATTCGCAGCGTCATCCCTCGATCGTCCGTAACCTCCTCGCGGTCTGCGCTGAGATCCCAAGTAAGATCCTCCATTACTCCGAGTACTCGCAGCCAAGGCAACGCCTCGTAGAAGCCTATGTAATCCAGCGAAGTCATCCCGTCAAACAACACATAAGCCATCTTCATTCCCCGTCACCTGCCCTCTCATGGATATGGGTCATACGAACAAAAAAGAGCACTTGATCGATGACGATGATCAAATACTCTGCCCAGGCGTACGGCATATGAAGATCGCGCTCCCCCGCAGTGCCCTGCGTTACGCCAGTCACGCAACCTTTGCTTCTACCTCGATATTATCAGATTATTCCAGTTCGTCAATATGGCTGCCGCTTGTAAATACGCTAGGTGAGACGAGCCGCTCGTGTGCGTCGAATATGCCATTCCGCCGCAATCGCGTTAGGGATCCAGCATAACCACGCGATGATCATGTAGCTGGGCGTAAAATTCTCTTCCCCGAATGCAGCCACGAACATGCCGAGCCACAAGCGAAGCGTGACCCCTGCCAGCGTAAGCGCGTAATTGCGAATCATCCATCTGCGATGCTGCTCCACTTGCTTCACACGTATCGTCTTCAAAGCCATGTACGCGCTGACCAGCCAGAGTACATTCAGGGATAGGAATCCGACGGTGGATACCGCCCCTCCCGTCGCTTCAAATGCCAAATACAGCCCCGATAATCCCCCCGCCGCGATCCCTGCCATATAGACGCGCCCCATGATGCGATGCAGCTTCAAATGCCGATTGCGTATCGACTGCAGCAGATTGAACGGTCCGATAGCCAGCGCGGATGCTCCCCCTGCGACATGGACATATAACATGCCGTACCAGATCCATCCCAACTCCTGCTCCTCTAGCTTCATGCTGACGAATCCCGCACGCTCCGGCCCAAGCACATAATATTGAATGACCGCGTAAATCGACACAAGTACCGCCAGCACGACCGCCGTCCACCATGCCTTTATCTTCACCCGTGCACCCCATTCCGATAATTGCCTAGCATCCATGTTGCCAAATTTATGCTATGGTTATCGTAAGGAATAAATGAATGTCATTCATTAGCATGTGTTAATGACAGAATTTATGGGCAGGTGGTCGCTTGATGCAGCACTCGATAATTAATACTCTTCTGCGGTATGCGTCGATACCCGATGAAGAGCAAGCCTATTTACAAGAGCAGCTCGTATGGAGGTCGGTACGCAAGGGACAGTATCTCTTGCACAGCGGCGACGCTTGCGAAGTCGTCTATTATTGCGATTACGGCTTGTTCCGGATGTTCTACGAGAACGAAGACGGCTCCGAGCACATTAAGAGCTTCGTCACGGAAGGACAGCTGTTCACGGACTATCGCGCGTTCTTGACCGCCACGCCGGCGTTCCTATCGATCCAGGCATTGGAAGATTCCTGCGTCGCTTTCTTCTCGAAGGCCGCGGTGGAACGCTTGTACGAGCGGCATGTCTGCTGGCAGACGTTCGGACGGAGACTGGCGGAGCAGCTGTTCATCGCCAAGTCCGTCAAGGAACGGGAGCTCGTCGAACTGTCCGCGGAGGAACGATACCGCTTATTCCTGCAGCAGTATCCCGGCCTCGAACAGCGCGTTCCCCAGTATCAGATCGCTGCCTTCCTCGCGATCAATCCCGTGTCGCTCAGCCGGATTCGGGGCAAGTTGTAATCGACCTTAATCGACCTTAATCGGCCTTGTTGACCGCGAAGAGCGAATGGATATTCCCCTCCGGGTCGGCGAAGAAGCCCACTGTATGCCCCCATGACATCGTCTGCGGCTCCGTAACGGGTACGGCCCCTTGTGCCACGAAGGCCTTATAACGTTCGCGAACCTCTGCCGGAGTGCCGCATTCGAAATTCAACTCGACCGCTTGGCCTCTGCGCCCCTCGATGAACGACGGGTGCTGATTCGTGTTGTCGGCCATCATCGCTCTGGAGAAGATCGCGAGCCGGATGCCTTTGTTCTCGAATTCGACGTAGTGCCCGTCCTCGACAACCGTCTTCAGCCCGATCACATCGCGGTAAAAGGCCGCCAAGGCACCCACATCATCCGCCAGCATCGTAATTCCCTCAAATCGAACCTTCATGCTTATTCCCCCTATGCAATAATGTCAAATTATAGCACACTGACTAGCGGGGAACAAGTGTTCCGATCGGTACATTCCGTAACGCGTCAGATCGCCGTTCGCCGCGATGCGTCGGGTTGGACTGGCGCGGCAGCTGCGCTCCCGCGCAGCAGGACGAGCCCAATTCCGATGAACCAAGCGATCGCGCCGATGCCGAATACGCTCCCTGCGTCGTATAATACCGGAAGCACCGTGACGATTCCCGCCGCGCCGACCACGCTGCCGATTACGTTGACCGCTATGGGCAATCTGCCTGATCGCCATGCCGCTAGGCTTACCAGCAGAATCCACATCCCCCCGGGCAGTTCGACCGCCCCTCCTAATCCCCTCTCAACGGCTGAGAGTGCCGTCCTGACAATCTCCGCCTGCGCCGGGTTATCGGCGTAGAGATCCGTAACGACACCAATGTCGTGAACGATGACCATGCCGCTCGAAATGACCGTAGCGACCCAGACCAAGCCGAAAGCGGTAGCGACCGGCATCAAGGCGGGCGCGCCGTCCTTCAACCGTTCGTGAATCGCCAGCGCCATGGGAACCATCGTGACTCCTGCTACCAGATAGATTAATAGGTTCCACAAGATCATCCCTGTCTCATTGTCTGCCAAGAACGCCATATACGTTGCGGTATCAGCATCCATAATCGGTGACAGGACTGTCATTGCCAGCCCGATCCCCACGATGTATGCCAATGCATTGATTAGTGCGGACACGCCGCCCATCTTCGCCAAATGATTCATCACGATACACTCTCCCCGTCTCTGCATGCGTCACACTAGAGACAAGTGTAGCGGCAACGGCGGCCTTGCGTGTAGCTACTAAAGTAGCCATCTCGCCTATAGCAGGCCCAATTCGCGGGCGCGTGCCACGGCTTCGGTGCGCCTGCTGGCCTGAAGCTTGCCGAATATTCGTTGATTATGCCCTTTGACGCTGCTCAAGGCGATGAACAATCGGTCGCTGATCTCCCCATTCGAACACCCCTGGGCGATGAGTCCCAGCACCTCCAATTCACGTTCGCTGAGCGTTTCGATCAGCGTCTGAGCCTGCGGTGCCGACGATGCCTGGAGAAGCGAGAACAATTCGGATATTTCCGGAGCGAGATGCCCGAATTGATTGTCGCGCGATTGTTGTTCGGCCTCTATGAGCAGAGCCGACGCTTCGTCCTTGTCTCCCCGGGCTAGCAATATGCGGACGGACAGCAACTTGCAGACGACGAATCTGTCCGTAGGTGCCAAGAAACTCGCCAATCGCGCTCCTTGCTGCGCATACGCGGCAGCGTCCTCCAGTTCGTTCTTGTTCAAGCAAATGCGGGCGAGTCCCATGTAAGCTTCGCAAGCGATCGGATGAGGCGAGCCGCCCGCATGCTGCAAGGCGCGCCGATACGTCGCCGCCGCGAGATCCGGCTGGCGGTTCGCTTCCTGTATGCTGCCTATTCCGAGCATCGACATCAAGCCGACGATATCATGTCCGATCTCCCGGCTGCTCGACAGCGCCTCATCGTAGAATCGCGCCGCCGAGACGAGGTCTCCCTGCAAAAGATGGGCATAGGCAAGCGTGCTGGTGGCAGCCGCGCGAACGGGCAAATTGCCGGGGTGCAGATCTTCCAATGCGCGTCGGGAATGCAGCATGATCGCACCGGCGTCATGCCGACTGACGGCCAGCGTAGCCCGAATCGAGGCGATATGACCGTGGATGTCTCTCACACTCTCGTCAAGCGCTACGCCATGCAGGGCAGCCTCAGCTGCTTGAAGCTTCGGCTCCACCAGCGCAATGCGGGACGCGAACAACAAGGCGGAGGCGTACGTCACCAAGAGCGACGGATTCGCGTTAAGCGTCGCTGTCGGCAGCGACTCCAACCAATCGAGGACCGGAGCCGCGGCCCCTCGAAACAACAATGAAACGCCGTCCGCCTCGATCAGGCGGGCGGCTCTCTCCGCGTCTTGGGCCGCGGCGGCATGGCGGAAGCTTGCGAGGAACAGGCCGCTACTTTCGTACCATGCGCTGGCACGAAGGTGAAGTTCGGCTTCGCTTGTCCCCTCTCCCGCCTCGGCCATGGCTGTATGCCTCATAAGCCGCTGCCGCAGTGCATCTGCGAACAGGTGGTGATAGCGGTACCAACGACGCTCGTCGTCCAAGGCCACGATGAACAGATTCGACCTCTCTAGATACTCCAGCATGCCTTGTCCGTCCTCGACTTGGGCAACCGCTTCGCATAACGATCCGCACATGCGGTCGAGAACCGACGTGCGGATCAAGAATCGTTGCGCCTCCTCAGACTGCCGCTGCATGACTTCTTCGACGAGATAGTCCAGCACGAACCGGTGGCCGCCGGTGAACGAATGAACGAAGCCGGCAGCATCCGAGTGTCCCCGTAAGGAAACCGCGGCCAATTGAAGACCGGCGATCCAGCCCTCGGTGCGAGTCTTCAACTGCTCGACCAGTGCTGAAGAGAGATTCAACGCCATCAACCCGTTCAGATAACCGGAAGCTTCTTGCATGTTGAACCGCAAGTCGGAGCCGCGGAGCTCGGTCAATTGGCCTCGGGCGCGAAGCTTCGCGAGCGGCAGCGGCGGGTCCTCCCTGGTTGCCATGACCAGTTGCGCCTGCGACGGCAAGTGTTCCACGAGCAGCTCGAGCGCGCGCTTAATCGGTTGCGCCCGTACCATGTGGCAATCGTCCAAGACGAGCACGAACGGGTTAGGGACGAGAGACAAGCCATCGAGTATAAGCGCCATCGCCGGTTCGATCGCCGGGGATTGGATCGATCGGAGCGTTCCGGACAGCTCGGCCCAGATGTTCGGGGCAGCTATCTTAAGCGCAGCTGCGAGGCCTGTCAGAAATCCGACGGGATCGTTATCCCCTTCATCAAGCGACAGCCAGGCAACGGGCCGCCCGCACCCGGCGGCCCACCCGCTGACCAACGTCGATTTGCCGAAGCCGGCAGGAGCGGAGACAAGCGTCAACGTGCCCTGCATGCCCTCGTCCAACATCTCGTACAATCGCCGGCGCGGTACAAGATTCGGCCGTTGCTGCGGGATTCTATGCTTCGATGCCAACAATGGCGCCTGCATGGCGTCTTCCCTCCCTGCCGTCTGGTCTATTGCTGTATGACACTAACGTTCTTCACAATCCCTTACAGGTCTTCCCCGAATAGAACACTCCGCCGAATGCGGGGGAAGCTATAACGTCTTTTCGATCACGCTGCGCGTTATGCGGGTCACCATGCTCCTGGGGAACAGGCGCGGCGCTTGCGCCAGCAGCCAGTTCTGCCTGCCGGGCACGACGAACGTTTTCCCCTTCATCAGCGCCTTGTAGCCGATCTCGGCCACCTTGGCCGCATCCATGAGCGCGCCAGTGTCGGCAACCTTCTGCTTATCCATCTCGGCCTTGCGGAAAAATTCGGTAGCCGTTCCGCCAGGGCATAATGCCGTGACGCTAACGCCGGTTCCCCTGACTTCATTCGCGACGGCCTCGGTCATAGACAGCACGAATGCCTTGGAGGCAGCGTAATTGGCACTGAGGGGGCAGGGATAGAAGGAAGTAGTTGAGCCGATGTTCAGGATTCGGCCTGCTCCTCTTGCAACCATGCCAGGGAGGAACAGCATCGTCAGGTGAGACAACGAGTGGACGTTCAATTGCAGCATTTGCAGTTCCGATTGGACGTTCTGTTGGTGCAGATAACCATATGAGCCGATCCCTGCATTATTAATGAGCACATCGATGTCAATCGCGTCTTGCTCCAGCTTATCGAACAACGCGCGGGCGCCGCCGCTCTGCGCCAGGTCGACGGGAATGACGACCGTCTTGACCCCGTATCGGCTGCGGAGACCTCCGGCGATGTCATTCAACTTCTCCTTGCTGCGCGACGCCAGCACGACCCTGTACCTCTCCTTGGCAAAAAGCTCAGCAAATGCCCTCCCAATGCCGCTTGACGCGCCTGTAATCAGAACCATCTTCATACTCATCGTCATTCCTCCCAATTCATCTATATTAAATAACCAAACAATTAATTGTATGGTTATTTAATTCAAAAAGAGAAGGCCTATTCAGCCTCATGATTCGACTTCAATTCGACAATCCGTTCCGTCGTCTCGAGGAACGCCCGAAGCTCCGCGACCGCCGACTCGATGTTCAAGTCATAGTAGATTTCCGTCCCGACTTTATTCGCTGCGATCAACCCCGCCTGGCGTAAAATCTTCAAATGATGCGAGATTGCCGATCGCGACATCGGGGAACGCTCCGTAATCTGAGCGACATTCAGCGCATCATGCCTCGTCAGCATCATGATGATATCTTGACGAACGGGGTCCGCCAAGGCCAGGAAGATCGGACTGCATGCTCTGAGCTGCCCGTGAACGATGACTTCTAATTGCGATGTGTCGGATTGATCCAATGCACTCAGCCTCTCTATGGCGTGATGCCTCTTCTATAACCATATGATTAGTTACTTAGTTGAATTGTATACGCTGCGCAGCCTCAAGTCAACAATTTCCGACTCTCATCCCCCATGCAGCTCATTATCGTGATACTATTACATCGTATCCACTATTCTACTTCATTAGGCCTTTGGGAAGGCTGTACATAACGGAGGCGATACAATGGCGGACAACGCGATCATTCGGTTCGACCGCGTCACGAAACGCTATGACGACGGAACTACGGTATTGCGAGAGGTCAGCTTCACGATCGAACGGGGCAAGTTCTACACCCTGCTCGGCCCGTCGGGCTGCGGCAAGACGACGATTCTGCGCTTGATCGCAGGCTTCATGGAGCCGTCGGACGGGAGCATCTACTTCGGCGGCCAGCTGATGAATAAGGTCCCGGCCAACAAACGGCAGGTCAACACGGTATTCCAGGACTATGCGCTGTTCCCGCATCTGAACGTCTACGAGAACGTCGCCTTCGGCCTGCGGATCAAGAAGCTCGGCCGGGCCGCGATCGACGCCAAGGTGAAGGAGGCGCTCCGGTTCGTGAACCTGGAGGGCTATGAGCACCGCGACATCGCCGAGATGTCAGGCGGCCAGCGGCAGCGCGTCGCGATTGCCCGCGCGATCGTGAACGAGCCTGAGGTATTGCTGCTCGACGAACCGCTGTCCGCGCTCGATCTGAAGCTTCGGACCGAGATGCAGTACGAGCTGCGCGAGCTGCAGCGGCGCATCGGCATCACGTTCATCTTCGTCACGCATGACCAGGAAGAAGCGCTCGCCATGTCGGACGAGATCTTCGTCTTGAACGAAGGCGCGATTCAGCAGAGCGGTACGCCGACCGACATCTACGACGAGCCGATTAACCGTTTCGTTGCCGACTTCATCGGCGAATCGAACATCGTGCCCGGCGTCATGAAACAAGACTATCAAGTCGCGTTCGCGGGCCAGACGTTCGAATGCGTGGACGGCGGATTCCGCCAAGGCGAGACGGTCGAGATCGTCATCCGGCCGGAGGATCTTGAGATGACCGAACCGGATAACGGCAAACTGCGCATCCTGGTCGATTCTCAGCTGTTCCGGGGCGTGCACTACGAGATTCGCGGCCATGACGATGCGGGCAATACCTGGCTCGTCCACTCCACGCGCAAGACGACGGTCGGCGAGGCGATCGGCCTGACGTTCGATCCGGAAGCGATCCACGTCATGCGCTTCGGAGAGACGGAAGAGGAGTTCGACCGGCGGCTCGAGACCTACGGGGAGATCGGATCATGACGAGAGCGCGCAACTTCTATCTGATCCCGTATGTCGCCTGGATCGGGTTGTTCGTCGTCGCGCCGATCGCGCTGATCGCGTATTACTCGTTCTTCGACGTCGAGGGCCAATGGACGCTGGACAATTACGTCAAGTTCTTCACGCCGATCTACATGCGCATGACGCTCAGCTCATTCTGGTACGCCTTCCTCATCACGGCGTTCTCGCTGCTCGTCGCCTACCCGACGGCGCTGCTCTTGACGCAGCTGAAGCATAAGCAGCTCTGGCTCTTGCTCATCATCTTGCCAAGCTGGGTCAACCTGCTGCTGAAGGCCTATGCCTTCATCGGCTTATTCGGCACGCACGGTCTTGTGAACGCGGTATTCGAATCGACCGGCATCGGGAATCGGCAGCTGCTGTTCACGGACTTCAGCTTCGTCTTCGTGTCCGTGTACATCTTCATCCCGTTCATGATTCTGCCGATCTTCAACGCGCTCGAGAAGCTGAATCCGTCGTTCATCGACGCCTCCCGCGATCTCGGTGCATCGCCATGGACGACGTTCCGGCGGATCATCTTCCCGCTGACGCTGGACGGCGTGAAGTCGGGCTGCCAAGCCGTCTTCATTCCTGCGCTGTCCTTGTTCATGATCACCAGGCTGATCGCAGGCAATCGGGTCATTACGCTCGGCACGGCGATCGAGCAGCATTTTCTCGTGACGCAGAACTGGGGAATGGGCGCGACGATCGCCGTCTTCCTCATTATCGCCATGGCTGCGATCATGCTCTTGACGGGCCGCCAGAAGCGGGGTGATCTCCGTGGCTAGAAGCTGGAAATGGTCGAATGTGTACCTGATCGCCGTATTCGCGGTGCTGTATGCCCCGATCGCGTACTTGATCTTCTACTCCTTCAACAGCGGAGGCACGATGAGCGGCTTCGAAGGATTCACGCTCGATTGGTACAAGGAGGTATTGCAGGATACGCGGCTGCTCATTATCGTGCTGAACACGGCCGTCATCGCGCTGCTCTCCGCGCTGGTGTCCACCGTGCTCGGGATTATCGGCGCCTTAGCGATCTACGAGGTACGGCGGCGAAGCCGGAAGAGCGCCCTGCTCACCCTCAACAACGTGCTCGTCGTCAGCCCGGACGTCATCATCGGCGCATCCTTCCTGATCCTGTTCACGATGGTCGGCGTCCAGCTCGGCTTCGTGTCGGTGCTGCTGTCGCATATCGCGTTCAGCGTCCCGATCGTCGTCATCATGGCGCTGCCGAAATTGCAGGAGATGAAGCCCAGCCTGCTCGACGCGGCCCGCGATCTCGGCGCCAGCAGATGGAACGTGCTGACCAAGGTCATCCTGCCCTATATGAAGCCGGGCATATTCGCGGGGTTCTTCATGGCCTTGACCTATTCGCTCGACGACTTCGCCGTCACCTTCTTCGTGACGGGCAACGGCTTCTCGACCTTGTCGGTCGAGATCTACTCCAGGGCAAGGCAGGGCGTGTCGCTATCCATTAACGCCCTCTCGACGCTATTGTTCCTGTTCACCGTCCTGCTCGTCATCGGCTACTATTACATGAACCGCCGCAATGCGCGGGCGGCCGAAAGCGGGGAAGCGCGATGAAACAGCTGGTTCGATTGTTCGCGCTCGTGCTCATCGCCGCGATCGGCATGATGATCTGGACGCGCTACCTGAATGAGAGCGAGGGGTATTCCGGCGGCAATACGCTGACGGTGTATAACTGGGGCGATTATATCGATCCGGAGCTGCTCGAGGAATTCGAAGAAGAGACCGGATTGACCGTCATCTACCAGACATTCGATTCCAACGAAGCGATGATGACGAAGATCGCCCAAGGCGGCGTCACGTTCGACGTGGCCGTACCTTCCGAGTACGCCGTCGCCCGCATGAAGGAGGACGGCCTGCTGCTGCCCCTCGACCATGATCAACTGCCGAATATGCGGCATCTGAACCCGCAATTCATGGGTCTGAGCTTCGATCCGGACAATGCCTACTCCGTGCCGTACTTCTGGGGAACGGTCGGCATCGTCTACCATCCCGAGCTCGTGGACCACGCGCCTTCGCGCTGGAATGACCTCTGGGACCCGAGCCTGAAGAATAGCATCCTGCTGCTCGACGGGGCGCGGGAAATAATCGGCATGGGGCTGAACAGCCTCCACTACTCGCTGAACGACACCGATGAAGCGCATCTGCAGGAGACGCTGGCGAAGCTGCGGACGCTGACGCCGAACGTAAAGGCGATCGTCGGCGACGAGATCAAGATGCTGATGGCCAATGAAGAGGCGGCCGCGGCCGTCGTCTGGTCGGGCGATGCGGCGGAGATCATGGCGGAGAACGAAGCGCTCGATTACGTCGTGCCGGAGGAAGGCTCGAACGTCTGGTTCGACACAATGGTGATCCCGACGACTGCACGCAACGTCGAGGGTGCGCATCAGTTCATCAATTTCATGCTCGACCCGGAGATTGCCGCGCGCAACACCGAGTACGTCGGCTACTCGACGCCGAACGCCGCAGCGCTGGAGCTGCTCCCTGAGGAGATCACGGACGACGAGCGGTTCTATCCGAGCGAAGAGCTGACCGCCAAGCTGGAAGTGTACGAGAACCTGGGCAAGCCGATGCTGGCCCGCTACAACGATCTGTTCCTCGAATTCAAGATGCATGCGAAGTAACGAATAAGGCCGAGAATCCCCAGATGAGGGATTACTCGGCCTTTACATGATGTTCCCGTCAGGAATGGACTCCCTATCCGTTTGCCCCAACCGCTGCTGCCAGCATAACCGTGTGCTCTCCAGCTGGAATTGGCTGGCATGCGTCTTTCAACAATTCGATTTTCTCCTTTTCCCGCAGGTCGTTCATTCGAATGTGCTCGGAGACCTTCTGATATGCCCCCCACTCGAGTACGCTGTCCGCCTCGTCCCACAGGGTCAAATACTCGTTCTCGACCAAATGATAGAGCCGGCTCTTACGAATCAAATTGTAGGTAAAGAAATCATTGGCTGTGACCCTGTGATTTTCATCGTCCCGGTTGTGCATATACGGCCCCGACACGAGATGCTGATCGATTTTGTAGGTATCACTGAACAGAGGTTTCCTCGTAAACCGGATCTCGCATACTTGCTCGACTGGGCGCCCCGCCTCTCGGCATGCTTTGGCGATCCTGTTGAACACTCGGCAGTAATTGTCTATAATCCGGTCGTTCTCACCGTAGACCAGCTGAAATCCGTCCATCCAGGGAGGCGAAATCAATATTTTCATGACTGCGCCTTGCTTGATCGCCTGCGACCAGCTTGCGGAGATTTGGCTGGTCAGGATCAGGCGGTAGCCGGAGATCCATACCTCCCTGTCGCAATTCTTCAGCAAATGCTCCAACAGCAATTGCTTGTTGAAATGAAGATCGTTGATGCCAAATTCGTGTATGCCTTCCAAGAGCTTGTCGTTCTCATGATTTTTGTACTTGACATAAATATCGGAGACGAGCGAGAAGATCGAAGCAAGCAGCGACGTGGCGATGGCTAGCGCCAGCTCTGGAACGAAGCGGCTCTCCCTCAATGGGGATACGAATATCAGGACGGAACCAAGTACGCTGACAGCCAGCATCACGACTGCATACACGTTGTTATGGAGTTTGTACGCCTGCAGCTTCTGCCATAAGGATCGTTTGCTGTTCATGATTGTGCCGGCTCCTCTTCATCATGCTTGCGATAATAGACCGTATCGAGACCGGCACCGCGTCCGTCTACGATTCGTTTGATTTCCCTCATCCCGATTCTGTTGAGAATCCGGATATGGCTCTCGTTCGTGGACCAGGTTCTCGTCATGATCGGCTCGTCTTGCTGCTTCGCGATTATCGCTAGTTCCGTATACAAGCGCATCGCGACTCCTTGGCCGCGATACGACTCATCCACAATTACTGTCGTTACGTATATCGTCTCAACCTGATCATTCAAATCTTCCGATACGTAATGCGGGCGATAGGACATGAATCCGACTACCTTATCCTTGTCCTGCGCCAGCACGAACGACTGTTTTGTCAACTGTTCATAATAGGGATTCGGCTCTTGTTTGGTCGGCGCATGGATCGTCAGATCAGACTGGTACGTATAGTCTCGGGCGGACAAAGGGGGGATAAAGTCATGGTCGTAACGGCACAGCAAATTCCAGACTCCATCCAACAGAGAAGGCTCTGTCAGCGTTTCGTATAATCGGCACTCGATCGGCACGGTTCATTCCTCGCTATCCTCTAAGATGTGATGAACCTATTATACTTCATCTGTCATCTTAAATTTAATTCGACCTTGTCATCGTGTAGAATAGAGGATAACGCTTGTCGGGTTCGATAGATGCAGGAGGGAGTTGTGAACGGAATGGGCAGACTGATCTTCTTCGTCGGAGCCGCAGGCGCCGGGAAGACAACGCTGGCCCGCGCGGTCGCGGCCAAGCGAGGCGCAGCCTTGTTCGACATGGATACTTTGCTGCGTCCCGCGGCCGAGGCGCTCATGGCGCAGGTCGGTCTCGATCCGTCCGATCGGGATTCCGCCGCGTACAAGACGCTGTGCCGCGACCTAGGCTACCGAATCACGATGGATGCGGCACTCGAGAACGTCGCGATCGGCAACGACGCCTTCGTCATCGGACCGTTCACGAAGGAGCTCGCCGACCCCGGCTGGATCGTTGCGCAGTTGGACCGTCTTGGCGATGCTGCCGCGGCAACTGACACACGAGTCGTTGTCGTCCGCTTGCGGGACGAGGATGCTTATCGGGACCGAATCCGTGCACGCGGCTCGGAGCTGGACCGCTGGAAGCTGACGAATTGGGGCGAATTCAGCAAGTCGCTCGCGCCGAGACAGCCGAAGTGGGATTTGCCGACGGGTAGCATCCTGTATATCGACAATACGGCGCCTTCCGCGCAGGACAATATCGAGCGCATTGAGCGGTTTATCTATGAGTAAATGCAGAAGCCGGATCGTTCCTCCACGCGAGGCGATCCGGCTTTTTTCACAATAGGTGACACCCGAGCTGTCACCTATTGTAGGTTATTCTTAATCCATAACACGAAGGAGGTTTCATACATGTCCGTTAGAGCTTATATCAATTTTGATGGGAACGCGGAACAAGCCATTGCCTTTTATGCGGAGGCATTGCAAGCGAGCAGCGTGAAAAAAGCGAAATTCGGGGATATGCCGCAAGATCCGAACTACCCGCTGCCAGCGAATGAATGCGCGATGATTATGGAGTCGTCGATTGAATTCGCCGGGGGAACGATCATGCTGTCCGACATACTGCCTTCGATGAAGGGCGTCACAGGCGAAGTGGTCCAAGGGAACAATGTACTGATCAGCATCGTGATCGACGATAAGGAGGCGCTGGTCGATTATTTCGCGAAGCTGTCTGTCGGCGGCCATGTCACCATGCCTTTGTCGGATACGCCTTGGTCTTCCTGTTTCGGGATGTTGGTTGACCGATTCGGGATCGGCTGGAAGTTCAACCGTGACGCGGATCAGTTCCTTGATCGCGTGATCGCGGGCAAGTAACCATAAATTGCGAACACGAATAGACCGCTACCCTTGCAATATGCAATTGGGGCGGTCTATTCTCGCCCATTAGCTATCCCTCGTTGACAAATTAGCTAATTTATCGGTACAATTCGGATAAAGTTAGCTAATTAGGGGGGCTTCTTATGCGAGTTGCTTCTACGGATATGCAGAACAGCTTCGGCAAGTATCTGAAGTTCGCGGTCGCTGGAGAGGAGATTATCGTCACGCGCAACGGCAAGGACATCGCAACGTTGAACGCCATCATGCCCGATACCGTACAAGAGCAGCAAGCGTCCTATTCCGTAACCGACGATTGGGTAACCTATGAGGATTTTCTCGAGCTTACGGAGGAATCGGAGCAGCATCTGGAATTGATCGACGGCGTTGTCTACAATCTTGCCGCTCCATCTTACAAGCACCAGAAGGCCGTTCAGGAAATTCAGGGAAGTTTCTATAACTGGTTCAAGGGCAAGGATTGCGTCCCGCTCACGTCCCCCTTCGATATTACGCTGCCGAAGTCGGCGGATAATATCTGCGTCGTGCAGCCGGACGTCTTCGTGATCTGCGACAAGCACAACATGAACGACAAGGGCAAGTATCTCGGCACGCCTGCACTCGTCGTCGAAGTGTTGTCTCCCTCCACGCGGAGCAAGGATATACTTAAGAAGCTGGAGCTCTACAAGCTATGCGGCGTGAAGGAATATTGGATCGTTGACCCCATCCATGAACAAGTACATGTCTATCTGTTCGATGACGGGGGCATTGCCGATTCGATCACGTACACGCGTAAGGCGGATGCCGTCGTCCCCAGCTTCTCCTTCGAGGGCCTCACGGTGAATCTGCACGATATGTTCGAGCTCTAGCAACGAAGTCCGCGGCCGAGCACCTCCGACAGGCGAATTCTGCATATCCTTCCATAGTGCGTGGCAAGTTATGATCAGCCGTCTGGATCGTAACTCATCGATGGCTGCGGAGGGTGCAATGGCTCGATATCGTTGGCTAATCTCGGAATGGTCTTCGTATCTTCGCACACCGATGGCGTTGTTGACGCTGTTCGGCCTGTTTCTCATTCCCGCGCTCTACAGCGGGATCTATCTGTGGGCGTTCTGGGACCCCTATTCGCGAGTCGAGCAGTTGTCCGTTGCGGTCGTGAACGAGGACAAGCCGCAGCAATACAACGGGCAAGCTGTGCGAATCGGGGAAGATCTCGTGGAGGAGTTGAAGAAGGATCCTGCCTTCCGGTGGTCCTTCGTCACCCGCGAACAGGCAGATGCAGGCTTCAAGAACAACGACTATTACTTCCAGATTCGGATTCCGGAGGACTTCTCTAGCCGTGCCACCACGCTGATCAGCCAACAACCCACGCCTCTCGAACTCGTCATGATCCGGAATGAGGGTTTGAATTACACGGTGGGCGCGATTGGACAGTCTGCCGTCGAGAAGATTCGCCAGCAGCTGGCCAAGCGCCTGACAGCGACATATACGGAGGTTATTTTCGCTCGGATACAACGATTGCAAGCCGGGATGAAGGAAGCCGGCAACGGCGCGGAGAAGCTCAAGAACGGTATCCGGGATACGGCAGAGGGTACGCAGGCGCTGCACGATGCCGTTGCGAAGGGGGCACCTTCCGTGGATCAGCTTCATCGCGGCGCCGTACAGCTCAACGAAGCCGCCGCGCGTCTGTCCGAGGGAAGTACCCAGCTCAAGAGCGGTGCTGCCGAGCTAGCCACGGGAATGGAGCAGGTCAGCGGGAGCTTGCAGGAGCTCAGCGATGGCAGCACTGCGCTGAACAAGGGACTTGTGGTAAGCGAGGCGACCGCCAAGCAGCTGGACACGCTCATCGCGGCGTACATGAAGGCGCACCCGGATGCGGCTGCGGATGCGGACCTCACGCGATTGGCCGCCTACGGGCAGCAGTTGTCCGCCGCCATGGCCCAGCTTGCGGCAGCAGCCGATCGGCTGTCCCAAGGCATGGACCAGGCACATGTCGGGCAGTCGCAATCGGCGGACGGCGCATCGCAGCTTGCCGGCAAAGTGGCCGAGGCATCGGACGGCGCATCAGGCCTACGTCAAGGGATCGTTAGAATCGCCGAGGGCACGGCCCGTCTCCGCGGGAGCTGGACGAACCTGCTGGACGGCACTGCCCGTCTCACGGAGGGAGGGCAGAAGCTGGCGCAAGGCGGCGAGGAGCTGCATCACGCCCTGGTCGAAGGCGCCATGGAGCTCGATACGATCCATGCCTCGCAGGACCTGTACCAGATGATGGCCAACCCTGTCCGGTTAAAGGAGCATTCGATCCACGCCTTGCCGAACTACGGCACAGGGATGGCTCCCTTTTTTATCTCCGTGAGCTTGTTCGTTGGCGCGTTGCTGCTGAACACGATCTTCCCGATACGGACGACGCGGACAACGCCGCCCTCCGCCTGGATGTGGTTCCTGTCCAAGTTCGGTGTCCTGGCGTTCGTATCCCTCGGGCAGACGATCGTCGTGAGTCTCATTCTGATCGGCGCGGTCGGCTTGCAGCCGCTGAACGCATTCGCGTTCGGTCTGTATGTCTTCTATTGCAGCTTGGTGTTCATGGCCATCATCCAGCTTCTTGTGACGGCTGGGGATAATGTCGGCAGGTTCATCGGCATTGTCCTGCTCGTCCTGCAGCTCACGGCAACCTCCGGTACGTATCCGGTAGAGCTGGTGCCCGAGCTGCTTCAATACATCCATCGGTTCCTGCCGATCACCTATACGGTCGAGGGCTTCCGTTCCATCGTCTCTACGGGAGATTATCGTCTGGCTTACAGGGATATGCTGACGCTGCTACTATTCATGCTGCCCGCGATCGCGTTGACGGTGCTTCTCATGAAGCGGCTGATGAAGCAGCATCGCAAGCCGAAGACCTCCTGAGGGCGAGTTCGCGCAACGACAAGGCCGGGATCGCTCCTAAGAACGATTCCCGGCCTCTTCTCACGCTTATCCGAATGCCGCTATCTTCTGCTTAATCGCCGCAACCGCGGCGCCGGCTGCTTGCTCGCCCATCGCGATATTATGGGATGATAATTTGAACGAGACCTGATTCATCGTAATGTCCGGCTTCAGGACAATGTCGGCTAGCTGCAGCTCATCCGTCACGATCTTCTTGTTCATGATCTCGATTGTGTTCATGATCGAACCGACAAAGTGCTTCGGTTCGCCCAGTTCCGGCGTGCTCAGGTCGACGGCGATGACAATGTCCGCGCCCATGCTTCTCGCAAGCGCCACAGGCACGGGACTGACGACTGCGCCGTCAACCAATAACCGCTGCCCGTGCCGAACAGGCTTGATGAATCCCGGGATCGCCGTCGAAGCGCAGACAGCAGGCGCCACCTTGCCTTTATTGAAAATGTAGGCCTCCCCGCTTATCGCATCCGAAGCGACCGCCGCGAACGGAATCGGCAGATCCTCGAACCTTGCGGAACCGATATATTTCTCGACAAAGCGGGCCATCGGATGATTGCTGACAAGCGCGAGCGGGGGTACGATCGGACGCACGAGCTGTCCCCACCGTACGGTAGGCAGCACTTTCTCGAACGCGGATACGGGCTGCCCGCCTGCATATAGCGCGCCTATGAAAGCGCCTACGCTGGTCCCCGCGATAAGATCGATCGGGATGCCCTCTTGCTCCAGCACCTTAATTACTCCGACGTGCGCGGCGCCGCGTGCCGCTCCGCTGCCGAGCGCCAGACCGATTTTCGGCCTAGTCCCCGGTTCGTGGATGCTGCCGAATCTGAGATGCTGAGTCTGGATCATTCGGCCGCCGCTGACGATGAACGCGTCCTGCACGACCCGCTTCAATTCCTGGATGTTGCCGCCGAGGAACGGGTAGACGGTAATCATATAGATCGCTTCTCTCGCGATGGCTCCGGCCGGGTCTGCCGCTCCGGCTTCCGACAGGAAGTCGTAGACCATCTCCGGTATGTCTTCCGAACGCTCCCGCAACGGAATAAGCGTAACCTCTCTCGCATCGACATTCGGCTTGCCGCGGCCGGTCAGGATGACGCGCGTGCCATTGCCGTTCGCCGACTGAAGCAAGCGGTCGAGCAATTCGGCCGGCAGCAAGTCCGCATGCTCGATGACGATTGTGCCTTCCTTGGCAGCGAGCACTTTCATCTCCCAGTCGTCAAGCTGAAGACGGTTCCCCCCGTCGACACTCAGGATCGGATTACCCGCGCGGCGAGACTGCTGGTGGATCGCATAGGCGACATGGAATTTCCCGGTCCCCTTCTCTCCGATAATGCACACCGAGCATTGCTCGCGCGCCAATACCGCGATCTGTTCCCGGAGGTTCCTCATGAATCGGCTGCCGCCGATCAACGGCCCGTATCGCAGCTGCCTCTCGATCTCCAATTGCCGCATCACGGCGATACTCCTGGAGAATTCCTCACTCACCCGTTCATTGGAATCCTGGATCCGCTCGATCATCGCCTCGATCATATGCTGGCGGAACGGCGCGCTGCGATCCATCAAGAGCAGAATCCCTTCCCGTGTCATCGACAGCGTATGGACCTCTCCTATCGCCTGCACCGTCGCGCTCACGGCTCGCCCCGTCAAACAAGACATCTCCCCGACAAAATGTCCGGGGTCCAGCTTCGCCACGCTTACCTTACGGTCCAGATCAAGGTAGACGTCCAACTGCCCGGCAAGCAAGATATGGAAGCTCTCGCTCGATTGGCCTTGCCGCAGAATAATCGTGCCGTCAACGAAAGTATGCGTGCTTAGGTAAGGGGCGATCAAATCCAAATCCTCTTGCGCCAAATCGCCGATCAGCGGGTATTCCTTCCATGCGTTAAGCCCCGTAAGCTCTGTATCCGCCAAGATTCGTACCTCCTGCTACTTAGGGTCCTACTGTCAGTATTACACAAGGCTAGGTCGAATTCCTGTCATATTATCCCAACCGATTTCCTTTTGCTTGTATGTCAAAGAGAGCACGGCCTGCTGGCCGCGCTCTCTGCAATGCCTGTATGATGCGCTACTTCACGCGAAAAGTACGCGGTCCATGCTTGCGAACCAGAATAAACGCGATGAATAGATAAGCCATGGTCGCGATCGCTACAATTGCGGCAAGCACAGCACCTGACGGCCGCAAAAAAATGCAGGCTCCGCATGCGGAAGATACAACCATGTTCACGACGTAGAACAACGGATTCTTCACATTCAGCTCCGTGGAATACGGCTGGAAGTAGTAATACATGAATAACGGATGCACCGTGAAGAAAACAGCCAACAGACCGATGCAGCCCCATAGCAGGAGCAGCTCGCTGCCCGTCCAATTCGCGCCAGCCGACATGGCAATCGCCGTCAGCGCCGAGCCAAGGGCTGCCGCGATCAGGAGATTCATTCTGAGCATGATGCCGAACCGAATTCGATAATGTTCGTAAGCCGCATTCCGATAGAAGCCGTACCGCAGCAGGCTAAGATCGGAATTGTAGAACATCGTCTTGCAGAGCTGTTCCCCCACGGTCATGAAGTACAGCAAGGATCCCAAGAGAGGGAAGATGACCTCCAGTCCCCAGCCAAGGCGCTGTACCTGCTCCTGCAGGAGCAGCGTGAGGATTACGCCGGCGGCGCCAAGGCCGCCGATGATCGCCAATCGCCGGTTAACCGGGCCTCTTACCAGGCTGCGATGTCTGCGGAAGAAGATCTCGTTCAGATAGGCATAGCCTTCCTTATCCGTCGGCTTGCCTTGCTGCTCCCGCTCCACGTCATAGTCGCTGTCCTTCCCCTTCACGCTCTGCCTCTCGGCATCCATGATCATCTTGTTCAGGTTCAGCAGCGAATCATCCCTGTGGGTCGCGGCATCGACCGCTTCCCGATAACGGGCATAGCTTGCCAGCATGACTGCCGCGAATACGCCGCTCGCCGCCAGGACGAGGCATGCAGGAAGGCTCAACAGCACCGTACGAACGGGCGATGTCCAGTCGAGCAGAAGCGGCCCGTACGCAGCGGCATACCCTAGAATAATGACGCACCAGACGATGGCGTTCTGCTTGACGAGCACCATGCCGGTCCGCTCGTGGAGCTTGAGATGCGCATACTCTGCGGCGACTCGCCATAGCGTGGTTACGGCTGCCAGCAGCACGGCTTCGGCAATCGAGGCGCCCGCAAGCGTTGCGAACAGGAGCATAGGCGGCACCAGATAGATGAAGAAGGTCACGTAACGATAGCCGAGCGAGGCCCTCATATACCTGGAGGGCGACATTCGCATGAGCTTCACCGCGATGTACTTTTCCCGCTTCGGCTCCAGGACGGTCGCATTGCTGACGCATGCTACTGCTAAGCTGAGGATCGCGAAGATATGGATAAAATGATTGAGCACCTGTTCCTCCGACCATTCTCCCCCGAGTCCCGCAACAGGCCAGTAGACAACGAGCCCAACATAGGCGAAGCGCAAGGCGAATCCCCACGCCGCGGTAAGCAAGAAGGCGATGACGGACGCGGCCCGCTTGAGTTCCAGCTTGGCGTAGGCGCTCTCGCGGATCAGCTTCCCGATCAGCGGCAGCTTCTGAACCGAGTGGATGAGCAGATTGACCGTAATGGACGTACGTATCGCGAGCAACGTGCGCATCGTGCTACTCATGTGTCTCATCCTTCAAGAGATCGATGACGGACTGCTCGAACGAATCGCTCTTCAACAGCTCGGACGGCACGCCGGATAGCAGTCCATTGTTCAACAAGACCAGTTCATCGCACAGGTCCGAAGCCAACTGCAGGATGTGCGTCGAGAAGATCAAGATGTGATCCCTCTTCATCTCCCGCAGCATATTCTTCATCTCCAGCGCGACGATCACGTCGAACGAGGTGAGCGGTTCATCGAGCAGAATGACCGGCGGCTTCGTCATCAGGAACAACAGCATCTGCAGCTTGTTCTTCATGCCGTGCGAGTAATGCTTGATCAGCCTGTGACGGTCCTCCGTCGTCATGCTCATCATGTCGAAGTAGGCATCGATCCCCTGATCCATCTGCAGCTTGCCTCGATTAATATCCATGAAGAATTTCACGAATTCATAGCCTGTCAGGAATTCCGGAAGGATCGGCAGCGAATAGACATAGCCGACATCCTGCTCAGTGAGCTCTCGCATTCGGCCATTCTCCTCCAGCAGCACCTGACCGCCGTCCATCGCCATCTCGCCGCTCAAGCAATTGAACAACGTCGTCTTTCCCGCTCCGTTCCGGCCCAACAGTCCATAGATTTTGCCTTGCTCGAAAGTGAATGACGCCTCCTGAAGAACCGACTTGTTCTCGAATCGCTTGACGATTCCCTGTATGTTCATTCGCAATTGCAATTGCAGCTCCAACACCTCCGGTTATTGCAGTTCATTCCATCATTGACGCATGTGTATTTACGATACGAGGCTGACGAGGTTTCACCGCGCAAAGAAGGTGTTCCTCTCCATGTAGAGAATACTGTAATGTCACACGGAATTCATTCATTCTATTGAGGTGTCGATTGATGAAACGTATACTCTCCCATGCACAACGACTGCTCCATCACACACCGATTATCGTCACCGTGCTCGCTGCAGCCTCTCTCTCTCTTAACATGATCGACTCCGTTGCCAGCTCGCTCGGCCTCGCACTCGCCCTCAGCTTCGCGGTGCTGAGCTTTGCCGCGATTGCTGTCCGGCCCGTGCCGATCAAGTACGCGCTCGCCGCTTTGGCCTTTATCGCATTCTTCGGCGCGCTGCCTGAATTGACCTTCGATAAGCTGGTTAGCGTCATGTACTTATCCCTTGTCTATCTGGCCTTCTTGCTGCCTTCTCCAATGCCTGTGGTGCTTGCTACGGGCTATTATTTAGCCTTCACGCCATCCTATTCCTCCGAAGTGCAGGCAGAGATGATTAGCACGATCATGATCGGCGCTGTCATCAACATGATCTTGTATTCGCTGCTGGCCTTCTACTTCCGGAATTTACGGCGAGAGAACCGTATCAACGAAGAGTTGAATACCCAGCTGCAATCGGCATTCGACAAGATGGAGCATATGGCGTACTACGATTCGCTCACGCAGCTGCCCAACCGGGAATTGCTAAAGAAGCGAATGGCGGAGGAGATCGCGAACGGCACGCAGATGGCCGTCATGTTCCTGGACCTCGACAACTTCAAGAATGTCAACGATACAATGGGCCACAGCTCCGGAGACCGTATGCTGCAAGACGTTGCTGCCCATCTCACCCGCGTCCTCGACGGGTCGTGCTTCATCTCGCGATATGCGGGAGACGAATTCATTCTGCTCTTTCCTTACAAGCGCCAGAAGGAAATCGAAATATTGGCCAGGCAGCTCATTCAAGCTTTCCGCGCCCCCTTCCAGATCCATAATCAATGGATCTATTCGACGCCGAGTATCGGCATAAGCTTATTTCCCGAGGATGCACGCGATGCCGATACGCTGATCCAGTACGCGGACATGGCGATGTATGACGTCAAGCAAGACGAGAAGAACGGATTCCGGTTCTTCTCCGCTTCCAAGAACAGCGACCTGCTGTATCAAGCGAAGCTGGTGAACGCGCTGCGGAGCGCGCTGGATAGGCAGGAATTCGTTGTCCACTATCAGCCGATGGTGGAACTCGGCACCGGAAAAATTCGCGGACTGGAAGCGCTGCTCCGCTGGGACCATCCGGAACTTGGGCGGATCGAGCCGTCCGTGTTCATACCGCTGGCGGAACAGACGGGCGTCATTATCGAGCTCGGCGAATGGGTGCTTGAGGAGGCGTGCAAGCAGCTGCGACGCTTGCAGCTTGAGGGCCATCCTGACCTGACGCTGGCTGTCAACATCTCGGTTCGCCAGTTCAAGTCGCCCGGATTAGCCGCATCGGTCTCGCGGATTCTGGCCCTGACCGACTTCGACCCTGCCCTGCTGGAGCTGGAAGTGACGGAGAGCCTCATGCAGAACCTGAGCCACTCGGTCTTGGTGCTCGGCGAGCTGAAAGATCTAGGCGTGAGGATTTCGATCGATGACTTCGGAACGGGCTACTCTTCGCTTAATACCCTGCGGCACCTGCCCGTTGACCGGTTGAAGATCGACCGCTCCTTCACGCGCGAATTGATAACCGATGCACCCTCCGCCTCAATCGTTAAGCTGATTGTCGACATCGGACACAGCTTGAACTTGAAGGTCGTCTGCGAAGGCATCGAGCATGCGGAAGAAGCCGCCATCCTTCGGCAGTACGGCTGCGAGATCGGACAAGGCTACCACTATTGCCGTCCTGCTCCCCTGGAAGAGATCAAGCTCGTCCTTCAACTAAATTCCGGCGATGCATAGAACACAAGCTAGCCTTGCCTGCTGTTACGCAGGCAAGGCCTTCCGGTCTAATCCGTCAATTCGAAGTCGATGAACGCGGTCAACGTCTCTACGCCAGAATAGCTGACAAGCGAGAAGCCGTATAAATAGGTGCCGTTCGGCAAAAATTCATAACCCAGCTCGATGCTGTCGCCGACGATGAATTCGTCGCCGTCGATATAACCTTCTTCGTCCGTATTCGTATAGTAATAGTATTGCGGAATGATTCGGTCGCCTGCCTTGATCTGGACGATATTCTTGTCCGGCATGCCCGTCTCCGAGCCGAGGCCGGCCCAGGCGCCCATCACCTCGAACGTATCCTCTTCGATGTCATAATGGACGAGCACGTCCATCTCCTTGCCGTTCAGCTTGGCAGGGAAGGCATAGCGGATATAGCCGCGGCCTTGCGAGATGAGGTCCAGCGCGATGAAATTGCCATCCCACATCAGCCACTCCCCGGTAAAATCGTCACGAATAATGCCCTGCTCCCAGTCGACATTCACGTAATGATCATAGCCCAGATAGATGAGCGGGCTATCCTCGCCGGCTTCTTCATCGGAATACATCGATACGACCGCGTAGATCTGCTCAATTCCTTCCAGATCCTGCGGATCGACGCGAACCTCGTAAGGGGCATATTCGTCCTCGTCTTCCGTGTATTCGAATTGGAGCCCGCCGCTGACGGCGACGTCGATCTGCTCCGTATCGCTCTGCAAGCCATTCATATAAGTCTGGATAAAGTCCATGTACGATTCCGAGAAGCCGAGCCTGGCGAATACAGCCAGATTATCGGCGAAGCTGTCCTTGTTGCGGTGCGGAAAATAGATGGACAGCCCGTTCGCGTCCGGACGCCCCACGCTGTTAATCTTGTAGACAACGGCTTCGCGCACGGCTTCCTCGAGCGCTGCCGCCGTATCCGGGTAGCTGTCGCTGACATTGCGGACTAGGGCGAGCAGATCGATCATTTCGATCGCTTCCTCCGGCGAGGAAGAGCCCCCGTATTCCTCGGCGCGGCTGCGGCCGTTGGCGAAGCTATAGAATCCGGAGCGATCGGACGCGATTACGGCGTCGGCCTCTTGTATGAATGCCTCCAGCGCCGTCACTACACGCTCGAAGCCGTCCAGATCGATCACGGACAGCGTAATGTTCATCTCTTGCCCGTTATCGGCGGCCTGTGCCTGATAAGTATCCGCAATCCATCGGCCGAGCGTCGCTCCGTCGACGTCGGAGCTTGCAGCCAATTGATCCAGCGCCCGGCCATAGTCCCAGCCGTGGCCCGGCTCCAGCTCTTCCGAAGCGACAAGATAGCGTCCGTACGGCTGCAGCAAGGCTGCCGTCTCCACCGTCGCCATCAAGCAGGCATCGAAGCCGATCAGCTCGAACGTCTGCCCGGTCTGCTCATATGCGGCATCCAGTCCGGCTGCCAACTCGTCCAGCGTCAACGAATCGTTATCATGCCATTCGTCCGCGCCGAAGCCGAGCACGGAGCCGCCGCCGTGATTCCAGAAGATAAGCGCGTAACGGGCCGCAGGGTATTGCCCGACTCCCCACTCGACGAAGTCCGCCAGCGTATCGGCCTCGCCGATATTGCGCCTGCCGACATCCGCCAGATGGGTGAGTCCGCCGTTATCGATCAGCCAGCGTTGATTCTGTTGGCCGTCAATCTGCTCGTTGGCCCATGCCAGCGTGCCGCCGGTCTCCAGCACGACCCGTACGCGGTCGCCCGTCAGGCCGGATACCATCTCTTCGATATCCGTGCTGGCCGCTCCATAGAAGAGGCCGGTATCTTCATCGAATGCGCTCTCGAGGTCAGAGCCGTTCATATAGACCAGAATTGTATAATCCGTCTCGTATTCCGAGGCCGGCCTTGCGGCATCCGGCGACTGCGCGGATTCCGCCGCATCATGCATAGCGAACTCCGTCTCCTCAGGGGTAAGCACCCACCAGATCAAGAGTGCCAGAATGCCTATCATCGCCAGCCCTGCCCACTTCATCAGTCTCATGCGACTCCCCTTCCTTGAGCGGTACTGCGATTGATGAGACGCAGGCTACTTGGTCCAGATCCGCGTGTTGAGGTTGAGAATATCCACGACATCCAGGATGGAACGAATCTCGTTGTACGTGTGCAGAATGCCACCTTCCTCAAGCTTCTTGATCCCTTTCGCCTCGAAGTAATCGATCAGGTGGATGGCAATCGTAAGCGTCCCTTCGTGCAGGCAGATGCTCATGCCATTCTTGGGGAAGCGCTTGCGCAGCTCTATGAATCGTTCCAGCATATTGACGGGCAGCAGATAGCGCGCCGTCGTCTCGTCGGTCGTTCGTACCCGGAACAACTTGTCGAATTCATGGCTAATCGTTCCCATGCGGTCTCCGACATGCTTCAAGCGGGCAATGGCCTTGCCCTTGCGTGACACGATGACGGTCGTACCCTCAAAATTCTTATGGAAATCCGCGATGAATACAAGTCCCTTGAACAATGGATATCGGTTCTTATTCCCAGATTCGTCCCGCTCTTCCTTCTCGGCATAAATCTCGCACAGCTGGAAATCGGTTACGCCCAGCGTTCCTTGGAAGTAATCCTCCCCTTGGTAGCGGTTAGCCTCTTCCAGGCCCGTGAATATCGGAATTTCCAGCATTTTCTCCCGCGATATGTAACCATCCGGCTCAAATCGGCATTCGAAGCGGCTATCCGAGAAATCTGGATAGGAAGCTTGGCTCACCATATTGGCAACCAGGGGAGGCACGATGAGCTCCTTGTAGTACCGGCTGTATTTCTTGTGCGCCCTGCGGATGGCTTGATGAATGTAAATGGGCGAACAGATGACGATCAGAATGCCGAACAGGAAGAGGTAGAGAGGGTCATCGGGATCATCGGCCGGACTGGACTCGGTCATCGCGAATGCGATCAAATAACATCCGATTGCCGCGATCGCAAGTCCGACTCCGATATGCCAGATTCGTCTGGCTACGGAGCGATCACGATGCTTGCGCAGTTGTTCCCATGCTTCGAGGGCTGATAGGTTTCGGGTAACTTCTTCGAATGAAGGGAGCATGAATGGCACCTGCTTTCATCATCAAATAAGTGATAATGTTTACCATTCAACATTTCATGTGGAATTCCCTTGTTATTTGTCGAAAATTATGGGGTTAGGACGAAGAAGACATGAACTCCACCTCGACAAGCACGATCTCCGACCGCGTTCCGAGCCGAATCGGCGGCCCCCAGAAGCCGTAGCCCTGCGTGACGATCGAATGGAAGTCCCCTCTCCGGAGCAGTCCCCAATCATTCTCGTAGATGAGGTTCGTCATGATGCTGCCCGGAAACACTTGACCGCGGTGCGTATGTCCCGACAACACGAGGTCCACGCCTGCGCGCTCTGCGGCTTCAAGTTCGTTGGGCTGATGATCCAGCAGGATGACCGGCTTGCGCACATCCGCCCCGCGCAGGATTTCCTCCAGCGGCTGCCTGTCTGCATCGCTGTAGTCTCTGCGTCCGACCAGCGCGAACCGGTCGTCTACCGTAATCGCCTCGTCATACAAGACGCGGATGCCGCTGCCCGTGAGGGTATCGATTAACTGCTCTACTGAGCCGTCATGCCGGTCATGATTGCCGAGTGTCGCATAGATGCCATAAGGCGCTTGCAGCTTGGACAAGGTCCGATCGATCCGTTGATTCATGAACGGCCGAATGTCATCGTCGAACAGATCGCCCGGCAGCAGAATGATATCGGGCTTCAGCGCATTCACCTCTTGCACGAGACGTTCCGCGTGATCCTTCCCCGACAGCAGGCCGAAATGCGTATCCGCTGCCGCCACAATCCTCATAGAGCCAGCCGCTTCCCCGCCGGCAATCTGAAAATCGCATAAGTGGTTACCGTGGGGTTATAAGCGTTGTACGTGCCGTAGAGCATGAAGAATACCGTAAGTGCCAGTGTCAAGATGCCCGCCCACAGCTGCGTGCCGCGCCGCGGCAAGCGCGTATAGCGAAGGACGATTACCGTCAAGTGCGCGATCGGAACCAACAGGACGAGCAGGAAGAATATCGCCATCCAATACGCGCCCAGCCTCCCTAGGACCACGCTGCCCGACACGCGACCGAACAGAAAAGACGCGGCAACCGTCGTCACGGCCACGGCATACAGCAGCTTGAAACGCCGGGTCGACTTCTCCGGGCGCAGCCATCGATAGCCGCGCCAGCCGATGTAATAGACAAGCCCGCCGTAGATGAGCAAGGCAGTTATTCCGATTAAGATGAACATATGCATGACCCCTATTGTCTACATGAATTTTGCGCTATGCACGAACGTACCGCGCTTACGCCGCTTATTCTACCAGAACGGGCTGGCCTCCGCGAATGAACGGCATTTGCGCCCCGCAGACCATTAATAAACGAAGTATATCCTATAACTTAGTCTGTTTGCGGGGCAGGCATCTTGGCGTATAGTTGAGATGAAGGCGAAATTCTATCTGTGTTGCAGGGCAGACAACAAGCTTATAACGGAGGTCATCGAATGGGTAATACGAATGCATGGGCACATCGCAAGGCGAGCCCGACCATCCAGCTGGTGGACGGCAGCGGCAACCCCGTCGCAAGGCAAGAGGTCTCTTTCCAACATACCGACCACAAGTTCAAGTTCGGCTGCGGCATCTTCGACGTCATTGAGGCTGCCAACCGTTTCGGATCTGCAGATAGACTCGCGTTCGTCGATCGGAAGATGGACATGTTCCTCGACGTCTTCAATTCCGCGACGCTGCCGTTCTATTGGGCAATGTTCGAGCCTGAGAAGGGCAAGCCCCGGACTCAGCTATTACAGACTGCCGCACGGTGGCTGAAGGAACGGAATATTGCGGTTAAGGGACATCCGCTCTGCTGGCACACGCTGACAGCGCCATGGCTGCTAGAGATGAGCAACGATGAGATTCTGCGCGCGCAGTTCGAGCGGATCGAACGCGACGTCAACGACTTCAAGGGATTAGTCGACACGTGGGATGTCATTAACGAGGTCGTCATCATGCCGATCTTCGACAAATACGACAACGGCATTACGCGCATCAGCCAAGAGCTTGGCCGAGTCGGCATCATTAAGGAGATGTTCGCCAAGACACGCGCTTGCAACCCGGAAGCGACGCTCCTGCTCAACGATTTCAATACCTCCATCAACTACGAAATCTTGATTGACGGCTGCTTGAACGCCGGCGTCGCTATCGATGCGATCGGCATTCAATCGCATCAGCATCAAGGGTATTGGGGACGTGACAAGCTGGAGGAAGTGTTGGAACGGTTCTCGCATTTCGGCTTACCGATCCATTTTACCGAGAATACGCTGACTTCCGGGCATATTATGCCGGCCGATATCGAGGACCTGAACGATTATCAGATACCGGAGTGGCCTTCCACGCCGGAGTTCGAAGAACGTCAAGCCAGAGAGATCGAGGAGATGTACAGCATCCTGTTCGCGCACCCGCTGGTGGAGTCCATCACGACCTGGAATTTCAGCGACGAAGGCGCGTGGCTCGGTGCCCCAGCCGGCGTGGTACGACGCGACAACAGCCCTAAGCCTGCTTATGAGACCTTGAAGCGGCTGATTAAGGACGAATGGTCGACCCGAGGGACAAGCGTGACCGATGACAACGGCACGTTCGCATTCGAGGGCTTCATCGGCGACTATCAGATGACATTGAACGGCCGAAGCGCGAGCTTCACCGTCGACAAGGTCACCGACACCATCCGGGTGGTCGTGTAATCCCGCGCAATAATCAAAGAGGAACCAGCACCCCTTACGCGGGATGCTGGTTCCTTAACGTTACTTAGATTGCTCGCGGTTCGTACTCGAAGGGCGCCTCGCACGAATACATCTCGTGGAATAACCCCATGTACGGAATATCGTCCTCCACGCACTTGATGCGGTACGACAGCTCTTCATCGCATTCCGGCTCTTCGCCGATGCCGCGCATAACCTCGAATGCATCCATAATCGCTTCCACCTGGTTGACTTGGATGAATAGCGGCAGCTTCTCCAGCATCGCGTTATCGAGCTTGGTCTCGGACCTGTATCCCGCCAGGGCTGTCGCGAAGTATTCCTCCATGAATTTCCGGCGTCTATCGGCGTCCGATTCGAATTGGATCCAGCCGACCCCGCTCAGCCAGAGACTTGCCAGATCGAACATATACCAGCAATAACAAGCATTGTCGAAATCGTATACGGTTATCTGCCCATCGGTATAATCGATCGCGTAATTCCCGTCGTTGTAGTCGAAATGGACCATGCCGTAGCATTCCGGGCTCTTATCCAAGCCATTCAACGTCTGAAGGAGCGCTAGCAACTTCTCCTTCAGCAGCGGCAGCGACGCCGGAATCAACCGTTCGATCGATTCGGCATTGTACTTGTCCGTGAAGCTGTACCGACGGTGGACAGGCGTATAGTTCTTGGATAGCTGATGCAGCTTCCCCAGCACTTTACCGGCATTATAGTAGTACTCGGTAATGGGGACGCCTTCGCGGTATTGATAGTGATTGTCCGCGAGCCCTTGACCCTTCGCTCTGACAAACACGCTGATCCAGAAGGTGCGGTCACCAAACGTTATCTCTTCGAGCAGTTTCCCTTTCCGAGAGCTGACGACATTCGAGACGCTGCCGCCATGCTCGAATAAGTACCTGACATACTCCAGTTCGCCCAGATAGTCTTTCCTGTCCCTGTCAGCCAGGAAAGCGATTCTGATGACTCTCGCTTCCGCGCCGTCCCGTTCGCAGGAGTAGACGACATTGCGCCCGCCCTCATGCGCCTCTACCGGTGTGAATGCGTACCCTTCCAGCCCGTATAGCTCCGTTATGAACGGAAGCAAGTATTCGTTACCGATTGCGACAACCTCGTTATGGTGTATACGATCTCCTCCAATCAAATTAGCTTGCGACGACTCCCAGCACCGATCATGACCTTGCTCAACATGTACATCACGCCTTTCAGCTATAGATATTTCGACTATACATCGATGGTCGTTCCGAGATCTAGGTAGAGTTTATTTATAATAGAAAGAGCCGCCCCGCCGGACCAGCGGGGCGACTCCTTATCCATCATGCTAGCCTTCGAGCTCCGTATAGATTTGGAAGGTCACGCCGAATTGATCCGTTACGTCGCCGAACCCTGGGCTGAAGGGCTCCTGTTGAAACGGCAGATTGACTTGGCCGTTGAGCCGCAGGGCGTCATACATCCGCTTCGATCGTTCAACGCTGTTCGTGGTGATGCAGATGGTGACCCGCTTCCCCGCTGCAATGGGCGAACCGCCCGGCGCATCGGACAGCATGAGCTCCGACTCGCCGACCTTCAGCTTGGCATGAGCGACGAGCTCCTTGAGCTCCTCATTGAACGTATCCGGCATGTCCGGCATGTCTCCGTATGTAGCCACGGAGAGAACCTCCACGCCGATGGCTGCTTCATAGAACGCAATCGCTTCCTTCACCTGCCCCTCCAACGTAATGTAAGGGGTAAGTTTGACCGTCATCCCTTATTCCTCCTCGAGATCGGATCGAATCCGATTTATGATGGTTCATAAGGTTAGACGATTCTGGCGATGCAGAATCATCGGTATGCCGCGAAATTCGCATTCGCGTCCAACGCTGCGGGCAATCCGAACCTGACGAATAGCTCCTCGGCCATATCGATTCCTTCACGTTGTTCGCTCATTGCTCGTGCCTCCTCGCGGTAGCCGATCGATAGACAATGCCGCGGATTCTCTCTTCGCTGAGGCCGTACCTTTCCGCGAGCTCCTCCAGGCCGATACCATGTTCGCGGTAGAGAAATTCAATCTCTATATTGCGCTTCTCCAGCTGCTCCCTTGCTCCAAAATCCCGCACTTGAAAGACAGGCGCTGCCACATGACCACCCTCTACCGTATGTTATTGCTGTTATTGTGTCATATTCGCGCTGCCGATCATAGGTTAAGTATTTTTGTGAAAAAGCAAGGTTCTAAAGAAAACAGAGCAGCGGCTATACGTTCACCGCGCTCTGTATGTTCAAGCAAATAGCAGTTTCTCCGCTTTCCAATGCAATTCCCACACGTTGCAAGTCTGATTCCCGAGTATGATGTTCGTTATCTCTGTCTCCGGATAGTAAGCGAACATTGCGGCCACCCCCGCATTGGATCCGTCCTTGAACATCCGTATAAGCTTGCCATCGCGAGCATAGGCGAAGTGGAAGCCATACCCGTTCACGATAGTTCCCCATTCGTATTCCCGCGCAATCTTGGCTTGAGGCATCATCATCTGCTGCGTCATCTCGCCGGAGAGAAGCTTGCCATTCGCCAGGGCACGCATGAAGAGGTCAAGATCGTCGACTGTCGTGTACGCTCCCCCGTCAGAAGTACCAATCGGCGGGAAGGCGTAGATGTTCTTTCTCCATGTTACCTCGTCGTTCCCGCCATAGACGGCATCGTAACCCTCTGCCGCGGCAAAGTCTCCTGCGTCTTTAGCGATGAAGGTTGAATGATTCATGCCGCAAGCCTGAAAAATGTTCTCGCCGACATAGTCGCGATAGCTTCGATCGGTCACCTGCTCGATAGCGAGTCCGAGGAGTACGTAGCCACAGTTATTGTAGCTTACGTCTGTCCCCGCTGCGAACTTCGGTTCCTTGTAGGCGAACTGCGGCATGAAATCGACGCAATTCCTTATCGCATAGTTGGGCTTGCTAACGAATAACGCCTCGTAGCTCTCGCCCAGCTCCTCGTCGGCATCGTCCGCTATACCGGAAGTGTGGGTGAGCAAATGCGCGATCGTAACATCCGTCGGAATCGCAGTCGCGCTCAAATCCACAATATCCGCGATGCGATCCTCAAGCTTCAATCGTCCCCGATCGACAAGCTGCAATACCGCTGCTGCTGTGAACAGCTTCGTGACCGAGGCTGTGTCGAACAAGGTCCGGGCTGTATTCGGCACTTTGAACCCTCGGTGAGCGAAGCCGTATGCGCCTTCAAATAGAGCCTTCTCGTTATCCTTGATGAGTACTGCTCCTGAGAAATGTTGTTCCGTATGATACTGCTCGAATAGTGCTTGAAGTTCCCTATCCATGACGTTAACCCCCGCCTCCTCAACGCTATAAGCTTAATCTACAACGTCCGAGGCCGGATGTATCGGTAAACATTGCGTATAGTTGTTATTTGCCATGGCACGCTATCGGGGAGGGCAGCGGCATGCCAGGCACTATAAATATGTAAACTATTGACAGTGTCCCTCCAAGGATGTACACTTGCTTTACTACGCTAATGCAGTAAAGGGTGGTCATGGATGAGAATCGGGATTATAGGCGAATATAACGCTGCTTTTGAGCCGCATGTCGCGACAGATCGGGCAATCGCGCATGCCAGTGCCCGCTTGGGCGTTGTTGTCGAGACGGAGTGGATTGAAACGGATCGGGCGGACCGCGAGTTTGCTGATGTGACCGCGCGATGCCACGGATTCTGGATCGCCCCGGGAAGCCCCTACGCGAATATGAATGGGGCGCTGAAGATCATTGCGTATGCTCGAACACATGGCCGCCCGTTGCTAGGAACTTGCGGCGGTTACCAGCATATCGTCATTGAGTATGCAAGGAACATACTCGGGATCGAAGATGCAGAGCATGCCGAGTATGATCCATACGCATCCAAGCTGGTGGTCAATCGCTTAGTGTGCTCATTGGCTGGGCAAGAGTTGAAGATCGTGTTGAACGACAGCGAATCAACGATCTTCGACATTTACCGTAAGGACATCATAACCGAACGTTATTATTGCAATTTCGGGTTGAACCCCGCGTACCAGCAAGCATTGGCTGAGAACGGGTTATTGACAGTCGGCGTGGATGACAATGGCGAATCTCGCATCGTCGAGTTGAAGGGACATCCTTTCTATATCGGAACCTTGTTCGTGCCCCAGACGATCTCGACGGAGGAGAACCCGCATCCGTTGATATCGGCATTCGTTCGTCAGGTCGCAGCGGGCTCCTTCCACCAGACATAGTACGTGCCGAGCATCTTCTGCAGTTCTCCCATCATCGCAGGGATGTCTTGCGACAGCTCGGCAATCGGCACGCCATCGATGAGCGGCATCGCGAGATACAGCTTGCGCAGCATGGCCGTCTCGGCCGGCACGGCAGGCTGGGCTCGCGTCACGCGAATCCGCCACGACTCCATCAGCAGCCTCTCATATTGTTCGCGCGTGCCTTCATCGCTATAGAGCAGCTGTTCCATATGCGCATCCGTCATCTCGGGCAATCGGGCGACATCCAGCTTGCCTTGGACGATCAGGCTGCGGACGAGCTTCCGGAACATCGCGTTAGCGCCGATATTCGCCGGAGATGCATGCATGCGCGCCTCTTCCCCGATGAGATCGATAATATGCTTGCCCGCCTCCAGCGTGAAGTGGAGGCTGCCGTTCCTGTAATCCGTCTCCCTCAAGAGCTCGCTTGTCGCGCAGGGCAGATAACCGCCTACATAAGCGCTCCGAACCCACGAATCCAGATGATCCGCATGAAGGTAACCCTCCTGGTTCCGCAACAAGCTGCAGCGCGTGCCTTCTATGTAGTCCATCACATCGGCGGCATCGATGCCCCAACGGGATAGAATCGCGGCAATCTCCTCCGAATTGACGGCCTGCCGCGTCCATGGATGATGGTCCACCCCCTCCAGGGATTCTAACGTGTGACTGAACGGCGCATGTCCGGTATCGTGCAGCAGCGCCGCCGCTCGTAACGCACGGTTATTCGGCTCGTAATGCGCCGCAAGCGCGAATACGCCCAGCGTGTGCTGCAATCGGCTGTAGGTATGATGGGAGTTGATATAGAAGGCGCCGCCATGCCGTACATAATGGAGCCGTCGCACCGCCGCGCTCCTCAGCAGTTCTTGCTCGTGACCGAACAACCGGATCTTCAGCCGCCACATCGGCTCATAGAGCTCATCTAGCGCCCCGTCGAGTCTTAGTCGATAATCCAATTCAACGTTCCCTCCGATATCTGGCTATGTAAGTGTGCAGAAGCTCGTCGATGAGCGGCGAGACATTCTCTGTCATGACGCCTTGCTGGAACAAGGCAGGCCAAGTGAGCGCCCCCTCAATCATCGCGTAGAATACGCGTGCCGCAAGAGGCGGATCGTCGATGTGCAGCTTGTTGTCCTCATGCGCGGCAATCAACCACTGCATGAACGGCTCGTGGGGAGAAGCGTACTTCGCCCGAGTCGTTCTCGCATAGTCGATATCCCGAATGAAGACGGAAGTCAGTACTCGCGATAATCCGAGTCTGGAAGGACTATTGATCAGGAACAGCTCGGCACTGGCGAATGCGCGGAGCTGATCTTCTATGGTTCGGGACGAATCGTACGGAATTTGCTTCAGAACTTGCTGTTCCGCAAGGAATTTGGCAACCACCTCTTGGAACAGATTCTCCTTATTCACAAAATGATTATAGACCGTACGCTTGGAGACGCCCGCAGCCGCCGCGATCTGGTCCATGCTGGCATTGTCGTAACCCCATTCGATGAATACCTGCACGGCGCCGTTCAGAATGGCTTCGCGCTTCCTGCTCTTGTCCCTATGTCTGACCCCACCTATGGCGTTCATTGTTCTGGCCATCCTCTCGAGCTTGTTGTGAAAATAAAGTGCACCGATCAGTGTAATTAACATTGACCGCCGTTAAGTTACACTATATAGTGTAATTAACAGCAAGAGACATTGCAATCCCTCTCCGTACGCCTTGCTGCAGCCTATACCGTTCGGGAGGTATGAATCCGGTGAAAGCGATTATATGTCCCAAGTATGGCCCGGCAAGCGTGCTGCGGCTGCAAGAGGTCGACCGCCCTTCCCCTAAGCGCGATGAGGTGTGCATCAAGGTTTACGCCTCCGCCGTAACCGCCAGCGATATCTATATTCGCAGCTCGCAATTGCCGCTCCGGTATCGGATCCCGATGCGCATATTCCTGGGCTTAACCAAGCCGCGCCAACCCATCATCGGTATGGTAGTGGCTGGGGTAGTCGAATCCGTCGGCCGCGCGATTACGCGATTTCGAGCGGGGGACCGGGTCTATGGAATGACCGGCTTCGGACTCGGTGCTTATGCACAGTACAAGTGTATGAGGGAGATAGACTCGATGTACGGATGCCTATCGCTAATGCCTGCCAATCTAAGCTACGAGGAGGCAACCGCTGCCGCGTACGGCGGATTGTTGGCGCTGCAATGCATAGATGCGGGGAATATCCAGCGCGGGCAGCATGTACTCGTCTATGGGGCTTCGGGGACATCCGGGACGATGGCCGTTCAGCTGGCCAAATATTACGGCGCTCAAGTGACGGGCGTATGCAGCACGCGAAACGTAGACTATGTCGCTTCATTGGGAGCGGACAGCGTGATCGACTACACCCAATCCGATGACCGTCAGCTCGCCGATCGCTATGACCTGATGCTGGATACGGCAGGAAGAGCCAAGCGCTCCCCGATTAAAGAGAAATGTATGCAGCGATTGGGCACGGAGGGCAAATCGTTCTCCATCGATGACGGCACGTTGGCATTGAGCTCAGAGCGCCTCATGCGAATGAAGGCCTTCATCGAAGAAGGACATTGCCGCCCCGTTCTCGATCGGACTTATCCCATGGATCGAATCGTGGAAGCGCATGAATATGTGGAACAAGGACGCAAGAGAGGCGGGGTCGCGATCTCCATCAGCCATGATGACTAGACGCATACTCGACTTAAGTCCGGCCCTCCAATCATCCCTTGGCAGGTTTTCGGAAGCAATTGACTGTCGTACACTAGGGTCAATAAGCATTCGAGCTGAAGGGGAGTTAACCAATCATGAATAGCAAGTGGGCAAGAAACGCGATCGCGATCATCCTCGTGGCGATCGGCATACTGGCATTGATTCAGAATCAGTCGGGCGGCATGAAGAGCAAGGCGTACGACCATATGTTACGGCTCGACGATCATATGCAGGAAATTGCTATCGTAAGCGACAGCCTGGCGCTGGAAGTCCATTTTGTCGCAGACGGGAATGCAAGCAATTCCATCTGGGTAGAAGGCAAGGCTCGGTCGGAAGTCATCGACAGCATCAAGGCAGCGAAGGTCGAGAACGGCAAGCTGAATCTTCAATTCAAGGAAAAATGGCGCTGGAGCTTGTTCTCGTTCTCCGGCTGGAATGAGAAGCAGGTGATCACGGTCTCGATGACGGATGAAGCGATGCAGTCGCTCGGGCTGTTGAAGGTTACCAGCGATTCGGGCTCGGTCATGGTGGACGGTGCTGCAGCGCTGGAGAGCGTCATCGAATCCGACTCGGGCAGCATTCGACTGGGCGACCTGCAAGGCGAAGCCTTAGCGGTGAAGTCCGACTCCGGCTCGATCAAGTTAGGCAGCTTCACCGGTACTGACCTGTCGATTCGATCGGATTCAGGCAGCATCCATACGGGCACGGTACGCGCCGCGTTGAAGGCCTCTTCCGATTCCGGCAGCATTACGATCGATCAACTGACTGGCGCGAGCGAAGTAAAGTCAAATTCCGGTTCGATCCGGATCGTCAAGGACGACGAGACCGGCGCTGTCGTATCCAATGATTCGGGCAGTGTACGCATCAAGATTCCTGCTTCATACAACGGCTCCTATGATCTGAAATCCGACTCCGGCTCGATTCGCAATCCGGAACCGGTCGGCACGTCGGGCGAGCTGATCAAAGTGCGTACGGACAGCGGCAGTATCCGTATTGTTCAGGACTGAAACATCATCGCCAATCCAGCCGTCTATACTAGGGATAGAGACAACGGATGGAGAGGATGAGCATGATGGCAAAATACTGGTACATGGGCATACTTGCTGCCATGTTATTGCTGGCCGCATGCAGCAATGTTGGACCGGCGGAGCAGCCTGTGCAAGAGAACCCTCAAGTCGAACGGCCGCAAGCCGAAGGGGATTCTCCGGTCGAGCAACCGACGGAAGAGCCTGTCGGAGAACCAGCTGAGGAACCTGCAGAGGATCCGGCGGAGGAGCCGATCGAGGAGGGCATGCCGCCTTCAGCGCGCGAAGCAGCCACCACGGTGCTCAGAGCCTTGAAGTCGGGCAATATGGATACTGTCGCTGCCTGGGCGCACCCGGAGAAGGGCGTTCGATTCTCGCCTTACGCCTATGTCGACACGGAGAAGGATCAGGTACTGACGCGTGAGGAACTCACGGATGCGATGGCGAGCAGCGAGGTCCGGAATTGGCGTGAATATGCCGGTAATGGAGACATCATCGAGCTGACATATGCCGACTACCACAAGAAATTCGTGTACGATGCGGATTTTATGGAGGATGCGGAGATCGGATTGAATGAGTCGCTCGGCGAAGGAACGACAATTAATAATCTGCATGAGGTATACCCGCCGGATTCGCATGATTATGTGGAATACCATATCGACGGCATCGATCCGGCGCACGAAGGCATGGATTGGCGGAGCCTCCGTCTCGTATTCGAGAAGATGGGCATGGACCGCGTACTCGTGGGGATTGTACACGATCAATGGACGCCTTAAGCCGTTCGGCATAATCGGTATCGATAAACAGCAGGCCACCCCATGGCGGGGCGGCCTGCTGCTTCATGCACGCACTGTCACCAGACCGGTCGAAATGGAGACGATCCTGCATCAGGGAAGGTACGGACAATTGCGCGCATCGATTGGCGAAGACTTTCCATCTCTTCATTGCCCAGCTTGTCGACCCATCGCTGCTCAATCGAGGTGAAGATCGCCTCAGTAGCACGGATGCACTGCCATCCCCGTTCCGTCAGGACGACAAGCTTGCCCCGTCGGTCGGAAGGATGGGGGGCCCTAGTCACATAGCCGCACTGCTCCAAGTAATCGATGATCACGCTCGCCGCCTGCTTGGTAACGCCTAGATGTTCGGCTATTTCATTCCCGGTAGCCCCGCCCCAAGAGAGTTTCTGAAAAACAAAGCCATGGGAAGGCTTCACATCGTCGTAACCGATCTTCGCCAATTCGCGATGCAATTCATCAACAGCCAATCGGAATGCAGATGCAAATAAGACGGCAAGCTCATACCCTGCTGCTTCTTTGGCCATTGGCGATATCCCCCTACCTCGTCCCTAAACAATACCTCCCCATAATAACACGATTCTCGATTCTCGGACTAATAACTAAGGTTGCTGGTAGGCGCAGCCACCATTAGGCCGTTTGCGGTTTGTTAATCGGACAGGCGGGCTGCTCGTGCAGTTCTGCTCCGATCTGGCGGAATAACGAGGCCGTATCGAGCAGCGCCCAGTGTTCGGCTATTCGGCCATTCGCGATACGAAACTCCCTATACACCTTCACCTCCACCTGATTGCGAGTGGCTTCCGTCCCCCTGAAGGTGCCTTTATGCGTCCCTCTCAAACTTAATCGCACCACGACGCGATCGCCTTGCGTAACGATGCTTTCCTCCAAGGACGATTGATCCGGGAATGCGGCGTGCAAGATGCCGGCCATCCCCTTCAGCCCGTCGGCGTTGTTCGGTACGTAGGCATGGTCAACGTAATCTTCTGTTAATAACCGCTCGGCACAGTCGAAATCTCCTTCGTTCCAGAACTGTTGAATAAACTGACGAACAAGCTCCACATGAGATTCGTTCTTCATCATCCAGCCTCCTGTCATATGGTCAACTTAATTGACTATATGACAATAACACGGCCCGAGATGATTAGTCAATCATATTGACTACATATCGGCATCGCAATAAACAACGACTTGCCTCAGGAAGGCTGCAAAGGGTTCGATGTGAGCAGGACTGCGATCCATCGCCCATCTTAGGTTATCGACCGCTCTTAGCAGAAGGTAGTACCTGCTCTCGAAGCATTCCTTATCGCTTATTCCGTACCCTTCAAGGAATGCTGCGAATTCCTCATCACGCGGGGCTTCCTCCAGCCCCAGGATTCGATAGTGCATCAATTGGGCAATCGTCGCATGCGGGATCACGCTCACTTTCGCATTCCAGTCCAGCAGGATCACTTGGCCGGCTTGATTGACGATCGTATTCTTAAGCGAAAGATCTCCATGATTGAGGCCGAAGCGGAAGGACTGCCGCGTCATATTCTCGAACAGCCGCTTCATTCTCTGCGACTCCGTCGGCGCAATTGCGCCAAGCTCAATCAGAGGGTCATGTTCGGTCAGACTATTCCTATTATGCTCCACATACCCTTGCCAACTGCCGTCTGATCCGGCGTGAGCGGGCGATCGAAACTCCCCACGGACGGGATCGATCAGATCGTCCCCGTATCCTGTTACGGGAATCGAATGAATAAGCTTGGCATACTCGCCCAGCTTCCTCCAGATGCTAACCTTGGATACATGACTGTCTAACCCGCTGTCTCCCTCAACAAAGGCTTGAATCATATACGCGGTCTCGTCAAATATACCGACGGACAGCACTTCCGGTCCCGGAACGCCCGCCGCAGCCGCTTGCCCGATACACCATTGTTCTTTCACAAAACTTGGAAGGTGATCGTGATCGTTCATGCGGACAACCACTTTGCGGATCGACGTCTCGACTACGCAGACCTGATTCTCGCTGCCTTTCCCAATTATCGGATAGGATGTCTTGACAGGTTCTTGACAATAATCGCCCGCAATTCTTGCTGCTTGCTTAACGAATGCGTCTGGCATCGTTACATCCACCTCCCTCGGGTGCTGTGCTCGAATAACTAGTGTAGCCGAGATTAGCACGCAATAGCAAAAGGGGGCTGCGACAGGTCACTTGCTTAAGACCTGCACAGCCCGATTGTCTCCCCTTTACGAATTCGCAGCCTCGTCATCCGTCGACGGCCATCCGCCCCACAGGCTGGACAGGTGTCCATCCGGGTCGCGAAGCACGAAGCTGTATCCCCCGCTTGGCAAGTAGTACATCTCGCTTACTTCAATTCCCTTGCCCTTAATTTCCTCATAGACGGAATGGATATCTTGTACTTGCAGTTGAATGATCGGGTGAACTTGTCCATCCACTCCACTGATGTCCAGCTTGGGAACGTGATGACTCCGAATTAATCCTAGGCCCACTCCCCCAACGTTCAACCAAGCTTCGTTGTCTCCTGGTTTAAAGTCAAAGGTGAATGGGATTCCCATCACGTCCTGGTACCAACGGGCAGAAGCTTCCAGATCCTTAACCGGTAATTTGACTACTGCAAAATTCGTTGTGACAACCGCCATCGTAACATCTCCTCTATTATGCATTTCATCCCTATTAACGGAAGAATCGCAAGGAAAGAAATGGGCAGCCTAAAAATCTTGAAAAAAACTGATAAGGTGACCGTTAGGATCGCGGAAAGTAAAGGAGACTCGCGTACCCGTCGCCGTAACTTTCTCAACCTGAACGCCATTCCTCGCTAATAACAAGTAATGATGACAGATGGCGGTTACGTCGCCTGCACGGAACGCCGCCAGAAATTGCTCGAACATTTCCTTGCTTATCGATTGCAAAACCGCTTCGTTCGCTGCATCTCGCTGTCTTCGCTGTCTATCATTTGCGGGGTTGTTCTCATTGTCTTCTCTCAACTGCACTGCCAATGCAGACAATCGTTGTCTCGCTCTCTTCACGCCTTCTTTAACGGCACCTTGCGTTGAATGGATAAGCTGTGCCGTTTCCGATGCCGTGAATTGAAAAATATCGACCAACAGGATGAGCACCATCTGCCGAACGTTTAGCCGATCCGCCAACTGCTCAAACATTTCGCGAACCGACATCTCGCTAACGGATGCCGTTTTCGGTTGATGCTGCATTTCATCGAATGCCGCTGCCGATATTTTGGCCTGTTTGGAACGACTATGATCAATCCAAGTACGTGTAGCGATTTGTCGCACATACGCTTTGCTCATCTCTCGATCGGGAGATTGCTGAAGAGCCCGGTACACCTTCGTCAGCACCTCCTGCATGAGGTCCTCCGCATCCCACTCGCTATTCGTAAGCTTGTGACAATGATATTGGAGCGCAGGAAGAAGGGACTCCACTCGAGTATAGAATGCTTCGTTCACGTGATGCCTCCAATGAAGATTAATAGCTTAGTATATTCGACATTATCCAATTAGTTCCTCCATAAAAAGAACATCGCCGAGGCGTAAAAACCCACGGCGATGTATTCAAAATTATTCCTTACGAAGAACAAGAACACACCCAAATCATATTCCCGGAAGAGGCCTGGAGCCGGGAAATCAACTAACCGTTTACTATAGATTCGCGTAACTTTTTCAATGTAAGCAGTCCCTCTGCTTCTGCTCTTTTGGCTTCCTGCAGAAGATGCACCGCTTTATCGATGTTTTGCACATCCTTGGGATTTCCACCTTCGGGAAAATGAAACAAGTTGGCCAGATCTTGAAGCACCGTAGCAGCCTTTTCATAATGAAGGATAGCCTCACTAATGCATGACATATCACGCTCCCCACATTCCTCCTTAAGCTCACGGAGAAATTGTACAGCGAACTGTCGTAATTCGGAATAAACTGCGATGTTATAAGCATTAAAGAATGGTACGATTCGCTCCCCGTGATAGGCCTCAATCCATGCATCATAAGCAGCAAGCCCTTTGGCTAATTCCCCATCGCCATGTATGATGGATTCCGTCGTATACCCATGTTCCAATACCCTATCCAACATCTTGCACAATGCGGTTAGTCGATCCATTCCATTAGGTTCAGTTAATGCAATGAGGCCGATTTCTGAGGTTTCTCCCTTTCCTAGTTGGTCGTATGCCAAGGACGCCTCCTTCAGCTTGTCTAATCCATATAGTTGCCGCTGCTTATCATCGTATCCATATATTAATCCGAACTCGGCATGGAAGATATCCCATATAATTGTCGGTACGCCGCTATCAATCGATCGGCGAATCGTATGAAGGACTTCGGAGATCATCGTTGGTTCGACCGGAAGATAACTTAATACTTTACAATCAAAGCCGAGATTAGCCAAAGCATGCGGGAAACTCTCTTCCCCTGCAAGCATGAACGGACCTCCAATATGAACGGTTTCTTTGAAAATATTTAAAGAAAATGCGTACCCCGTCAGTGCATTGACCTCCGCAAGGGATATCCCCCTTTTATCGGTATACTGCAACAATCCCCACATGCAGTAGGTTACCGATGGCCTTGACCCCAGAAAATGGCTGTCGCCTACTCGTTCTGTATAAATCGCTGGTCGTTCCAATAACCTTTTAGTCATACATTTCTTCTCCCTTCGCTGAATAAGTTGTTTGTTAATATAGATGCCAGGATAAGATTCTTTCTAACATGTATAAGAAAAATGGTATGAAAAAAAGCCCAAGCACCTCTTAGCTCGAGCTCGATCTCACAAACCCCGGTAATTTAGGACTCGATAGGACCGTAAACATCCACGATCATTCGTCCATTCATTCCTTCGTTGACAAAAGCATATTTCTCGAAAATCATGGCAGATTGGTTCTGTTTCAAGTCCTGCGCCTCCCGGTAGCGTTGCAGCTCGGCATACGGGTCTGGATCGAACGGATATAAACCATCATACTGCGCCCTTAGATAGGTATGGCCCGGTACAGCAAAGCCCATCATTCCTTCAGGGATTCGCTCAAGACTACTAACCTGCATGACATAGAAATAAGTAAACATGACCTCGTAATTATACCATGGCGCATAATAGTGATCGGGGTCCACGACATTAGGAATCTCATTTCTTCTCTGCATAAAAACTTCCTTGATTTGTCCGATTTTATTGAAATCCCCATGCTTAAAAGATACAATCACTGGCAAACCGATAAACAATAGTTCCGGCAGCTCTTCCCGACGAATCGGAATTTCTTGTGCGTTGTTCGACATTGAAAATCGTCCCCCTTCATTTAGCTAGCAATTCCCCTTAAATGCAGCATTACGGCAAGAATAGACTGGTTTACGAGGTTTTTCTCGAACTCCGCATGATGAGGCGCAATCAATGGCTTCTGCACCGCAAGCGGCTTGGTGACCCGCACCATGATGCGGTGTCCATTGGCAGATTCCAGATGATTGCGGAGCTTCTCGCGCGCCCTCCGAATCCGGCTTTCGATCGTATTCGAGGACTCTTGCGTAATGAGACTGATCTCTCTTGCCGTATATCCCCGCCATTCATGCCATATAAAAGCCCGCCGATAGGGAACATCCAACGTCATAAGCGCTTCATGTAGCTCTTCTCTTCGAATATATTCGTCCTCTACTTTGTTCGGTCCGCGGAGTTCTTGTGCAATCCGCACCGACTCAGGCTGTCGTTGCTGCTGCCGTAACCAATCGATGGCTCTCCGCTTGGTCATGGTATAGAGCCAGGACTTTATTTTGTCGGCTTCTCGAAGCGTCCCGAGCTTCATAAAGGCTTTAGCGAACACATCCTGCGCAAGATCCTCGGCGATCTGCTCATCGCGCACAACGCGATTGGCAATCGTTCTAACCATCGGGTAGTAGGACATAAATAGAACTGCGAACGTCTCCTCAGCCTCAGTCCGAACGGTTGAATGGATGTTAATCCCCCCTTTCCACTATACTGACGCTTAAAATGCGCCAAAACGTGCAGCGTTAGCTGCACGTCTAATTCCCTGAAGAGGACGGATCCTACTCAATCTGCCACGTAATAATAGATGGAGAACCGATTATGATCGAGATCCGAGACAAAGAATTGCGCAAGTCCGGAATTCTCCCGTATCTCCCCTTCAATCTCTGAGACTTCCGTATTCAACCCCTTGATAATGCGGCGAGCATTGACTAGATCTTCTTCGGTTGGAGTTACAAACATCGGAAGGATGGAGGCCGGCAATCGATCCGTTTCTGTATCTGCTGCCATTTTCTCCAGAATGATCGGCAGCGGCTTTAATGGGACAGTATGATTCTGGTAGGTGTCCCCCACATGTAGGACAGCACAATTAGGCGTCTTCACAATACTTCGCATCTGCAGTATTTCTGCATACCAGTCAACGGACCGGTCGACGTCTTGAACACCGATACGCAGATGGAATAGCATAAATCTAGAATCAGGGAGCTTCTGGATCAACTCTTCCCTTGATACAACCGCAGTCAGGCGGTTCCCGCATGGGTCATAAAAATCAAAAGAGGATCTGCCGTCCGGCCCCTCGTAGATGCTTGAAACCTTGACGCCCTCTTCAATCAATTGCTGATGGACGCTGGGAATATCCGGACAGTCAAAACAAAAACGGACCCTTGCCTCACGGTTATAACGATCTGTTGAATGTTTCATTTCAAGCGTGATAGTATCCCCGCAAGGAAATTGCAAAATCGTCATCCCCGGCCAATCCCAAGCGACGGTTAACCCCATATGTTTGCAATACCAATCGACAACTTCATTTTTATTTCCGGATATATGGATAAAACCGCCATCAAATTGTTTGATAGAATATCGCTGCACAGACTTTCCCCCTATTATTCGGACTTAAACTGGACGACAGGAATCATGACGACAACCGAACGATCTTCCTCAAGCGAATAACGCTCTAAATGTTGTCCCATTGGGTGAAAGCCAAATTTTCGAATAGCCGCGAAAATCGGCTTACATGCATATTGCATAGTCGGATGGATATCCATCGAGATGAACAGCGTAGGTTCTACGGTTTCAACTCGCATTTCAATGTGTGTAAGCCCTTTCGAAAAATCGATACTCTTAGATGGCTTTATCTGAAAACCAATTTCCCCGAGTATGTACCCGTCAACAATATTATGTGTTCGTATATATCCATAGGGGGAAACCGGGCAGCCTGCAGCCAGTAGTTCCCCAAGTGTTCTCCTCAGCTTGTCTTTGAAGGGCTGCCTCCCTTGTGGGACGGTGCACGGTACCCATAGCATGGGTACGGGCTGCTCCCAGTAGATGAAGTGGAAGTTGGTGGTGTGCGAACGAATGCCATTCAGATACTGATTCGCGACTTGCACAGATAGGAGCCTTGCCGCTGCGTCATTACGCCAACGTTCCAACATTGCTTCACGTTCATCCTGTTCGGCACGGAGGAACTTCTCAATATCGGACATCCGTACCCCCGCTTGCCTCAGACTACTGATCAGACGCGCCACATCAACCTGCTCTTCCGAATATTCCCTATATCCGTTCTGGCGTCTATTGTGAGGTGCGAGTAGTCCTGTGCTTTCGTAGAAGCGCAGCGTAGTCGGGGATAACCCGGTTATGTCTGAGAATTGCTGAATCGTAAACATGATCATCCCTCACAATGGAAATCGGTGCGTTCGTCACACCATCTCCTCTCCATCATATATTCTTATGTCTCGACTATAAAGCTTCTAGTATCTAGAAGGTCAAGAAGTTTTTGAAAAGATGCAAAAGGACTGTAACAGGTCACTAGTCTCCACCTGTCACAGCCCTATACCCGCGTCCAGTCGCGGTCTCTCAACTCGTCGATCATCACGCCGTTGTCTTTCAAGTGATCGTACAGCACTGCGATCTCCCTCACCTCGAAGGTTAACCTGAACATTTCGTAGCCCGCTTTGTTCGAGAACTGGTTGTCGATCGGTCCTTGCCGGAAACCAAACATGCTCTCAAAATATTTTGAGGGAGATAATGCGGTGAAAATTGCCATCGGGGTCGCGGAACGTAAAATGCATTCGGCCGTCCTCCGTCTTGAGACCCGCCAATCGGATGCCCGCTTGTACGAGACCCGTATATGAACGGAATACCGCATAGGGATCGCGTCTCTGGAACGCAGTGACCAACGCGTCGAGATCGACCACAGCATCTCGGCTACTGCCCGGTACACTCTGCCGTTCGCATGCCTCCGGGTCACGAGCCAATGTGCTCAACTTGCGTCGAGCACGCCCTAAAGACACTTGTACGGCGCCTTCTTTCATCTGGAAGAGTGCGGCCGTTTCTTTGGCAGTATAATCGAATACGTCGACTAACAGCACGATTACCGCTATTTTCGGCGGAAGCCGCTCCAACAGCTGTTCAAGCAACTCACGGCTCAACAATAAGGAATCCGACGCCGCCATATCGTTATCTCGTTCCAAGGTGGTGCACGCGACATTACGCGTGCGCAGCCGATCAATCCAAGCATGCTTGGCGATGCGATATAAGTAGGCTTTCGATAAGGCGCGGTCCGGCTTACTCCTTAACGCCTGGATGACTTTGATGGTCGCATCCTGCGCCAGATCCTCGGCATCCCAATGATTACCGGTTATGCGGTGACTACAGTCAAGGATATATGTTTTCCAGTCCATTCCTGTATATTCTATTATTGGCCCCTATATTCCTTTCGAACGATTACGCCGACTCACCAGTGGGCCTGCAGCTTATTGCCGGACGGATCATAGAAGTAGAAGTAATAATGCCCGTCCTCCTCCTGCATCGGGTCTACCGGATTGCCTCGCTCTATCAAATCTTCCCGGAAGTTATGAATATCCGGGCAAGTAAATCCGACTGAAAATTCCGGCTGGCCCTCGATTGTAAAATGCCCTCTGGAGTCTGCATCCGCCTTAACAATGACAAGAAGCGGTCCTTCGCCAACGGCAAAAACTGCTCGGCTCTCCGTCCGTGCACGCAGTTGGAGTCCTAGGACATTCGAATACCAATCCACAGAACCCTCTAAATCAACTACAGGAACTCGAAAATAATGAATCTCATCCAAATAAGTTTTTGCTCCTGGCATGCACTGACACTCCTTCTTGATCTGTTTTCTTATATAATAATGGATAAGTATGACAACTAGCGTCATACTTCAATATTGTTCTGATTATCAACCGAGGTGAGACATCGTGGGAAAAGCAAAGAGACTCCTTGAACTAATCGAAAAGATGAAGACCGGGCAAAAATATACGGTCGGGCAACTAGCGAATGAATTCGAAGTCTCTTACCGTACAATGCTTAGAGATTTGCAAGAAATCGGAGAGATTGGCGTTCCCCTCTACTCGGAGAACGGCGTCAATGGCGGGTACCGGGTACTGAAGAAAAAAATAACTCCTCTCGGATTGAGGAGCCATTCTGCAAAACAATAACCGTCCCTGCCTTTCACGCAATCGGATTCGCTTATACCATGCCGTTGCCGTCATCCGGGGAAGCAGAGGTACTCATTCCGAGATTATGGCTGCAACTGGAACAACGAATCGGCGAGATCGGTGATGTCGTTAATCGGAGGAAACGAACGAGCGTCATTGTCCATCGTCCGGATGAGGCGGTCGTACACGTATGTTATGAAGTCCGAAGCGTGCAGCCCGTCCCGTCCGGCATGATCGGCCTAAGCGTTCCCGAGCGCCAATATGTGATCTACCCGCATCGGGGCGCGATGGATAAGGCCAATCGGCTTCGGACAGGACAACGTGCCGCAGAATGGATTAAGCAGGCCGGCGTTGAAGTTGATCCTGCCCTTAGCGTGGAGTGGTACGATGATGATCGCTTCGATCCTTTTTCCCCGAACAATGAGTTCTATTTCTTACTGGCAGTCCAGTCGGTAGACGTGCCGGCAATCAGGCACTGGCACTAGCTTGTGTTTAGTCCGCAATCGGCACGAATATGTCGGCGTTATATTTGCTTTCTTCTTCCCCAAATCGGAATATTTCTTGCGAGAATAAGTTGGGATTGCTCTCCATTCCGTTGTCGTTTAAGAAAGTATGTATCAGAGCGTAAGGATCTTCCTCTGTGCTCCTTACTGTTGCATAACGGCTGCTCGGTACTGTGAACCCGATCATGCCATCCGGAATCGCTCCTAATGCCGAGACTTCCATACAATAGATATACGTGAACACGACCTCGTTAGCGAAATGTAAACATACATACTCGTCAGAGGTTACCGTGCTCTGAATTTCGTCCCTTCTTGCCTCGAAGGACTGCTTAGCTTCACCGATTCCCGCGACGTTATGAAACGGAGATGTCACTGCTACCCCGACATATCGCTTCTCTTCTGCCTTCATGATCCGAACATAACTGCCTGCTGTCATATTCTCCACTACGTTCAACTCCTTGTTTCCCTTAATTACCCTAAGGGCTTGGGGGATCGCGGCGGGCTTATACCCCTCGAAATTCCGATCATTCTTAGCGCCCAGGTGCAAAGGAATAACCTCCTTCAGAAACCGTCGATAGGTAAATCGGGATAGTTCGCTACATTGATCACATTGCCTGAGGGGTCAATAACATTGAATTCAGGAAAACGATCGATATTCCAAGTATGCGTGATTTCGGATACTTCTTCTCCTGCGTCTGCGAACATTCGGTAGCTTTCATAGACATCGGATGTTTTCATGCACAGAACCGCATAGGGCTTGCCCTCTGCTATCATGCGGATCGGCGTAAGTTGTTCCACGCGTTTCAAGAACAAATAGGGACCCGGCTCAAGCTTCAAATCCGATTCCTCTTCGGTCTTCCAGCAATGTTGGAACCCGAAGTACTTCTCATACCACGCTACGGACTCATCGATATCTCTGACGGGCAATCTTACCTGAACGATTGAATGGACGAGTGGTTTAACGCTCCTCACCGCCTGTCTGCTTTACGGGAATGTATATTTTGAAGCTGCCTGCGTCCCGAGCGAAATCAAAGCTTCCGTCGTATCTCTCGAAATGAATCATTTCCTGATCCTCTTTCCCCCCATCAGAGGCATTGACGATGCGTTCGAATGTCTCCGGCTGGCTGGACATCGTTCCGTTGTGCGCATAGATGTCGTATCGAATGGCTGGAACGGTTATGTTCACAAAATCGCGAGGGATATCTGTGCTGTCATCGACCTCGGCGCAAACGATAAAGCCCTCCCAAGGTACGATATGATAGATGAAATACAAGGAGTCTTGATGGAAGCCCGACAGCTCGGAGATCCGTTGGCGAAAATCGACAAACTTCCGGTTTAACCAATTGGGCTTACCCTCCCAGCCAGGGAAATCGGTTCCGTGTCGTATGCCCGCCAGGCGATAGGAACCTCTTCTTTCCGATTGAAAATCTATTCGCCGCGCCTCCCCTCTAACGTGATTTTTTAGGGTGCTGCCGTTAAGTACCTGAAATGCAGCAGGAACTGCCGTAGGCTTATAGGCCTCGGTTTTCATCGAGGAAATTGTCCGACGCCCGTCTAGTTTTCTAGCATGCTCCGCCAAGCGCATTCCCTCACTTCCACTATTCGATACCACAAGTATACACCGTAATTCGCGTATCCTTATGTCATTTTTTATCAATCTATCGTTGCGCGTATATGCCTCATCGACAGCTTACTTGGATTCGATACGGCCTAACGGATGGGAGCTCTCCTCCAGCGCTTGCCGCGCTTCCAACCAACCGGAATCGTCCAGATTGAGCGCATGTCGCAGGTAAGACCATGTAACCCGACTGAGCAGAGCTACCCGTTCGGGGTTCTCGTCCGTCGTCTCCGCGACGTTGTACCCGGCAATTCCGCCAAGCGAGTGTTCTGCGCCATAAAGGGTGAGAAGGCTCTTGCCGCCCGGGCTCCGATAATAAGGATCCGTGAACCAGTCCGGTCCGCGGGTAGACAGCAGCGATTGGTCTCGGTCCCCGGCCGCCACGAGAGCGGGTGTCCGCATACCGGAGAAGCTCGGGTTCATGAACGGGAAGTGCTCTGCCGCGAACGGAGTCAAGTCCGGCCCGCCGAGTCCAGTCGTGGCAAGCAACACGCCCGCCAGGATACGCGAGTCGGACATATCCTCTCCCGGTTCCCCGTTGGCGTCGAGGACACGCGCACCTAACAGCATGCTTACCGTCTGACCTCCCCACGAATGTCCGGCTGCGGCGATCCGGCTGCGATCGAGACGTCCGCTAAGGCCGGGGACAGAAGCTTCGATGCGATCAAGCTGGTCAAGGGTACGCTTCAGGTCCTCGACGCGATCGCGCCAGATTAACGGCGTACGGGGATCATCAGGAGGAAGGTTCAGCGTCCTCGAATCGAGATGGGTCGGTTGAATGACCGCGAAGCCGTGCGCAGCCCAATAATCGACTAACGGGCCGTAGCCATCCGAAGACCAGCCATAGCCATGCGAGAAAATAATGATCGGCAACCGATCCCCCGTCGCCGGTACGGATACCCGAACTTGCAGATCTTCACCTCGCCCCGCTGCAGTCAGCACGATAGGCTTTACCGAGATGATTGGTGCACCCTTACTTTCGAACATTTTCACAATGAAAATCCCCCTTCTTAGGTTTCTTGCCAATTGGTTGACACATCAACCCAAAGCAACTGTAACAGATTGCGGTTGACACGTCAACCATGCTATTATAGGCCTATGGATAATAGCGAACTGAACGAACATGAACTTCAATTATGGTATAAGTGGAAAGGCTCTTATCACAGCATCTTCGGCCGCGTCATTAAGGAGATGTTCGAGCACACCGGACTATCCGAGGGCGATTACGGGGTACTGGATCGACTGGACCTCCTGGGGGAAGGCAGCCTTCGCCAACAGGAACTGGCGGAATCCATGGATTGGGATAAGAGCCGATTGTCGCATCATCTGACACGGATGGAGAAGCGAAAGCTGGTCGCGAGGAAGCCATTAGATGCAGATCGCGGCGTCCAAGTCCACATCACTCCGATCGGTCAGTCGGCATTGGAGGATGCCCGTCCCGTCGTCTCCAGGGCCATACGCACCCATTTTCTGAACCAATTAACCGCGCTCGACATGGAGTCGATTACAAGACTGGCGGAGCGAACCAAAAAAGGGCCGACAGCGTCATCTGCTCCTCCGACGCCGTGACCCTTTTTTCAATCTCTCTGTCTCAGAAAAGCTTTCGTGCCTTGATGACAAAGGTTACAGGAAGCATCTTTGCTTTGTTCGCAAAATTGCTGTTGCTTGACTGCACAATGTCATCATCGGATTCCTCAATCAATTGCTCGATGACGAATCCCGCTTGCGCCAGCGCATTCACATAGGTCGAGAGTTTGCGGTCCGATAATGCGAGCGTACTGTCGCCAAGCGTTACCGAATACCAAGATTCATCGAAATAACATTTTTTGAATATCAACTGATCATTCTCTGCGGCAACGCATTTGTGGATCGGATGAGACCAACTGAAAATAAATTTCCCGTCCTTCTTCAGGTAAGAAGCGATGCGGCGGAAAGTTCCCTCAAGATCGGTTGTCCAGCCTATGGCATAGATCGAGTACACCACGTCGAAATAATCCTCCGGTATCCCGCATTCCTCTTCCATGGGCGAACAGACTAAGGTCGCCGTTAGACCATGCTCCGTCAAATGCTGCTTGGTCTTGGCGAGTTGGTTATCCGATAAATCCATCCCCCATAGCTCAGACGCGTTGCGCTCTCCCAGATATTGCAGGGATTGCCCGCTTCCGCAGCCGACCTCCAGCACCTTCTTCCCCGAGACATCGCCGAATAGCCGGCACTTCTCCTCCGAGACGAATGCGCCATAGAACGGAAGCGCAGTTACGCCTAATAGATCCGTTCCTCTGGTATCCCAGAATACGCTATTCGTTGCATGAATGCTGCGCTTATCCATGTCAACCGAGATTGCGCCGACCTCACCGCCGCCTATCATATTCGTTCGCTGCACAGCATTCTTGTCCATGCCGTCGTCCTCCCCGTCCCCTTATGATGCGACCTTCGCTTACAGTTAGTTCCACGCCTATTACTCGATTCCCTTCAGGATCCAGCTCATTTACAGCAGCCCGGGTCCACTCGCCTCCATCTTTTTGGCACGCACGATACATAAAAGCATGCCAACTGAGCCATTTTAAGAAAGGCAAAAGAGACATGATGGATTGAATTTGATTCCGGAAAATTGTTCACTTTTTGGAGGAAATAATTTTCGATATAAGTTTTTCAGTGAAATTAATTTACAAAATCGAAATGAAGTGTTATGTTAGTGTTGTAAAAACAAGCTGCACCTTAGAAGGGGGAAGCACAATGGATTTAGCCAAGTTTCAGGGGATCATCCCGGCGTTCTACGCCTGTTACGACGATCAGGGCAATATCTCGGGGGACCGGACACATGCTCTATGCGATTATCTGCATGAGAAGCAGGTTCAGGGCGTGTACGTAGGAGGAAGCTCCGGCGAATGCATCTATCACAATCTGGACGAGCGCAAAGCGGTGCTGCGCTATGCGGCAGAGCGATTGAAGGGGAAAATGACGCTGATCGCCCATGTGGGAGCGCCGTCGACGAGAGACAGCATCGAGCTGGCCAGGCATGCGGCAGCACTCGGCTATGATGCCTTGTCAGCCATTCCGCCCATTTACTTTAAGCTTCCTGAAAGCGCTGTCTATCGCTATTGGAGCGACATTATCGACGCGACCGATCTGCCTTTCATTATCTACAACATTCCGCAGACGACAGGCTATACGCTAACCGTGCCGATGTTCCGGGAGCTCCTCGCCAACAAGAAAGTGATCGGGGTCAAGAACTCCTCGATGCCGACGCTCGATATCGAACGGTTCAAGAGGACCGGAGGCGATCAAGTCATCGTATTCAACGGACCGGACGAACAATTCGTCGCGGGCAGGATCATGGGCGCGGACGCCGGAATCGGCGGCACATACGGAGCGATGCCGGAGCTGTTCTTGCAGGCGAACCGGTTCGTACAGGAAGGCAAATTCCAGGAGGCAACGCGTCTTCAGAGCGATATTAACGACATCATTATCGCGCTCTGCTCGCAGCAAGGCTCGATGTACGCCGTCATTAAGGAAATCCTGAACAGACGCGGCGTGAACATCGGCGGCGTAAGAGCGCCGCTCGAGAATATCACAAGCGTGGATGCCGAACCGATAACCGCCATTATCGCTCAGATCGACAAAGCCGTTCAAACTTACTGCCAATAAAGCAACCCATCATACCTACAGAGGAGAAATGCTTCTATGAAGAGCAAACGCATGTTAGCGGCGATTGTCGCGCTCGTGATGATTATTGCAGGCTGCGCCAACGGCAACAACAATAGCAACGATACGGCAAGTTCCAATGGCGCGGGTGCCGCAGGCAAAGAAAAAGTGGCGATCAAAGTGATGTTGACGCCGCAATGGAAAGGCGTATTGGATTCCACGGAGTCGGGAGCCGACTATGACAGCTTCTTCAAATACGCGGCCGAGAAATTCGTCGCGCAATACGACAAATACGATGCATCCGTGAACGTCGAGGTCATTGCAGGCGATCAACGCGATCAGCTTCTCAACGTCAACTTGAGCAGCGGCGCGGCGCCTGACGTATTCTTCGAGAGCATATTCGCCATGGGCGACTACGTTCACCGCGGTGCCATCCTTCCGATTACGGATATCGTGGACGATGCAGCCAAGAACGATATCGCGCAGAGCTACTGGGATGCCGTGACGTTCGGCGACGATATCTACTTCTATCCGTTCCAGAACAATCCGGGCACATTGGTATACAACGCCGATATGTTCAGAGCGGCCGGCCTTGACAAGTACGTCGGCGGAGAGACGGAGATCGCAACGTGGACGCTGGCCGAATACGAAGAAATTCTGAAAGCGTTGAAAGACAACCTGCCTAAGGACAAGTATTCCAACGCTTATCCGATGGCGCTGTTCGCCATGAACACCCAAGGCGACACATGGAACTTGGCATACCTGCGCATGTTCGGCAACAAGTTCTTCGACGATCAGGGCAACATTGCGCTTGACGACGAGAACGGAGTCAAAGCGGCAGCTTGGTTGAAGAGCATTAAAGACGCAGGCTACACGAACCCTGGCCCTGAATCGGTATCGTCCAACGACGCGAACGGCATGTTCTTGAACCAGCAGCTCGCGATCAGCTTCACGAACCCGATTCTGTTCAACAATGCCCAAGCCGATATGGAAAGCGGCAAAGCCACGAAATTCGATATGCGCGTTGCCAACATTCCGTCCGAGAGCGGAGATCCGCTCAGCTTCACTTATGTTGTGGGAGCCAGCGTATTCGACACGGGCGATGCGAAGAGAATCGAGGTCTCCAAAGACTTCGTGAAATTCTTCTCGACCGATCCGGAGCTGGTCCAATCGTCCAAGAACGGCATTCCGGTAAGAACATCCGTCGCCGAACAGTTCAAGAGCGAGAAACCTTTCTTCGCGGCGTATGACGCCAACTCGAAATACTTGTTCAACTTCACCGGCAACGTTCCCGGCTACAGCCAATTGCGCGAAGTGCTCTATCCGGAGCTCCAAGCGTTGTACATGGGAGCGAAGACGCCTGAGCAAGCCGTCAAGGCCTATCAGGAAGGCGGCAACAAAGTGATCGAGAGCAACAAGAAGAACTCTGTCATTTATCAATCCAAGTAAGCAGTCCGAGCAAGAAGTCCCAACAAGCGGGTAAACAATTACACGATCGGCAGCCGCGAGGCCGACTAACGGTCGCAAGGCTGCCGATCAGAAAGGTAAATCCGATATGAAGATACGCAGTCACTCCCTCAAAGAGAATATTACCGGGTATTTGTTTATCGCGCCTCAGATGCTGATCTTTGCGCTTTTCCTGATCTATCCGATATTCGAAGGCATTCGGCTCAGCATGTATCAGATCAATTATCAGAACGAGACATTCGTGGGCTTCGACAATTACGCATCGCTGTTCAGCGATCCGGTATTCTTCAAAGCGCTCGTCAATACGGTCGTATTCGTCGTATTCATCGTATTGCTGACTGTCGGATTCGCCCTCTTCGTCGCTTCTGCCGTATTCGACAAGAATGCCAAGTACGTCTCCTTCATCCGGGGCAGCTACTATATCCCCGTGATGGTGTCGATGGTCGTCATGAGCATGGTGTGGAGCTTCTTGCTCAATCCCGCCAACGGACTGATCTCCTATCTGTCCAGGGAAATGGGCGCCGGCACCGTCAATTTACTTGGAAATCAAGCATCGGTCATGCCGGTGATCATATTCGTCACGTTCGCCACGAACGTAGGGCAAGCCATTATCCTGTATATCGCCGCGATGATCGGGGTTCCCAAGGACTTGTTCGAAGCCGCGGAAGTGGATGGCGCCAGCAGATGGCAAGTCATCTGGCATATCCTGATTCCTTCGGTCAAATCTTCGACCGTCTATATCACGATCATCAACATCATTGCCGTATTGAAAATATTCGTCGTCATCCAACTGTTGACCGGCGGCGGACCGAACAACGCATCCGTCACGCTGATGTACTACCTCTACAACAACGCATTCAAATTCAATCAGCTGGGCGTCGCTTCCGCGGTCGGGGTCATCATGTTCGTCATTACGTTGCTCTTGTCGGTTCCCCAACTAAGAAGCATCGTCAAGGAGAAGTAAGGAGGATAGCGGCATGGCGCAGAATAAGAACAAAAAGAAACGGGAGCGATTTGACGTCCTATCCAATGTCGTCATTACGATCCTTGCGATATTCAACCTGTTTCCGTTGTACTGGCTCTTCACGAGCTCACTCAAGAACAGTGCGGATGTTGTGAAAATGCCGCCCGACTGGTGGCCGACATCCATTACCTTCTCCAACTATGTCGACGTATTCCAGAATCAGCCCGCATTGCGCTGGACGCTGAACAGCTTATTCGTATCCGGCGTGGGCACCGTTCTTGTTATTATCGTAGGGTCGATGGCGGCCTATGCGTTCTCCAAGCTGAGATTCTCGGGAAAAAGCACCATTTTTATCGTCTTTATTTCGAGCTTGATGATTCCGAAAGAGATTATGATTGTGCCTTTATTCCGCATCACGCAAGATTTCGGCATGGTCAACAGCTTGAGCGGCATGATCTGGCCGAACGTGGCCACCGCTTTCGGCGTGTTCCTGCTTAAAGGATTTTTCGATTCGATCCCGAATGCACTACGGGAGGCCGCTCGGATCGATGGCGCGGGAGAGACGCGCACCTTCCTGCAAGTCATGCTCCCCATTATCAAACCGGGGATCGGCGCCTTGTTTATCCTGAACTTCGTACAGGTTTGGAACGATTATCTATGGCAAATGGTCATCGGACAAGAGAAAACGATGAAAACCTTGATGGTCGGTACCGCGACCTTGATGCAGGATCTGAACCCGAACTTCGCTTATAAAATGGCCGGCGCTACCGTGGCTGCCATTCCGATGCTTATAATCTTCTTGTTGTTCCAGCGGTATTTCACGCAAGGCATGACGGCGGGAGCCGTCAAAGAGTAATCAACTATACCTTGGAGATGGTAGTATGAAACCAGCGAGTGGAATTTTAGATAACATAAAGAGAAAACTGATCGTATCCTGTCAAGCGCTGCCTGAAGAACCGCTGCACAGCCCTTTCATTATGGGGCGAATGGCGATTGCCGCCAAGCAGGGAGGCGCTTCGGGCATTCGAGCCAATAGCGTGGAAGATATTCTCGAGATCAAGAAGCATGTCGACTTGCCGATTATCGGCATCATTAAGCAAGTCTACGAGGGCTCGGACGTGTTCATCACTCCGACGATGAAGGAAGTCGACGCGCTGTACCGGGCAGGCGTAGACATGATCGCGATGGATGCTACCGACCGCCTAAGACCTGACGGCTCCACCATCGAGGAGCTGTTCCCCCTTATCCGGCAGCGCTGCGGCGATCAGCTGTTCATGGCGGACTGTTCCACCTATGAAGAAGCGGTCAGAGCGGCGGAGCTCGGCTTCGACTGCGTGGCCACGACCCTGAGCGGATACACCGAGGCAACGAAGAATCAGTCTTTGCCCGATTTCGATATGGCCGAGAAGCTGGTCAACAGCGTGAACGTTCCCGTCATCGCCGAGGGAGGGATATCGAGTCCCGAAGAGTTGAAGCGCATGTTCGACCTCGGCATCTATTCGGCCGTCGTCGGCTCGGCGATCACGAGACCGCTGGAAATCACGAAGCGATTCGTTCAAGCCATGGAATAATCGCGTGCCTGGCCCATGCGATAAGGAGGTGGAAGGAAGACATGAACATCCTGGCTGCGGATATCGGCGGGACGAACACGAAGATGGGCATTTGCGACGAGCGGGGCCATATCGAAGACTATCGGGAATTCGCGACGGAGAGCCGTCTGGGCGGTCCTCATGTCATGGAACGGCTAATGGCTCACTTGGCTGAGTATCCCCCATCCCGCTATGATGCGATCGCGATCAGTACGGCAGGACAAGTGAACGCCGAAGAGGGCTTCATCATCTATGCGAATGCGAATATCCCGGACTACACCGGCATGCGGATCAAAGCGATCCTCGAGAGCCGATTTCACAAACCGGTGAAAGTAGAGAACGACGTGAACGCCGCCGCACTCGGGGAGGCAGCCTTCGGAGCAGCCCGTTCATTCAGCGACTTCCTGTGCCTGACCTACGGTACCGGCATTGGCGGCGCAATCGTGATCAACGGCCGAATCTATCGGGGAGCGAATGGCGTAGCTGCGGAATTCGGGCATATGCTCACGCATCCGTTTCGAGATACGGGCAATGGATCGAGCAAGCCCTATTACGAAACGTTTGCTTCGACCACCGCCTTGGTCCGCGCAGCACGCCAGGTCGATCCGGATTGTGTGGACGGGAGAACGATTTTTGATAAAATAAGGAGTGGGAACGACCCGTTGAATCAAGTGCTTCAAGCCTGGGTGGCCGAGGTCTGTGCCGGATTGGCTTCGCTCATCCATATCTTCAACCCTTCAGCGGTTGTCGTGGGCGGCGGAGTCATGGAGCAGGAATCGCTCGTTCGCCTCGTGGAGGAGCACACTAAACGTTTGGTCATGGAGAGCTTCTCAAGGGTGAGCATTCTAAGAGCTTCCTTGGGGAATCGGGCCGGGCTGCTGGGCGCAGCTTCACTCTTCTTGCGCTGAACCGGATGGAGGGCAATCAATTGCGCACAATCAGTATTTTTTCGACGATTCATTCCAAGTATAACAACCTGACCAATACGGAGAAGAAAGTGGCGGACTATGTGCTGGATAACGCGGCAAGCGTCGTCTACATGTCCATTACCGATCTTGCGGACACCTGCGGTGTCGGCGAATCGAGTATCTTTCGCTTCTGCAGATCCCTCGGCTACAAGGGATACCAGGAATTCAAGATTGCGCTCGCCCATACCATTACGGTAGAGAATGAAATCCCGCAGCTTACCGACCGGATCTTGATGAACGATACGATCGATCAGGTTGCGTCCAAAGTGTTGACGACAAACATCAGCGCGCTCAGCGAAACGTTTAATTTGATCGATTACGCAAAGATCGGTCAGGTGATCGACCATCTGGTACAGGCGGAGCGGATTCTGTTCTTCGGCGTAGGCTCCTCGTTAATGACGGCAATGGAAGCCCAGAACAAATTCATGCGCATTACGAACAAGACGATGTGCTCGATTGATTCTCACCTGCAGATGATGGCTGCTTCTCTGATGACCGAGCGGGATGTTGCCGTCATGATTTCTTATTCCGGTTCGACCAAGGATACCATCGAAGTGGCGCAGAAGGCCAAAGAACGGGGCGCTCTTGTCATCTCGATTACGCGCTTCGAGAAGTCCCCGTTAACCGCATCCTCCGATCTTACGCTGCTGTGCGGAGCGAACGAGGGTCCCCTGCAGGGCGGCTCCTTGTCCGCGAAGATTTCGCAGCTCTATTTGCTAGATGTCTTATATATTGAATATTTCAAACGCACGTATGAACAATCGACAGCGAACAAAGAAAATACGGCTGCTGCCGTTACCGTCAAGCTGCTATAAGCCAGCGGTACCGGCCATATAGCGCAGCAAGGAGAGCAGATCATGATACTAGGATCGTTGTCGTCTTGGAAGCACGCAAACCGAACCTTCAGCCCCGACATCGCGGCAGCCGTGGAGGAATTGATCAAGCTGTCCGAACGGAATCCGGAACCGGCCAGAATCGAGATCGACGGCGACAAGATGTACGCCACGGTGATGGAATTCGATGCGAAGCCGATGGAGGAACAGGTCGCGGAGAAGCATGAGCAATATATCGACATCCATTATTTAATCGAAGGGGAAGAGACCATCGGCTGGTCCCCGCAGCGCGATGGGCTAGAGCCAGTTAAGGCGTACGACAGCGATGCGGACTACATGCTGTACGCGCCTGCGGACGACGAGGTGCTCCTGAAGATGAAGCCCGGCATGTTCGCCGTATTCTACCCGCACGATATTCATCGTCCCGGTATGGGCCAGCCTTCGACCGTCATCAAGAAAGCGGTCGTCAAGATCCGCGTATAAGTGAATAAGAGCCGAGAAGCCGCGCCCGACGCGGTTTCTCGGCTCTTATTCGTTTCAAGCGAGCGGATATACAGGAACTCGGTTAGTTCAATTTTTTACAATAAGCGGTCGAAAGCGATTGCTATAATGAGAGTGTATCACATTACTAATCGACTGGAGGCTTCAGGATGACAAGATCATTTGCTCCTCGCGGATATCACAGCATTACGCCTTATTTCCTTGTGTCGGATGCGGAGAGTTTTCTTGCGTTTATGAAGGGAGCGTTTGATGCGCTTGAATTAAATCGCGGCACGGATGAATCAGGCACGATAACCCATGCGGAGGTTCAAATCGGCGATGCCATTGTTGAGCTCTCTACGGGGCAAGGACGTTTCCCTCCACGAACGAATACCGTCCATCTCTTCGTGGAGAACACGGATACGACTTACCGGAAGGCACTTGCCGCAGGGGCAGCGACTGTATACGAACCCGCTGAGATGCCCTACGGCGAACGAAGCGCCGGAGTCGAAGACCCCTTCGGCAACCACTGGTATATCGCTAGCTTCCACGGAGGACCGGCTAAGGGATATTACGATTGAGCCGCTATTCGCTTGCCAAGACATGATTGCGATGCCGGCCGCTAATCGGAATATATTCGCCTGGCGTGATTCCCGAGTAGGCTTTGAACTCTCTGCAGAAGTGAGCTTGATCGTAATAACCGCAAGCTAACGCGAGCTCTGCCCAATCCATTGCACGCCCTTGATGAATCAATTGCAGCGCTTGCTGAAACCGTAAGATTCGGCTCATCGCTTTCGGCGTCAAGCCGATCTCTTCTTTGAACTTATGATTGAGCCACCGATGGCTCATGCCCTGCTGCTCGACCAAGTCATGCACATTGTGGCTGAGTAAGTTCATTCTGATATACTCAATTTCCCGTGAACGCACCAGCGGGCTGCATGCCAAGCCGGGCAGACTCCGGTCCAGAATGCGAAACATGTCCAACGGTTGCCGCTGTTCCAGCAATCGCTCGTGGAGCTCAATCGCTAACGATCCCCAGACAAGATCCAGAGGCAATAAACGATTATGCACTTCATTCATCGAGCCGCGCATGAAGGGTCTCAATCCGCCGGGTTTAATATGAATCCCCACTACCTTCCCTTCACCCGCAGCATCGATGGAGAAATATTGCGAGTGCGGACCGCAAAGCACCGAGGACTTGTACAGGTGTAACCGATGCTCCGTGTCATAGAACCGCATCGGCATATTGCCTAGGTTGAAGATAATGTCTATGGAGCCATCGGGCAGGGACAGTTCCCGACGGTGTTCAGCCTCATTGGCATTCAAGTACCAATAGTAATCGACAAAATCGCCTAATAGAGGCTCAGGGTGTTGGATGCGTATAGGATCTCCTGTCATTTCCACATCAGAAGGCATCGATCGGTACCCCCTTTAGCCGCAAGCGTCAGGTAACCATTGTTCACTTTACTATAACAGCAAGCTTGCCGAAAGTCTCCTCTCTACTGCCGAGAATACGCCAGATGTAAGTTCATTCTGATATCCAGAAGGAAGAATGGCCTTGGTCGAGACCAATACGAAGGATTGCACGATCGGATTTTCCGAAGCAGAAACCGTCATCCCTTCCACGTCCTCCATTGTTTTCGATGTGGACAATATGGATAAGGCAGTGGAAACGCTGAAACAGAAGGGCATTTCTTTTATCGGAATGTATTCGTCCCCGGCGGATTCGAACCGCAAATGGCCTCGATCATGAAGCGGTACGATGAACAGGAATGAATCGGTACAGAAACAGATACATCGCCAGGGCAGTTTGGCCGCATGGCGATGTATGCTCAATTATGCGATTAACCCAAGAAAGCGATCGAACGTTTTACTTTCCTGGCGAATTCAATGGGATTATCGACCGACTCCCAGTGAATATACATAAGACGTGGATTCTCGAACAACCAGTGATTATGGAGCGCCGTTACTTTAATCCCGTTTTTACGAAGGTTGGACAGCAAGCGGTTGGCTTGATTTTGGAAGAGTGCCGTTTCTCCTAGACATAGTGCGCGTCCCGATTTGTCCAACGATTCGAACGAGAACAATTGATAGCGGACCAGAGGGGATGTGGTGCGTCTTCCTAGAATAGAGGCGTTGACTCTCCTATTTCTAGTGACGAAACATACCGGTCCTTTCGTAATTTCATGCTCCGTTCCGCCTAGAATGGAGGAGAATTGGTTGCATAGCCTTCTGAATTGCGGACTTGCTTTCACGGATCCCGCCATATGAAATCATCCTTTCCTTAACCCAAGAATTTAATAGAATCTTTGGTTCTTCTGGCAAACACGACTGGATTCATGATCGCTTCCCAATGCATATACATTAATCGGGGATTTTCTTTTAACCAGTGATTGTGAAGCGCAGTGACTTTAATCCCGCGTCTACGGAGATTCGACATCAGACGATTGACCTGGTTTTGATGTACGGCAGTTTCGCCCAAGCAGAGGGCGCGGCCAGTCTTATCGAGCGATTCAAACGAGAACATTTGCATTTGAACCAAGGGCGAGCGCGTTCTTCTTCCCAGGATTGTCTCCCGCAAGTTCGTCATCCGCGTGACAAAACAAACCGGACCTGCCTCGATCTCCGATTCGCCGCCCAGGATACTCCCGAATTGGGCGCACAGCCTTTTGAACCGTGGGCTAACCTTCACTTTTTCTGCCATATGAATCCTCCTTTTTTCACTTTCGGAATAGCATATGACGAGATTAGTAAAGCGTATTGGACGAATCGCTAGTATTGGTATAAAAAGGGGGGCGGAATAATAGAAAGAGAAGAGCTCAAGACTCGAGCTCTTCTCTTTCTTCTTATTCAGTCTGCTGGTTATTCCTCCATTTCATCGTAGAGATGATTCGTTCGTCTCTTAATTAGCCGGGCAATGGTATAACCGATCAGAAAGGCCGCTGCCGAGGTATTACCGTCGACCGTAAATGGTATAATGGAGGCATCCGCAACAATCAGATCCCTGACTCCATGGACGCTGCCTCGCCGATCAACAACACCCCCGCGTTGTAATGGCGCCATTCGCAACGAACCTTGTTGATGGTGGTTATGGTCGAAATTCTGCTTAATGAACGCCTCCAATTGCGAATCGTCGTTAATCACATCCAATGTTGGCGAGACGAGCTTATAGGAGGGATCGACGGCTTCAAGCTGCGCCGCAATCTCCTTAATGTAGATTTTGTATATACTTTTTACGGATTCCAGATCATCTTGGTTAGCCAGAAAGCCTTCATCCGCTAGCGCTATTTTTAAGGGATCGTTATTCTGGATGGCAATATTTCCGCGGCTTTTAGGGCGTAAGAAAATAATCGCTAGCGTTAATGTTCCGTCGGCCGGAATACCGACAAGTTGAACTGCTCGTTGGTCAGGGTCTTTGCCGGTAGGATCGGGTAAGAAAGCTCCTCCTGCATACAAAGCATTCGAATCGTTCGCAGGCAATGCCTCGTCTCCGGGGTTGGTAGTGAAAGAGGCAAAGTTTAGCGTATGGTTCCTTAGCTTCTTCCCTACATTGGGATTATTGAATACGACCGGTATGCCTGCTTGTCGAAGCATTGCTGCCGGCCCTATTCCCGAGAGCATGAGAAGCTGTGCGCTGTTGATTCCGGCTGAGACAATCACCTTTTTCCGAGCATAGGCTCTCAGTCGCTTCCCTTCCTGTAATAATTCCACTCCGTTCGCACGTTTATTGGCGAAGAGGACGCGAAGTGCGGTCGTCTTAAACAAGACCCGTAGCTTGCGCCCCTTCACCCCTTGCCCATTCGGATGCATAATATCCGACGACAAAAAAGCGCTGGACGAACTTTCTCTTGTTCCGTTCGGATTC